>NZ_BTGS01000006.1:0-205366 GCF_042851395.1 Altererythrobacter sp. MTPC7 | reverse complement strand
CTTGGTCGGGCGGGCGATGCCCGTCGGCCCAGAACCGGATATTGGCAATCACTTTCTCGCCCGAGGCTTCTCGCCCCTCCACCGTCGCGCTGCCGATATGGGGCAGGGCTATGACGTTGGGATGATCCAGCAGGCGCGGGTCGATGTCGGGCTCTTCGGGGAAGACATCCAGACCCGCACCGGACAGATGCCCTTCGTGCAGGGCAGTGATCAGCGCTTCGTAATCCACGAGGTCGCCGCGTGCCGTGTTCACGAGGGCAGAACCTGCCTTCATCGCGGCGATCCGGCCGGCATCGATCATCTTCAGCGTTTCGGGCGAGGCCGGGCAGTGCAGGCTGACGATGTCGGACTGGGCCAGAAGGTCGTCCAGCGATTCGACATAGGTCGCGCCGAACATGGTTTCGACCGCTCGGGGAAGGGGCCTGCGGTTGTGATACCGGATTTCCAGCCCGAAAGCTCTGGCGCGGTGAGCGACCGCCTGGCCGATCCGGCCCATGCCGACGATGCCAAGCACCTTACCGCCCAGCTGGCGGCCGAGCAGGGCGGAGGGCGCCCAGCCGGTCCACTCGCCGCGCCTTACGAGGGACGTGCCCTCGCGCACACGTCGCGGGATGCCGATGATCATGGCCATGGTAAGATCGGCGGTATCGTCGGTGAAGACCCCCGGCGTATTGGTGACCATGATGCCCCGCTTCGCTGCCGCAGCCAGGTCGATATGATCCGTTCCCGCACCGAAGCTGGCGATCAGCTTCATCCGCTCGCCCGCGCTTTCGATGAGATCGGCGTCGATCGTGTCGGTCACCGTCGGGACCAGCACGTCGCAGTCCTGTATCGCAGCGCGCAATTCCTCGCGCGTCATCGCCCTGTCGTCCGGATTGAGGGAAGTCTCGAACAATTCGGACAGGCGTGCCTCGACGCTGGGCAACAGGTGCCTGGTGACGACGACGCGCGGGGCGCCGGAAACTCTCCGTCCGCTCGCGCCCTGGGCGCCGGGACTGATGACGAGGTCGGATTGCGAGGGCGTGTTCATTGCCCGAACGATTGGACAATGCGCCTGTTCGGGTCAAGCACCGGAAAGACGAGCAGGGACCGGCGGCGTTTCCCGCTTGAAGCGACCGCGGCGGGTGAAGTATCGGTGGCCGGGTCATGAAAAACCCCGCACGTACCGTCCTCGCCCTGCTTTTTACCTCGATCCTCGCGGCGGGTCCTGCCTCGGCGCAGGAGCGGGAGACGCCCTATTGGGCCAGCATCGACACCTCCCAGCTCAACATGCGGGTCGGGCCGGGCCGTGATTACCGTATCGAGTGGGTGTACGAGCGGGACGACCTGCCGCTCAAGGTCCTGCGTGTGCAGGAGGGCTGGCGGTTCGTGCAGGATCCCGACGGGACGGAAGGCTGGGTTACCGCCGCACTGATCAGTGCTGACCGCACGGCCTACGTCACGGGCGAGGGTCTGGCTCCGATGCGTGCTTCGCCGGCGGGGAATGCCGCTTTGCGCTGGAAGCTGGAAACCGGAGTTATCGGCAGTCTGGGCGATTGCGATGCCGGCTGGTGCGAATTCACGGTCGGCCGCCGGAGCGGCTTCGTCGAGCAGGATCGCCTGTGGGGCGCTGGCGAGCCCTGAGATAATCACCCCGGGGCTCGCCAACGCGGATCTGCCGGACGGTCAGACGATTTCGACAGCCACAGCCGTGGCTTCGCCGCCGCCGATGCAGAGGCTGGCAATGCCCTTCGTCTTGCCCTGCTTCTTCAGCGCATTGAGCAACGTGACGATGATGCGGGTCCCGCTGGCTCCGATGGGATGACCCAGCGCGGTGCCGCCGCCGTTCACATTGATCCGGTCGTGCGGAATACCGATGTCGCGCATCGCGAACATTGCGACGCAGGCAAAGGCTTCGTTGACTTCCCACAGCTCGACCTCGTCGGCGGACCAGCCGGCCTTTTCCAGGACCTTCTCTATCGCGCCGATGGGAGCGATGGTGAACTCGCTGGGCTCGCGGGCATGGGCCGACATCGCCACGATCCGGGCGACCGGCTGCTGTCCTGCGTCCTTCGCAACGCTTTCGCGCGAAAGGACGACGGCTGCCGCGCCGTCGGAGATCGAGCTGGAGGTAGCTGCCGTGATTGTGCCGTCCTTCGCAAAGGCGGGGCGCAGGGTCGGGATCTTGTCCGGACGGCCGCGACCGGGCTGTTCGTCCGTATCGACGGTCACGTCGCCCTTCCGGGTCGAGAAGGTGACGGGAACGACCTCGCCTTCGAATGCCCCGGTCTCGATGGCGGCATTGGCACGGCGCAGGCTTTCGATGGAATATTCGTCCATCTCCTCGCGTGTCATCTGGTAATCATTGGCGGTATCCTGCGCGAACGTGCCCATGGCGCGGCCTTCCTCGTAGGCGTCTTCCAGCCCGTCGAGGAACATGTGGTCATAGGTGGTGTCGTGGCCCAGGCGCGCACCGCTGCGATGCTTCTTCAGCAGGTAGGGCGCATTGGTCATGCTCTCCATGCCACCTGCTACCACGTAGTCCACCGTGCCGCTGGCCAGCGCTTCCGCGCCCATGATGACGGTCTGCATACCGCTGCCGCAGACCTTGTTCACGGTCGTCGCCTGGACGGATTTCGGCAGGCCAGCCTTCACCATCGCCTGACGGGCCGGTGCCTGGCCGAGACCTGCGGGCAGGACGCAGCCCATATAGGCGCGGTCGAATTTCGCGCCCTCCACACCGGAACGCTCAACCGCTGCCTTCACTGCAACCGCGCCGAGTTCCGTTGCGCTGACGTCGGACAATGCGCCCTGCATCCCGCCCATCGGCGTGCGGGCATAGGACAGGATCACGATCGGGTCGTTGGGGGAAAACTGGGTCATCGGTAACTCTTGCCTTTCGGGAGCATGTCGTGTTGCAAAGCGTATCTACGACAAGGCAGCTAATGCTGTGCTGCAAGATAATCAAATGGAGAGAGCGATGGCGGACGGCGACAAGAGCGACAAGACAGGTGAACTGGAGCGCATCCTCGACGTCCAGCGCAAGGATTTCACCGCCGCCCGTCCCGAACCGATGGAAACGCGCAAGGACCGGATCAAGCGCGCGATCGCCCTGCTGGTCGATCACGGCGAAGAACTGGCCCGCGCGATGAGCGCCGATTTCGGCAATCGCAGCCACGATGCCTCGATGATTACCGACATCACGGGCACGATCGGCTTCGGCAAATACTGCCTGAAGAAGATGGACCACTGGGCAAAGCCCGAAAAACGATCGCTGCGCTTTCCCCTGCCGCTGATGGGCGCGAAGGCGGAGCTTCGCTACGAGCCGAAAGGCGTCATCGGCATCCTCAGCCCGTGGAACTTCCCGGTCAACCTTTCGATGGCGCCGCTGATGCAGGTGCTGGCGGCCGGCAACCGCGCCATGATCAAGCCGAGCGAGTTCACCGAAGGCACGAGCGATCTGCTGCAGAAACTCGTCTCGCAATATTTCGACGAGGCGGAAGTCGCTGTCGTGACCGGCGGTCCCGAGGTTGCGCAGACGTTCTCTTCCCTGCCGTTCGATCACCTCGTCTTCACCGGCTCGACCCAGACGGGGTCAAAGGTCATGGAAGCCGCGGCTAAAAACCTCGTGCCGGTCACGCTGGAACTGGGGGGCAAGAGCCCCGTCGTTCTGGGACGCAGCGCGAATTATGAGCAGGCGGGCGAGCGGATTGCGCTGGGCAAGATGCTCAATGCCGGGCAGATTTGCCTCGCGCCCGATTACATGCTTGTGCCCGAGGACAGGGAAGAGGCGGCCATCGCCGCGGTGCAGCTTGGCGTCCACAACATGTATCCCACGCTGCTCGACAATGACGATTATGCATCGGTCGTGACGGACCGGCATTTCGACCGGTTGCAATCGATGGTGGAAGACGCCCGCGAAAAGGGCGCCGAGGTGATCGAGGTCAATCCGAGTGAGGAAGACTTCTCGTCCAGCAATACCCGCAAGATGCCCCTGACCATCCTGCGCAACGTTACCGACGACATGCAAGCCATGAAGGAGGAAATCTTCGGCCCCGTCCTGCCGGTGAAAACCTACAGCCAGGTCGGCGAGGCGATCAATTACATCAACCGGCGTGACCGGCCGCTCGGCCTTTATTATTTCGGATCGGATGCTGCCGAGCGTGAGACCGTCCTGTCCCGCACGATTTCAGGCGGCGTGACGGTGAACGATGTCATCATGCATGTGTCGATGGAAGACCTGCCGTTCGGCGGCGTCGGCCCGTCCGGGATCGGCAGCTATCACGGGCCGGAGGGTTTCCGCGAATTCAGCCATGCGCGTTCGGTCTACACCCAGCCCAAGATCGACGTGGCCAAGCTCGCCGGGCTCAAGCCGCCCTATGGCGATACCACGCGCAAGACCATCGAACGCGAGATGAAGAAGGCTTGAGCTGGTCGATAACGCTCCTCTCGTGCGCACATCGCCGCACAAGAGGTTGCGTGAATTGCACCTTTTCGCGGGGATATACCGCTTAAGGCCCCCTTGCACCGCGATGGGCAGGGGACTAGGGCGCGCAAGAACCTTTCTGCAGCGTTTCGCTGCGTGATTCCGGCTGTAAGCGAGTCCCGACTTGGTTGACCTGTCACAATATCTGCCGATCCTGCTCTTCCTGGGCGTTGCGGTCGTGCTGTCGTCAGCATTCGTGTTCCTGCCGATGGGCGTGTCCCGCCTGACCGGCGCTCACAATCCGACGACCGAGAAGCTGAGCGAATATGAATGCGGCTTTCCCGCGTTCGAGGAGCCGCGCAGCCAGTTCGACGTGCGCTTTTACCTCGTCGCGATCCTGTTCATCATCTTCGACCTGGAAGCTGCTTTCCTGTTTCCCTGGGCCGTCAGCCTGGGCATTACGGGCATGATCGGCTGGACGTCGATGATCGTCTTCCTCGCCATCCTCACCGTTGGTTTCGCCTACGAGTGGAAGATGGGCGCGCTGGATTGGGAATAGTTTCATGAGCCAGCAGATGACCACCAGCTCGCATGGCCGCGATGCGCTGATCCAGCCGACGGCGAAGGGCGGGGATGTGCGCCAGCCCGACGCGGAGTATTTCAACGCGCTCCAGACGGAAGTGAACGACAAGGGCTTCCTCGTCACCTCGACGGAAGACCTGTTCCAGTGGGCGCGCACCGGCAGCCTTTGGTGGATGACCTTCGGCCTTGCCTGCTGCGCGGTCGAGATGATTCACGTCAACATGCCGCGTTACGACATGGAGCGTTTCGGCGTCGCCCCGCGCGCCTCGCCCCGCCAGTCGGACGTGATGATCGTGGCCGGCACGCTGTGCAACAAGATGGCCCCGGCCCTGCGCAAGGTCTACGACCAGATGTCGGAGCCGAAATACGTGATCAGCATGGGCAGCTGCGCCAATGGCGGCGGCTATTACCATTACAGCTACAGCGTAGTGCGCGGCTGCGACCGCATCGTGCCGGTCGACATCTACGTGCCCGGCTGTCCCCCAACGGCAGAGGCGCTGCTTTACGGCGTGATGCAGTTGCAGCGGAAGATCCGCCGCAGCGGGACGATCGAGAGGTAATCCGATGGGAAGCGTCCTTCATTCCGCGCCGAAATACGCCAGCAATGATGGCGTGCAGGATACGCTGGTCTCGGCGCTGGGCAGTGCAGTCACCGGCGCGCGCGAGGAGCATGGCGAGATCCTGCTGACCGTCGCGCGCGATGAGGTGGCGAACGTCCTGCAGGCGCTGCGCGATGACCACGCATACCAGCAGCTGATGGAAATCGCCGGGGTCGACTATCCCGGCCGGGCCGAGCGGTTCGAAGTCGTCTACATGCTGCTGTCGGTCACGAAGAACCACCGCATCATGGTCAAGACCTCGACCGACGAGGCGACGCCGGTGCCGACCGTCACGCATATCTGGCCCAATGCCGGCTGGCTGGAGCGGGAGGTGTTCGACCTCTACGGCGTGCTGTTCGACGGCAATACGGACCTGCGCCGCATCCTGACCGATTACGGTTTCGAAGGTCATCCCTTCCGCAAGGATTTCCCGCTTACCGGCTATACCGAGCTGCGCTATTCCGAAGACGAGAAGCGCGTGGTCTATGAACCGGTCAAGCTGGCGCAGGACCTGCGGCAGTTCGACTTCATGAGCCCGTGGGAAGGGGCTGACTACGTGCTCCCGGGCGACGAGAAGGCCGATACGCCTCCGATCGACGATCCGAAGGTGACGGAAAAGCCGTCCGATACCGGCGCGGGCAAGAAAACCGACAAGCACGCGGCCGAAAAGGTCAGCGCAGGCGCTCCTGCCGAAGAGCCGACGGACGAAGAACGCACTCCGCCGCCGGAGCCGACCGAGGACCAGCCGGCCCGCGCCGCGCGCAAGGGCAAGACGACCGATACCGGTCCCGCCACCGAGCCGAAGGGAGACGACGCATGAGCATCCAGCTTGAAGAGTCGCCCACCACCGGCGACGAGGTGATTTCGAACTACACGATCAATTTCGGTCCCCAGCATCCGGCAGCGCATGGCGTGCTGCGCATGGTGATGGAACTGGACGGCGAGATCATCGAGCGGATCGATCCGCATGTCGGCCTGCTGCACCGCGGCACGGAAAAGCTGATCGAGCACAAGACCTATCTGCAGGCTCTGCCGTATTTCGACCGGCTCGATTATTGCTCGCCGCTCTGCCAGGAGCACAGCTACGTCCTGGCGATCGAGAAGCTGCTGAACATCGAGGTGCCGGAGCGCGCCCAGTACCTGCGCGTGCTGTTTGCGGAATTGACGCGCATTTCGAACCACTTCCTCAATATCGGCGCGCACGTCATGGATGTCGGCGCGATGACGCCGAACCTTTGGGTGTTCGAACTGCGCGAAGACTGCATGAACTTCTTCGAGCGGGCTTCGGGCGCGCGCATGCACAGTGCGTATTTCCGTCCCGGCGGCGTCCATCAGGATGTGCCGGAGAAACTGCTGGTCGATATCGGCGAATGGCTCGACACACGCCTGCCGGAACTGTTCGGCGACGCGATGAGCCTCGTGACCGACAACCGCATCTTCAAACAGCGCAATGTCGACATCGCCGTGGTGAGCAAGGACGACGCGCTGGCATGGGGCTTCTCCGGCCCGATGATCCGCGCCGCCGGCATTCCGTGGGACCTGCGCAAGTCGCAGCCCTACGACGTTTACGACCGCATGGATTTCGACGTCCCGGTGGGCACGAATTCGGATTGCTACGACCGCTTCATGGTCCGCGTGAACGAGGTCTACCAGTCGGCCCGCATCATCAAGCAGTGCCTCGCCGAAATGCCTCAGGGTCCGATCGCCAGCACCGACGGCAAGGTCTCCCCGCCCAAGCGCGGTGCGATGAAGCAGTCGATGGAAGCGCTGATCCACCACTTCAAGCTCTACACCGAGGGCTTCCACGTGCCCGCGGGCGAAGTTTACGTCGCGACGGAAAGCCCCAAGGGAGAATTCGGCGTCTACCTCGTCAGCGACGGGTCGAACAAACCCTATCGCTGCAAGATCCGCCCGACCGCCTTCAGCCACCTCCAGGCAATGGACATGATGAGCAAGGGCCACATGCTTCCCGACGCCACCGCCATCCTCGGCGCGATCGACGTCGTGTTCGGGGAGTGTGATCGATAGTGCTCCGCGAAATCTTCATCTTCGTCGCGGCGTTCGCTGCCTTCGCTTCGGCGGTGGCGGCGTATCTGCTCGCGTTTCACGGGCAATCGACGCTCAAGGAAATCCTCTCGACGGCCTTTGCCGCCGTCATCGGCCTCTATGCGGGCCGCTATCTGCAACACAGGCTGACCCATGGCTGATCGTTCCCTGGCCCCCGACACGCCCGAACTGCGCGAGCGGTGGGGCAATTTCGCTTTCACCGAAGCCTACAAGGCGAAGGCTGACAAGCACGTCGCAAAGTACCCGGAAGGCCGCCAGAAATCGGCGGTGATGCCGCTGCTCGACCTGGCCCAGCGACAGGTGGGCGAGGAAACCGACACGCAGGGCTGGCTGCCTCTGCCGGTCATGGAATATGTCGCCGCCTATCTCGACATGCCGATCATTCGCGTGGTCGAGGTCGCGACGTTCTACTTCATGTACAATTTGCGCCCGGTCGGGAAATACCACGTCCAGGTGTGCGGCACGACGCCCTGCATGCTGCGCGGCTCCGACGACATTATCGCCGCCTGCAAGGCGCGCGGGATGAAGAAGGGCAAGGTGTCCGAAGACGGCCTGTGGACCCTCACCGAAGTCGAGTGCATGGGCAATTGCGCCACCGCGCCGATGGTCCAGATCAACGACGACAATTACGAGGACCTGACGCCGGAACGCCTCGACGCCGTGCTGGACGCGCTGGCGAAGGGCGAGCAGCCCAAGGCGGGCACGCAGGAACCCGGTCGCCACACCTCCGAGCCCAAGGACGGCCCGACCACGCTCAAGGAAATGGTCGACGCCAACCACGATTACCGGGGCGCGTGGTAATGGCAGAACTCATCACCATCGTGGTCGCCATCGCGCTCGCTTTCGTCGCGTGGAAGGTGCTGATGGGCCTCGTGAAATTCGGCGCCATGATCGTCATCGGACTGGGCGCTCTCTATTTCCTCACGCAAGGAGGTGTGGGCTGATGTCGCTTCAGGACAAGGACCGCATTTTCACCAATCTCTACGGCTTCCAGGACTGGGGGCTGAAGGCAGCGCAGGCGCGCGGCGACTGGGACGATACCAAGTCGCTGATCGCGCGCGGCCAGGATTCGATCATCGACGAGATCAAGGCATCCGGCCTGCGCGGGCGGGGCGGGGCCGGCTTCCCGACCGGCATGAAGTGGTCCTTCATGCCCAAGGAAAGCAAGGACGGTCGCCCGAGCTTCCTCGTCATCAATGCCGACGAGTCCGAGCCCGGCTCGTGCAAGGACCGCGAGATCATCCGCCACGATCCGCACAAGCTGATCGAGGGCGCGCTTGTCGCGGGCTTCGCGATGCGTGCGCGGGCGGCCTATATCTACATTCGCGGTGAATATATCCGCGAGGCTGAGACGCTGCAGGCGGCAATCGACGAGGCCTATGACGCAGGCCTGATCGGCAAGAACGCGGCCAAGTCCGGCTACGATTTCGATGTCTTCCTGCACCGCGGTGCGGGCGCCTATATCTGCGGCGAAGAAACCGCGATGATCGAAAGCCTCGAAGGCAAGAAGGGCCAGCCGCGCCTCAAGCCTCCGTTCCCGGCGGGCGCGGGCCTCTATGGCTGCCCGACCACAGTCAACAATGTCGAGAGCATCGCGGTCGTCCCCACGATCCTGCGGCGCGGAGGCGCGTGGTTCGCCAGCTTCGGACGCGAGAACAACAAGGGCACGAAGCTTTTCCAGATCTCGGGCCATGTCGAGCAGCCCTGCGTCGTCGAAGAAGCACTTTCCATTCCATTCCGCGAACTGATCGAGAAGCATTGCGGCGGTATTCGCGGCGGATGGGACAACCTCCTCGCAGTCATTCCGGGCGGTTCGTCCGTTCCCCTAGTGCCGGCTGAGCAGATGATGGACGCCCCGATGGATTTCGACGGGCTGAAGGAACTTGGCTCCGGCCTCGGCACGGCCGGCGTGATCGTTATGGACAAGTCGACCGACATCGTCCGCGCGATTTCCCGCATCAGCTATTTCTACAAGCACGAGAGCTGCGGCCAGTGCACGCCCTGCCGCGAAGGTACGGGCTGGATGTGGCGCATGATGGAGCGGCTGCGGACCGGCGATGCAGCGATCGAGGAAATCGACATGCTGCAGCAGGTGACGAAACAGGTCGAGGGCCACACGATCTGCGCGCTGGGCGACGCTGCCGCATGGCCGATCCAGGGCCTCATCCGTCACTTCCGCCCCGAGCTGGAACGGCGGATCGAAGAACATAACGCACAATTTGCAGAGGCAGCCGAGTAATGCCTAAAGTCACCGTAGACGGACAGGAACTGGACGTTCCCGACGGCGCGACCGTCCTGCAGGCGTGCGAGCTTGCGGGGAAGGAAATCCCGCGCTTCTGCTATCACGAGCGGCTGAGCATCGCCGGCAACTGCCGTATGTGCCTCGTCGAAGTGAAGCCCGGACCGCCCAAGCCGCAGGCATCCTGCGCGCTGCCCGCGACAGAGGGGCAGGAAATCCGCACCGACACGCAGATGGTCAAGACCGCGCGCGAAGGCGTGATGGAATTCCTCCTCATTAACCACCCGCTCGATTGCCCGATTTGCGATCAGGGCGGCGAATGCGACCTGCAGGATCAGGCCGTCGCTTATGGCCGTGGCGGTTCGCGCTACGACATGAACAAGCGGGCGGTGACCGAGAAATATATGGGCCCGCTGATCAAGACGATCATGACCCGCTGCATTCACTGCACCCGCTGCGTGCGGTTCTCTGAAGAGATCGCGGGCGTGGACGAGATCGGCGCGCTCTATCGCGGCGAGGACATGCAGATCACGACCTATCTGGAGCAGGCGGCGAGCCACGAACTTGCGGCCAACGTCATCGACCTGTGCCCGGTCGGCGCGCTTACCAGCCGTCCCTATGCGTTCGAAGCGCGTCCGTGGGAGCTCAAGAAGACGCTCAGCATCGATGTCTCCGACGCTGTCGGCGCGAACATCACGCTGTATTCGCGGGGGCGCGAGGTCATGCGGGCCACGCCGCGCATCAATGACGACGTGAACGAGGAATGGATCTCCGACAAGGCGCGCTACCAGGTCGATGGCCTCGGCAAGCGGCGCCTCGACAAGGTCTTCATGCGCAAGAAGGGCAAGCTCCAGCCCGCTGGCTGGGACGAGGCTTTCAAGGCCATTGCCAAGCAGCTGAAGGGCGATGCATCCAGCATCGCGGCGATTGCGGGCGACATGGTCGATTGTGAAACGATGTTCGCGGCGAAGGCCTTGCTGAAGGCATCCGGCTCGGCCCTGCTCGAAGGCCGCCAGACCGGCATGGATTACGACGTGTCGAACCTCGCGGCGGTGAATTTCAACAGCACCTTCGCCGGGATAGAGACCGCCGATGCGATCCTGATCGTCGGCAGCCAGGTCCGGCACGAGGCGCCTCTGGTCAATGTCCGCCTGCGCAAGGCGGCGAAGCGCGGCGCGAAGGTCTTCATCGTCGGCCCGCACTGGGACCCGACCTTCCCGGTCGAGTATCTCGGCGAGGATACGGGCGTGCTGGACGACCTGCCGGGCCACGTGTCCGACGCGTTCAAGGCCGCCGAGCGACCCGCCATCATCATGGGCGGCGCCTCGCTGGCTGCTGGTGCGCTGAACGCCGGTATCGCCTTCGCCGAAGAGTTCGGCCTGGTGAAGGATGGCTGGAACGGCTTCAACGTGATGCACTTCTCGGCTGCGCGCATGGGCGGGCTGATGCTCGGTTACGCGCAGAAGGGCGGCATCAAGGATATCGCAAAGGCCGCACCGAAAGTGGTACTGGCGCTGGGCGCGGACGAGATGGATTTCGAACCCTTCGCCGACAGCCTGAAGGTCTATATCGGCCATCACGGCGACCGGGGCGCGCATGCGGCGGACATCATCCTGCCGGCGGCGAGCTACGCCGAGAAGGACGGAACCTACGTCAATACAGAGGGTCGTGTGCAATTCGCCGAAAAGGCCGTCTTCGCCCCCGGCGATGCGCGTGAGGACTGGACCATCTTGCGCGCGCTGGCAGATAGCCTCAAAGTGGACGTCGGCTTCGACAGCTTCGCCGAATTGCAGAGCGCGATGATCGCCGAAGTGCCTGCCTTGGGCGAAGAAGGACTGGCCGCTTTCGGCAAGCTTCCTAAGGCGAAGAAGGCTGGCAAGGGTAAGGCGATTTCCGCCTATCCGATCAAGGACTTCTATCTCACCAACGCCATCGCCCGCGCCAGCGACGTGATGCAGCGCTGTTCGGACGAATTGCTGCACGGCGATGAACTCGCGGAGGCGGCGGAATGACCGACTTCTTCCAGTCCTGGGGCATGTCTTACGAAGTAGCGTGGACGCTCGCGACATTCGCCGGAATCCTGCTGATCGCGCTGCCGCTGATGCTCAGCGTGGCGATGGTAATCTATGTCGACCGCAAGGTCTGGGCAGCGATCAATTTGCGGCGCGGGCCTAATGTGGTCGGGCCGTTCGGGCTGCTGCAAAGCTTTGCCGACGGGCTGAAGGTCTTCCTGCAGGAAACCATCATTCCCAGTGCGGCGAACAAGGGCATTTTCCTGCTTGCGCCTATCGTGACCTTCACCGTCGCATTGGCGGCATGGGCAGTCATTCCCTTCGATGCGGGCGTGGTGCTGGCGGACATCAATGTCGGTCTGCTCTACATTCTCGCGATCAGCAGCCTGTCGGTTTACGGCGTGGTGATGAGCGGTTGGGCGAGTAACTCCAAATATCCGTTCTTCTCCGCCATGCGCGCAGCGGCGCAGATGATTTCCTACGAAGTCTCCATCGGCTTCATCCTGGTCTGCGTCGTCCTGTGGGCGGGCAGTTTCAACCTGACCGAGATCGTCGAATCGCAGCGCGGCCACGGCCTCGGCATCGTCAACGGTTACTGGTTCAACCTGTTGCTGTTCCCGATGTGGATCATGTTCTTCATCTCGGCCTTGGCGGAAACGCAGCGCGTCCCGTTCGACCTGACCGAGGCGGAGAGCGAGCTGGTTGCTGGCTACCAGACCGAATACAGTTCGATGAGCTTCGCACTCTTCTGGCTGGGCGAGTATGCCAACATCCTGCTGATGTGCAGCCTCAACACGATCCTGTTCTTCGGTGGCTGGTTGCCGCCGATCGAC
Source organism: Altererythrobacter sp. MTPC7 (assembly GCF_042851395.1). Lineage (NCBI taxonomy): Bacteria > Pseudomonadati > Pseudomonadota > Alphaproteobacteria > Sphingomonadales > Erythrobacteraceae > Altererythrobacter > Altererythrobacter sp. MTPC7. Next base: position 192,629 of record NZ_BTGS01000006.1, on the reverse strand, counting down.
TGGGCGCCGCTGTATTATGTGCCCGGCATCGTGTGGTTCCTGCTGAAGACATTCTTCTTCTTCTTCATGTTCAGCTGGGTCATGGCAACCGTACCGCGCTATCGCTACGACCAGCTCATGCGGCTCGGTTGGAAGGTGTTCCTGCCGCTCAGCCTCGTCGCAATCGTCGTCATTTCCGGCTACCTGATGGCCACAGGACATTTCTCGTCATGAGCATCGCGCAGACCATCAAGGCGTTCACGCTTTGGGAGTTCGTGAAGGCGCACGCCCTCACGCTGAAGTATTTCTTCAAGCCCAAGGTTACGATTAACTACCCTTACGAGAAGAACCCGCTGAGCCCGCGTTTCCGCGGCGAGCATGCCCTGCGCCGCTATCCCAACGGGGAAGAGCGCTGCATCGCATGCAAGCTGTGCGAAGCGGTCTGCCCGGCGCAGGCCATCACTATCGAATCGGAACCGCGCGAAGACGGCAGTCGCCGCACGACGCGCTACGATATCGACATGACCAAGTGCATCTATTGCGGCTTCTGCCAGGAAGCCTGCCCCGTGGATGCCGTGGTCGAGGGGCCGAATTTCGAATATTCGACGGAAACGCGCGAAGAGCTGCTGTACGACAAGGCCAAGCTGCTCGCGAATGGTGACAAGTGGGAGCGGGCGATTGCCGCAAACCTTGAAGCCGACGCGCCCTACCGCTAACCGCGCGCTCATCTAACCGGGGCACCATGATACAGACTATCGCCTTCTACCTGTTTGCAGGGCTCATGATTCTCAGCGGCGTGCTGACGATCATGGCGCGCAACCCCGTGCATTCCGTGCTGTGGCTCATCCTCGCCTTCTTCAATGCGGCAGGGCTGATGGTGCTGGTGGGGGCGGAGTTCCTCGCGATGCTGCTGGTCGTCGTGTATGTCGGCGCGGTCGCGGTGCTGTTCCTGTTCGTCGTGATGATGCTGGACATCGATTTCGCGTCGATGCGGGCTGGCTTCATGAAGAACTTCCCGCTCGGCATCGCCATCGCGCTGGTCCTGCTGGCGGAACTGGTGCTGGGTATCGGGGCCTACCGCGCAGGCGCTTTGGCGCTGGGGACGCCTGACGGCAGCGCCGCTCCGATTGTCGGCGTCAGCAATATCCAGAGCCTCGGCGCGCTGCTTTACGGGCCTTACATCTTCCTGTTCGAGATGGCCGGCGTAATCCTGCTGGTCGCCATGGTCGGGGCCATTGTCCTGACCCACCGCGAGCAGAAGTCGGTGCGCGGTCATCAGAACATCCAGAAGCAGGTTCGCCGCAATCCGGACGAGGCCGTCGTGATGAAGCAGCCGACGATCGGCAAAGGGATCGAGCTATGATCGGCATCGAACATTACGTCATCGTCAGCGCGATCCTGTTCGTGCTGGGCGTGCTGGGCATTTTCCTCAACCGCAAGAACATCATCGTCATCCTGATGGCGATCGAGCTGATCCTGCTGGCAGTGAACTTGAACCTCGTCGCATTCAGCGCCTTCCTCGGCGACCTGACGGGACAGATCTTCGCGATGTTCGTCCTGACCGTCGCCGCGGCAGAGGCCGCCATCGGCCTTGCCATCCTCGTCATCTATTTCCGTGCGCGCGGCACCATTGCCGTCGACGACGTCAACCGGATGAAGGGATAATCGCCCGGTGTCCTCGCAAATCCTGATCATCGTATTCCTGCCGCTGCTGGCAGCGATCGTAGCCGGGCTCGGCAACCGGGCGCTGGGCAACACGGTTGCCAAGTCGATAACGACCGGCGCCCTGTTCGTGTCCGCTGCGCTGAGCTGGCCGATCTTTCTCGGTTTTCTCGGGGGGACGGAACAGGCGACCGTCGTGCCCGTGCTCGACTGGGTGCGTTCGGGCGACCTGACCTTCGACTGGGCGCTGCGGGTCGATGCGCTGACCGCCGTAATGCTGGTCGTAATCAACAGCGTGTCCGCGCTCGTCCATCTCTACAGCTGGGGTTACATGGACGAAGATCCGGACCAGCCGCGGTTCTTCGCATACCTGTCGCTATTCACCTTCGCCATGCTGATGCTGGTGACGGCAGACAACCTCGTACAGATGTTCTTCGGATGGGAAGGGGTGGGCCTGGCCAGCTACCTGCTGATCGGGTTCTGGTTCAAGAAGCCGAGCGCCAATGCGGCGGCAATCAAGGCTTTTACCGTCAACCGCGTGGGCGACCTCGGCTTCATGCTCGGCATTTTCGGTACGTTCCTGGTGTTCGGCACGACGTCGATCCCGGAAATCCTCGAAGCCGCGCCCGGCATGAGCGGTAGCAGCATCACGTTCATAGGGTTCCGTTTCTACACGATGGATATCCTGTGCATCCTCCTGTTCATCGGTGCGATGGGCAAGTCGGCACAGCTGGGCCTGCACACCTGGTTGCCGGATGCGATGGAGGGGCCGACGCCGGTGTCCGCGCTGATCCACGCCGCAACGATGGTGACGGCCGGGGTGTTCATGGTCTGCCGCCTGTCGCCCATGTTCGAGACGGCGCCGACTGCGCTGGCGATCGTGACCTTCATCGGCGCGATGACCTGCCTGTTCGCTGCAACGGTCGGCACGACGCAGTGGGATATCAAGCGCGTAATCGCCTATTCGACCTGTTCGCAGCTGGGCTACATGTTCTTCGCCGCCGGTGTAGGGGCGTACGGTGTCGCCATGTTCCACCTGTTCACGCATGCCTTCTTCAAGGCGCTACTGTTCCTCGGTGCAGGCTCGGTCATCCACGCCATGCATCACGAGCAGGACATGCGGTATTACGGCGGCCTGCGTAAGAAAATCCCGATCACGTTCTGGGCGATGATGGCGGGCACGCTGGCCATTACCGGCGTCGGCGTCCTCGGGTTCTTCGGCTTCGCCGGCTTCTATTCCAAGGACGCGATCCTGGAGGCAGCGTTCGCGCGCGGCACGAACATGGGCAATTTTGCCTTCTGGGCCGGTGCCTTCGCCGCGCTGCTGACCAGCTTCTACAGCTGGCGCCTGATGTTCCTGACCTTCTGGGGCAAGCCGCGCTGGATCGAGAGCGAGCATATCCAGCACGCTGTCCATCACGGCCATGACGAACCGGAGGAGCACAATCCCCCGGTCCAGGAAGATGCCGGCCACGATGCGCATCATGCAGTGCCTTCCGCCGATCACCAGTCCGGGACGGGCGGTTATCATCCGCACGAAAGCCCGTGGGTCATGCTGATCCCGCTCGTCATCCTGAGCATGGGCGCTATCTTTGCGGGTTACGTCTTCAAGTACCCGTTCATCGACGGGTCTTCGGAAGGCGTCGATCCGAACGGCTTCTGGGGCGCAGCGATCTATTTCAACGAGAACCTGATCCATGCGCTGCACGCGGTGCCGCTCTGGGTGAAGCTGACGGCGACCGTGTCGATGCTGCTCGGCCTGCTGTTCGCCTGGCTTGCCTACATCAAGGACACTTCGATTCCCGGGAAGACGGTGGAGCAGCTGGGTCCGATCTACCGGTTCCTCTATAACAAGTGGTATTTCGACGAGCTCTACAACATCCTGTTCGTCAAACCCGCCTTCATCGTCGGCCGCGCCTTCTGGAAACTCGTCGATATCGGCACGATCGATCGCTTCGGGCCTGACGGTGTCGCCTGGCTTGTCAGGCAGGGGTCCGCCGGTGCGAAGCGCTTCCAGTCGGGCTATCTCACCAGCTACGCGCTTGTCATGTTACTCGGCCTCGTGGCCGCCATTACCTGGGTATTGATGTGATGGACGGTCTTCCGATCCTCTCCCTGATGCTGCTGGTCCCGCTGGTCGGCGGCCTGGCCTGCTTCTTCCTTGCAGCGAGCGAGGCGCGTCTGGTCGCGCTGGCAGCCACGCTGATAAACCTTGCGCTTGGCATCCTGCTGTGGGCCGGGTTCGAGATTGGCGGCCCGCAGTGGCAATTTACGGAGCGGGCAGACCTGTTCGCCGGATTTCAGTACGCGCTCGGTATCGACGGCATCGCGCTGATGCTGATCATGCTCAGCGTGTTCCTGATGCCGATCTGCATCCTTGCAAGCTGGGACGGCATCACGAAGCGCGTCGGCGAATACATGGCGTCTTTCCTGATCATGGAAACGCTGATGATCGGCGTGTTCGCAGCGCAGGATCTGTTCCTGTTCTACATCTTCTTCGAAGCGGGCCTGATCCCGATGTATCTCATCATCGGCATTTGGGGCGGGGCGGACCGCATCTATGCCAGCTTCAAGTTCTTCCTCTATACGCTGATCGGATCGGTCCTGATGCTGATCGCGATGTTTTGGATGGTCAACACTGCCGGAACGTCGGACATCCCGACCCTGATGCAGTACGATTTCGCGCCGGAAGCGCAGACGTGGCTGTGGCTCGCCTTCTTCGCCAGTTTCGCTGTGAAGATGCCGATGTTCCCGGTGCATACGTGGCTTCCTGCCGCGCATGTCCAGGCGCCCACCGCAGGCTCCGTAATTCTTGCAGGCGTGCTGCTGAAACTGGGCGGCTACGGTTTCATCCGTTTCAGCCTGCCGATGTTCCCCGAGGCGAGCGCCCAGTTCGTCTGGCTGGTCCTAATCCTGTCGTGCATCGCGGTGGTCTATGCCTCGCTGGTGGCCTTGGTTCAGCAGGACATGAAAAAACTGATCGCCTATTCCTCGGTCGCCCATATGGCCATCGTGACCGCCGGCCTGTTCGCCTTCAACGTACAGGGTCTGGAAGGCGCGATGATCATGATGCTAAGCCACGGGCTGGTATCGGGCGCGCTGTTCCTGTGCGTGGGCATCATCTACGACCGGCTGCATACGCGCGAGATATCGCGCTATGGCGGGCTTGCCATCAACATGCCGCGTTATGCGCTGTTCTTCCTCCTTTTTACCATGGCCAGCATCGGGCTTCCCGGAACCAGCGGCTTCGTCGCTGAATTCGTCAGCCTTGCCGGCGTATACGAGATTTCCAGCGACGTGACGCTCATCCTGACCACCGGCATCATCCTTGGTGCAGGCTACATGCTCTATCTCTATCGCCGCGTTGTTTTCGGGGCCCAGGTGAACGAGGACGCTGCGGCCATGTCCGACATGAACGCACGCGAGTGGGTCATGCTCGCCCCGATCGCTGCAGCGGTTCTGTGGATGGGTATCTATCCGGAAAGTTTCATCGCGCCGATGCGTAGCGACATCGCGGCGCTTGAAGCGCGCGTGGCACGCGCTGCTCCGCAGGGCGATGCGAAGCTGCAGGCAGGGGAGCCGTGTGCGAATGCGGCCAATTACGTTCCCTACGAGCATGCGGAAGGGGGAGAGCACTGATGGATATCATGCAGTCCCTCGGCCTCATGGCTTCGGAGCTCCTGCTGAGCTCGGCGGCCATGCTCCTGCTGCTCGTGGTCGCTTACGGCGGGCGCTCGACAGCACGGCTCGTCTTCATACTGGCCGCGTCGGCTCTTGGCGCCGCGCTGTTTTTCGTGGTTCCGACCGTGACCGAGGGGACCGCCGGTGCGGGAGCCATGGCGTTCCTGACGCAGTTTTCGGCTGACCCCTTCGCCGCTTTCGCGAAAACGCTAATGTACCTCGCCGGTATTGCCTGTCTTGCGATCGGTCCGTCCTTCCTCGCCCGCAACGGAGCGCTTCGCGGGGAATATGCCATCCTGGTCCTGCTTGCGACGACGGGCATGAGCCTGATGGTTGCCGCGACCGACCTGGTTTCGCTGTATATCGGTCTGGAGCTCAACAGCCTTGCGGCCTACGTCCTCGCCAGTTTCCTGCGCGACGACCAGCGCTCGGCAGAGGCCGGCCTGAAATATTTCATCCTCGGCGCTCTGGCCTCGGGCATCCTGCTTTACGGTATGAGCCTGACATACGGCTTCACCGGGACGACATCCTTTGACGGGATTTCAGCCGCGCTGACCGGCGAGATATCGACCGGCGCCCTGTTCGGCCTGATCTTCATGCTGGTGGGCCTTGCATTCAAGATCAGCGCGGTTCCGTTCCACATGTGGACGCCGGACGTTTACGAAGGCGCGCCGACACCCGTCACGACCTTCTTCGCCACTGCGCCCAAGGTCGCGGCGATCGCCCTTTTGGCACGCGTCTCGCTCGATGCATTCGGGGACCAGGTCCTGGCGTGGCGGCAGGTGGTCATCTTTGCCGCGCTTGCTTCGATCGTCGTCGGTGCCCTCGGTGCAATCGGCCAGAACAATCTGAAACGCCTGCTGGCCTATTCCTCCATCAACAATGTCGGCTTCATTCTCATCGGTCTCGCCGCTGCGACCGTCGGGGGCGTGTCCGCCATGCTGGTCTATCTCGCGATCTACGTCGTGATGTCGCTGGGCAGCTTCGTCGCAGTGCTGATGCTGCGCAATGCGCAGGGCGATCAACTCGAAACGTTCGACGATATCGCCGGCCTGTCGACCACGCGCCCTCTGATGGCTTGGTGCCTGCTCATCCTGATGTTCAGCCTTGCGGGTATCCCGCCGCTGTTCGGCTTCTGGGGCAAGTTCGTCGTCTTCCAGGCGGCGGTCCAGGCCGATCTGGTCCTGCTCGCGGCCATCGGTATCGCGGCAAGCGTCATCGGCGCGTTCTATTACATCAAGTTCGTCAAAGTTATGTTCTTCGATGATCCGGTGGACCGCGCTACGGGCGAGGCGGACACGGCCAGCTGGGCGATCCTGATCGGCAGTGCGATCCTCGTCAGCCCGCTTGCCTTCCTGCTGACGAACTGGCTGGGCGATCAGGCGGACACAGCAGCAGCGTCGCTGTTCCTTGGCTGAGGGCAGCGCCCGCTCGATCCGCATTGCGGCCGAGACCGGGTCAACCAATGCCGACCTGCTGAACGCCCTGCGCAGCGGGGAGCGCGTGCCTGAAGGCGAGTGGCTGGTAACAGACCGCCAGACCGCCGGCAGGGGCAGACAGGGCCGCGAATGGTTCGATGGCGCGGGAAATTTCATGGGCTCCACCGTGGTTCGTCCGGGTCCAGGCGATCCGCCTGCCCACACGCTTGCGCTGGTGGCTGGACTGGCACTGCACGAAGCGGCGACCCCGCTTTCCGGCGACCCTTCACGATTGCGTCTGAAATGGCCGAACGACCTCATGCTTGGTGAGGCCAAAGTGGCCGGAATACTGCTCGAGAGAGAGGGAGACGCCGTCGTTCTCGGCATCGGCGTCAATCTTGCCAAGGCTCCCGAGGTGCCCGGCCGCAAGACGATGGCCTTTGCCGAACTCGGGCCGGCACCGGACCGCGACCTGTTCGCCCGCGATCTCGCCATCGCGCTGGACCGGGAGCTTGAACGCTGGCGTACCTACGGGCTGGAGGCGATCCTGCGCCGATGGCAGGCTGCGGCCTTCGGCATCGGTACGAAACTATCCGTGCACGAACCGGACGGGACTGTTCGGCAAGGTGCGTTCGACGGGCTGGACGACAATGGCTCGCTGCAATTGCGCCTGGGTGACGGTTCTGTGCGTACCATTCATGCCGGCGACGTGATGCTCGCCAAGGAGACCTGATTTCATGCTGCTCGCCATCGATGTCGGAAACACGAACCTCGTCTTTGCCGTTTTCGACGGGGACGAGGTGCGTGCGCGCTGGCGCATCGCGACCGATCCGCGCCGGACGGGCGACGAATACGCCGTCTGGCTGCTGCAATTGCTGCAGATCGAGAATATTTCCCGCAGCGACATCACGCAGGTCATCTTCGGATCTGTCGTGCCCAGGGCGGATCATAATCTGACCGTCCTGATCGAGAAATATCTCGGCCTTACACCGCTGGTGGCCGGGCAGGGCGCCGCGAAATGGGGGTTCGAGATCGACGTTGACCAGCCCAGTTCGCTTGGCGCGGATCGCGCGCTCAACTGCGTGGCCGCGCACGAACTGGTCGAAGGGGACAAGGTGGTCGTCGACTTCGGAACCGCGACAAAGTTCGAAGCGCTCGATTTCAACGGCACTTACAAGGGCGGCATCATCACACCGGGGATCAATCTGTCGCTCGATGCGCTGGTGGGGAAGACGGCCAAGCTGCCCCGCATCGCAATCCGCGCTCCGGAAAGTCGCAGCGTGATCGGCCGCAATACGGAAGACCAGATGCTGATCGGCATTTTCTGGGGCTATGTCGCGATGATGGAAGGGCTGATCGAGAGAATGCGTGCGCAAATCGGCAGACCGGCAAAGGTTGTTGCGACCGGCGGCCTCGCAGTCCTGTTCGATGACCATACCGACATCTTCGATGTCGTGGATGCCGACCTGACGATACGCGGGCTCAAGATTCTCGCGGACAGGGCCGGCTCGTGAAAAAGGATTACACGCCCGAAAACGAACTGGTGTTCCTGGCCCTTGGCGGGTCGGGAGAGATCGGCATGAACGTCAACCTGTATGGCTGTGACGGCAAGTGGCTGATGGTCGATCTCGGCATGAGCTTCGGCGCAAACGAATATCCCGGCACCGAACTGCTGTTCGCCGATATTGAGTTTATCGAGGATCGCGCAGATGACCTTCTGGGGATCGTGCTGACCCATGCTCACGAGGACCATATCGGGGCCATTCCCTATTTCGCAGCCGATCTGGGCGTCCCCCTATACGCGACGCCGTTCACCGCCGAGCTGATACGCCGCAAACTGCAGGAAGCAGGCCTGCTGGACGAAGTAGAGGTTCGCATCATCGAAGAGGACCACGGTCACATCGAATTGGGACCGTTCGAAGTCACCTATCTTCCGCTGGCGCATTCCATCGCCGAAGGAAACGCGCTGGCCATCGACACGCCTTATGGCCGGATCTTCCACACCGGCGACTGGAAGCTGGACGAAGACCCGATCATCGGCGAACCGACGACCGAGGAAGAGCTGCGCGAAATGGGCGCCGAAGGCGTGCTCGCGCTGGTTTGCGATTCCACCAATGTGTTCAATCCGGAACCGAGCGGTTCGGAAGGTGCGGTTTACAAGGGCCTGATGGAAGAGGTGAAGAAGTGGAGCGGGCGCCGTGTGCTGGTGACCACTTTCGCCTCCAATGTCGCGCGGCTGCAGACGCTGGGCGAAGTGGCGGAGGCGACCGGGCGCGAACTGGTTGTCGCCGGGCGATCGCTCGACCGGATGATCGAAGTCGCGCAGGATAACGGGTACCTCCAGAACTTCCCCAAGACCGTCGACTGGGACACAGCCATGGGCCTGCCACGCGGCAAAGTCCTGATTATGGCGACCGGCGGACAGGGCGAACCGCGCGCTGCGCTCAGCCGCATAGCGGAGGACAATCACCCGCTGTCCTTGAGCGAAGGCGATGTCGTCCTGTTTTCCAGCCGCCAGATCCCCGGTAACGAAATCAGTATCGGCAAGGTGCAGAACCGCCTGTCCGAACGCGGCATCGTCATGGTCACCGACCGGCAGAGCATGATCCATGTCTCGGGCCATCCGGGCCGCCCCGAGCTCGAGGCCCTGTACGAATGGCTGGAACCGGAAATCCTCGTCCCTGTCCATGGCGAGATCCGTCACATGCAGGAACAGGCGAGGGTCGGATTGGCCGCCGGAATTCCCAGTGCCGTATTCCAGAAGAACGGTGACATCGTGCGGCTCGCCCCCGGAAAGCCCGGAAAGATCGCGGAGATAGAAGCCGGTCGCCTGGTCCTGGACGGCGACATCATCGTGCCAGCCAATGGCGAGAGCATCGTGATGCGGCGCAGGCTGGCGCACAATGGTGCCGTGATCGTCATCCTCGAACCGGAAGGCGGCGTTACCGTGGAAAGCATCGGCCTTCCGCTGGATGAAGACCACGACGACTTCATCGCCGAAGCGAGGGCCGATGTAGCAAAGGCGATCGGGCGTCCCGGCAAGGGACGGGGCAGGGGCCCGCGGCGGGGCGGAGGCTCGGCTGCAGGCGACAGGCTGGAAGCGGCCCGTCTTGCGGCTCGGCGGGCTGCCACGCGCTGGTCTGGCAAGAAACCGCAGGTCCGGGTCGTGGACCTCGCAGGCTGACCGGAATGCAGATCACTTCCATCCTTGCGATCTATTTCCTGTTCTGGGTGATGTGCGCCTTCGTCCTGCTACCCTTCGGCGTGAAAACGGCCGACGAGATGGGGGTGGAAAAGGTACCCGGGCAGGCTGATAGCGCGCCTGCCAATTTCCGGCCCGGCAGGATCGTGATCAGAGCCACGATCATGGCTACTGTGCTGACCACGCTGTGGGTGCTCAACTACGAAAACCGCTGGATCGGCGTCGATGCGATCGACATCTTCGAGCGGCCTGGTCACCTCGTCACCGAGGATACCGCTAGCTGAGCCGAAGGGGCCCGCCGATCAATCGGAGCGGAGCCGTTCGATTGCCTGTGCGAGAGCGACATAGAGCTTGCCCATGTCGGAGCTGAGCAGGGTAACGCCTAGAGCGTTTCCGTCGCGGGTCGAAAGCATGGTGCGAAGCATCGCCTCGAAATCGTGGATGTAACGACTGACGTGGTCCGCGAAGTCGGGGTCGGTGTCGTAAAGTTCGGCGACCTCGCGCGCTTCCGTGTTTCCGATCAGGCTGACGGCTCGGCGGGTAAAGATGCCACGGTCGCCGCGCAAGTAGGATGCCCATGCCGTATCGGTCACGTCGCTGGACAGCGACTTGGCAATGTCGATCGCGTTGGAGTTCAGCGCTTCGGTAATCAGAGCGACGCGGCGCGCGAAATCGTTGTCGACCTGCTCTTCCGCCCGTTCCCGCGCCAGGGCAACGCGGTTTTCCAGATTGCCTGCCAGTTCGTTGACGAGGGCAAGCTGGTCCCGCAATTGCATGGCTGCCTGCCTCGCAGCCTCCGCTGCCTTCGCTGCGGCGGCGTCGAGATCGGCAATGCTGCGGGATGATTGCTCCGTCAGCGCGGCGTTGATCGCCCCGGCTGTCTTTTCGCCGATCGTGTCCGCCAGGAGCCCGAGGCGTTTTTCCGTTTCCGTGTCGGTCAGGGACAGCGCCTCGCGCGCCTTGCGATCCAGATCGTCGATCGATGCCCGCAGAGTTGTCGATGCCTTTTCGCCGACAGCATCCGTATCGTCCTCCAGTGCGGCAAGCGAGACACGAAGCGCCTCGACCTCGTTCGCAAACGTCTGGCGCAGGCCATCGAGACGGGAGCCCAGACCGTCGAGATTGGCATCGACCTTTTCAGTCTCTTCACGCGCCAGGATGACGTAGTCGGACACCGAGCGAGAGCGGCTTCCCGTTTCGCCCAGCAGTGCCTGCAATTCCTCTCCGGCCTCGCGGGCTGCAATCAGGCGGGTTTCCGCCTCCTCGAGCGAGGAGGGCAAGGTTTCCCGGCTGTGATTGGCGCCGGCCTGGATGAGTTCGAGCAGGCGCACGCTTGCTTCGGTCAGTTCCTCGATGGCCGGTTGCAGGGCTTCGCTATCTTCCCTTGCGCCTGCCATACGCGCTGCCATGGTCTCGCTCGATGCGGTCAGGCGTTGCTGGGCATCCTCGGCCCTGGCAGCCAGTTCTTCCGATTGACCGGCCAGTTCCGCCAGTTTCGCGAGGGTTGCCTCGGTACGCTGCTGGACGACTTCGGCATATTCCGCCTGCTGGTCCTTGCGATGGGCCAGACCGGCGTCGAAGGCCGCAAAGCGGTCTTCCAGTGCCGAAAGCGAAGCAGCCTCTGCGCCTTCGATTTCTTCCCGGCGCGCGGACACACGCGATCCGAACGCGGCGTCCCGGTCCGCCATGGCGGCATCGACACGCTCGGCCTCGGTGCGAAGTTCCGCCAGCTTGGCCTGGGCGTTTTCGAGCGCCTGTGCATCGAGCGCCTGGATTTCCTCCACCGCCTGTCCAAGGCGTTCGCGCAGAGCATCGACCTGGCGGGACCAGCTGTCTCCTGCCTGCTGCTCGGTGGCTCTAAGGCCGGCGGACAGCGAGGCGCTTTCATCGGAAAGTCCGGCGAGGCGCTCTTTCAGACTGTCGATAGCGGCGGCTTCGGCACGATCCAGTTCCGCGCTGCTGGCAGCAAGTTCCTCGCCGAGGCTGTCCATCCGGCGCCGCATGGCGGCCAGTCCGGCGACTTCTCGCGAATCCAGTTCGCCCCGATAATCCTCGCTTGCCTGGCGCAGCGCGGCGAAGCGTTGTTCGGTCACGTCGCCCATATGGGCTGCCTGTGCTTCGAATGCGGCGAGGGCGGCATCGATCCGTTCGCTGAGCGAGGCGACCTGCTGCTCGCTCGCCTGCCCGAAGACATTGAGCCGTTCGAACCCTGTCACGAGCCTTTCCAGCTGTTCGCTGGCACCTTCACCGGCGGCGCCGATCTGGTTCGAGGTATCGCGGGCAGAGTTTGCGATAACGGGGAGTTCGTCGCGCAGCCGGTCCATATTGGCGAGCGCGTTTTCGCTGATGGTTCCGATCCGCTCTACCTGGTCATGGTTTTGACCGATCAGGGACTGCAGGCTTTCCGCGTGCTCCGTGATGCGCGTCCCGGCGACGCGGCCAAGCGTTTCGAGTTCGCGTGTTTCGGACGACAGGAATTCGCGTGCCAGGCTCAGCTCCCGGTTCACCGTGACGAGTCGTTCTTCCAGCAGGGCGGATTCGGTCGAGAGCGCGTGGGCGGCATCGGCAAAGCGCGATGCCTCGCGGCGGCTCGTCCGCATGGCGATAAGCCAGATTCCGATGACCAGCAGGACGGGCAGGGCCCAGTCCCCGGCCCAGCCGATCCAGTCTTGCGCAGACGCCCCGGCCAGCATTTCTTCGCGGTAGGTCCAGCCGAAAAACACGGTCCAGCACCCAATCACGAACAGCGCGAGGGCAGGCCATATCCATCCGCTGCGAGTCGCGCGGCCCGTACCGGCCTCCTCCTCCCACAGCTCTTCCTCGGACTCGTAGGAGTCTTCCGACTCCGCCGTGCCATATTCCTCGGTCGCGGCGTCGGCCGCGCGGTGCGCGTCGTCGCCCTCTGGCTCGGGCCCGATCGCCCGTATGGTGTGACCCCCAGTCATCCTTGGGCATTTACCATAAAGCGCCAGTCTTGAAACCCTGCCTTAACCATTGGATCGCTATTGACCGGGCCCATGGCGTTCGAACATGCGAACTTTTCTGCGAACCTTGCGGCCGCTGCGGGCGAAGATGCCGCGCTGCATGCGGAACTAAGTGCGGCTTTTCGCGATAGTGTCGAACAGCAGGTGGATTTGCTCAAAAGGGCACGATGTGACGGCAACTGGCTGGTCGCCGCGCAGCGGATCAAGGGTCTCGCCGCGAGTTTCCATGCCGAGCCGCTGATGGCCCTGGCCGAGAACGCCATCGCCAGCGCACCGGGCGATCCTCTGATCCTGCGCGAGCTCGACGGCTTTCTCGCAGACTTCGACCGCTGATCTCACTTCGCGTGCCGAGCCTGCTTGGCAGGAGGCTGCGCTACCCTTAATTGGCCGTCATGGTCCAGGGCTGCAGACTTATCGCCATGCTTGCATTGGCGGATTCGGGAGAGCGGCCTTGCGTCAATCGAGAGCGCTATGCCGGCACTACGGTCCTGCAAAGGCAGGTGGACATGGCAATCGCCATGGGCTGCGATGCAATAATGTTTCTCGGCCGAAACCCTGCGGATGAAGACGTGCTGGCAGCGCAGCACCTGGCGGAAAGTGAAGGTCTGGCCTTCCGGTTTGTTTCACGGCCCGGCGACATCGCAACTTCCGTGCCGAAAGATGCGGAACTGATTGTCATCGCGCCGGGCGTCCTTGCCCGTAATTCGGTCGTTCTGGAAAAGCTGGGCGCACAAAAGGCCATTGCGACCTTGCCGGCCGATCATGCCTTCGCCGCCGGTCTGGAACGGCTCGATCTGCATAGCGCATGGGCGGGGATATTGCGCATGCCCGGTCGTCATGTGTCGCAGCTGGATATGCTGGGTACTGACTTCGAACCGCTCAGCGCCTTGCCGCGCATCGCCCGATCGTCGGGTGTCAAGGAGCGCGCCGTATCGGTCCCTCTGCTGGAAAATGGCGATTGGCGCCTTCCCGCAGATGACCGTCCGTTTTCGCTCCAAGCCCCTGAAGCACCGAGCACGGTGGCGAGTTTGACGCAGCGGTGTGCAGGCTATCTGGCCGCTCGCAATCTGCCGGATGCGTATGCTTACGGCGTTCTGGTCCTCGCGCTGGTCGGGAGTGTCGCCCTGATCGGGCTGGGCAGACCCGCAATAGCGATCATCCTTGCAGTCGCGGCGATGGTGGCCGCCGATATCGGTCGACAGGTCCGCAAACTGGCCCAGCCTCTGCGCTTCTCGCGTCCCGAAACCGCTGACTGGAGCCGCTTGGCTGAACCGGCCTGCGAGGTCGTCGCTGCCATCGCAGTCGGAACCGGACTGGCTGGCGGGGAAAGCATTACGGCTGCGGCATTTTCTTCGGTCATCGCCCTGCTGCTGGTCTGGATCGGCAGGCCGATCGCTCCAAAGCGATTTCGGGCCTTCGTACAGCCACCGGTGATATGGACACTCGCTGCGAGTTCGGGAATTTTCGGTATCTGGTGGGGCGCCGTTTTCGTGCCGACCATGCTGGGCTTCGGCGCGCTGGCATTTCATTTCCGCGGCACAGGACGCATAACGCAGTCTTAACCACGTTGGGCTATGCGATCTGCCATGAGTGAGCAAAGTACGACCGACAGGGCCGATAAAGCGCAGCCCGCAATGTCCGTGCAGGATATCTTGCGGGCCGAGCTGGCCTATGGCGACACCGTACTTGGCACGGTCGGTCCGATCCTCGGCCACCTGGTGATGAACCACGATCACTCGCTGTTCACCGATGCCATCGTCGCGCGCGTTCGCGGAATGCTGGTCGACGTGGCCCGGCAATTGCTGGAGCTCGAGGGCAAGCATACCCCTGACCCGTCAGTACCGGACACGGGCGAAGAAGAGGCAGGCGGGGCGGCCAAGGTGCAGGCCGATATCGACGCCATGCGTACCGACGACCTCGTCCATGCAATCTCGGGCAGTTCCGAATTTCTGGAGCATTGCCATGCGCTGGCGATAGAGTTCCAGGTGGCAGAGCGCCTGAAGGCGCGCAACTCGCTCGATCCCGTGCTGACGCCCATGCTGCAGGCTTTCATCGCTGCGAAGGAGCAGGACGTCGCCAGCAAGGGCATGGCCGCCCTGACTGCGCAGGCCCGGTTCATGGAGCAGCAGCGGCGCATGGTCCTGCCGCTCGAGGAATTGCCGGGTTCGTTACTGAACCATGCGATCGCTTGCTGGCAGGGCGCAAACAGTGTGGACGATCCGCAAGCGGTCGCGTCCATCCTTGCGGACATGCGCAAGGCGTCGGTTCCGGACAATACGCGGACCGCTCTGTTTTCCTCCCTTCTGAGCGGAGCAGCAGGCGTTACCGAAAAGGCGCTTGCGTTGCCCCATGCAGGGGTGTCGCTATTCATTTCCGCCCTGGCGACGAATTCCGGGATTCCTCGCGAGAAAGCTGCCCTGCTGACAAATGACCGCCAGATGGCACGCCTCGCGCTTTCCCTGAAGGCAGCAGGGTTGCAGCCGCGCACGATCGAGGAACAGTTTCTCTACCTGCATCCGGAAATTGAACTGCCGGAAAACTTCGACAGGATGCACGCGGGCGAAGCGCGCACGATCCTCGGCGAAAGCACGGCGATGGGCGCGAACGGACGATGAACATCGCTTCCTCCTCCACCGTCCATGGCCGAACGGATGCGCAGGACAGGCTTGTCTTCGCCGACGAGGTTCTGGCTTCGCTCCAGACACGGTGCGGAGGCGAATTGCCCGGCATGGTCGCAGTGCCGGAATTGCGCGAGCTTATCTCGAAGACCAGGAGGTTCGGTGTGGCTCTCTCGCGCGATATTCGTGCGTTCGACGGTGAACGCACCATACGAACCTGGGCCGATGCGCGGCCCGACAGCAATGGCGAGGGATGCATCATCACCCTGGCCAACTGGCGTTCCGCGACCGGCGGCCTCGATGCCGCTTCCGAACAGCGTCGTCGCAACGCATCGGATCGCGCAACGGCCGATGCCATCGTCAGGCTCGATTCACGGCAATCCATCGTACACGCGGTCGGCGAAGGGCAAGACGTCGAGCCCCTTGTCGAGCGAATGAACGAGGCAGCGGGGCAGGACTGGAAGAGATTCGTCGACCTGCTCGATATCGATCACCACCAGCCGGTACACTGGCGCCTGCTGGACGGCGCAAAATGCCGTATCGAAAGCGAAGGCCGCGGCTTCTCGATCAGGCTATTGCCCTTGGGACAGCGCGATCCGGGGAGCGAGGGATTCGAACTCTTGCTGGTAGCCGACGATCCCTTGCCGACCAGGTCGCGGGGGCCACAGCCACTGGGCAACCATCCGTCGCCGGATGGTCTCGCAGGCGAGCTGGGTCCTGTATTGCGGCAACCTATCGCGCGCATCATCGCCAATGCCGAAACGATCAGGGCGCGGCTCGCGGGACCGTTGCCCGACGAATACAGCAATTACGCCGCCGATATCGCAACCGCAGGTCAGCATTTGCTGGCCCTGGTCGAAGATCTCGCTGACCTGGAAATCGTGGAGTCCGACAATTTCACGACTGCACCCGATCCGATCGATCTCGTCGATGTCGCAAGGCAGGCGACCGGGATCCTCGGCGTTCGTGCGCGCGACAAGCAGATCACCCTGGCCGAGCCGGCGGAAGGCAGCAGGCAACCGGCCACGGGCGAGTTCCGGCGGGTCCTGCAGATATTGCTGAACCTGATCGGGAACGCGATCAACTATGCACCGCCGGGCACGAAAGTCACTATCGAGACCCGCGAGATCTCGGGTAAGCCGACAATTTCGATCATCGACCAGGGGCCGGGAATGTCGGCCGAAGACGCCGCACGCGCGTTCAACAAGTTCGAGCGTCTGGGCCGTAGCGGCGATGGCGGCTCCGGCCTTGGCCTGCACATATCGCGCCGCCTCGCGCGGGCGATGGGCGGCGACATCGTGATTGAAAGCGAGGAAGGGAAGGGCGCGCGTTTTACGCTTTTCCTGACACCGCAGGACTGACGATCAACGTCCCGTCCTGCGCAGATAGGTCAGCAGGGCGATACCGATCAGCCCTGCAACCCCGCCGATGGCGAGAAAGCGACGGTCTCCGGCAATGAAGCTGGTGCCGGGGTCCCCGATGATGCCTGCGCCCTGCAGGACCCACCAGACCCCGGTCAACAACAGCGTGACACCGGCAACCTGCAACAGGAAGCGCGGTGCACGCATTACCTTGTACCGCTCAGCGTTCGCTTACGGGAACGTAGTCGCGCTGCGTCGGGCCCGTGTAGAGCTGACGCGGACGGCCGATGACCTGGCCGGGATCGGAGATCATCTCGTTCCACTGCGCGACCCACCCGACCGTGCGGGCAAGCGCGAAGAGAGCGGTGAACATGGTGGTCGGGAAGCCGATCGCCGAGAGGATGACGCCCGAGTAGAAGTCGACGTTCGGGAACAGTTTCTTCTCTTTGAAATAGTCGTCGTCGAGCGCCATTTCCTCGAGCTGGAGAGCCGTTTCGAAGACCGGATCGGTGACCTGCAGGGCCTCGAACACTTCGCGCACGGTCTTCTGCATGACCGTCGCACGCGGATCGTAGTTCTTGTAGACGCGGTGTCCGAAACCCATCAGGCGGAACGGGTCGTTCTTGTCTTTAGCGCGCTCGATATAGTGCGGGATCTGGTCCGGCGTACCGATTTCGCGCAGCATGTTGAGCGCAGCTTCGTTGGCGCCGCCATGGGCGGGGCCCCACAGACAGGCAATACCGGCAGCGATACACGCAAACGGGTTTGCGCCCGAAGAACCGGCAAGGCGAACGGTCGAGGTCGACGCGTTCTGCTCGTGGTCCGCGTGGAGGATGAAGATACGGTCCATCGCGCGCTCGATCGCGGGATGCACTTCGTATTCCTCAGCCGGGACGCCGAACGTCATGCGCAGGAAGTTGCCGGTATAGCTGAGCGAATTGTCCGGCTGCATCATCGGCTGACCGACCGAGTACTTGTAAGCCGCAGCTGCAATCGTCGGCATCTTGGCGATCAGGCGGTGGCTGCTGATCTTGCGGTGCTCGGGGTCGGAAATATCGGTGCTGTCGTGATAAAACGCAGACAGGGCGCCGACCACGCCGCACATGATGGCCATCGGATGCGCATCGCGGCGGAAGCCCTGGTAGAACTGGCGCAGCTGGTCATGCAGCATCGTATGGCGGGTGATGGTGTAGGTGAAGTCGTCCAGCTCTTCCTGCGACGGAAGCTCGCCGTTCAGGAGCAGGTGGCTGACTTCCATGAAGCTGGAATGCTCTGCCAGCTGGCCGATGGGGTAGCCGCGGTGCAGGAGCACGCCTTCATTACCGTCGATGAAGGTCAGGGCGCTTTCGCAGCTGGCCGTCGACTTGTAGCCCGGGTCGAACGTGAATGCGTCGGTCTGGCCATAGAGCTTGCGAATATCGACAACGTCGGGTCCGCAGCTGCCCTCGAGCACCGGAAATTCGTATGCATTGCCGCCGAGTTCCATTTTTGCCGTGTTATCAGCCACCAGCGTTTCTCCTTCAAATACAATCAATAGCGTGCTGCTTCAGCTGCGAGGTTCCGCCTGCGCGTCGATCCGCGCGAGGGACTCCTCTCTGCCCAGCAGGACGAGAACGTCGAAAATTCCGGGGGACGTCGTCGTCCCCGTCAGCGCCGCTCGCATGGGCTGCGCCAGTTTTCCGAGCCCCAGTTCAAGGCGCTCGGCAAGTGCTTTCGTAGTGGCTTCGAGGGCCTCGCTTGTCCAGTCATTTTCGGCATGAAGTTCGGCAGAAACCTGACCTAATCTTGCGCGGCCTTCGTCATCGAGCAATTTGGCCGCCTTATCCGTCATGGCGAGCGGCCGCTTCGCAAACAGGAACGCTGCGCCCTCGACCAGCTCGTGGACATCCTTTGCCCGGGGCTTCAGGAACGGCATGGCGTTTTCGAGCAGGCCCAGGTCGGGTTGCCCGTCCATCTCGTCGGCAACCAACCTGGCGAGGCGCGCATCGTCCGCCTCGCGGATATGATGGCCGTTGAGGTTCAGCAGCTTCTTCGTGTCGAACCGTGACGCGCTTTTCCCGACACCGTCGATGTCGAACAGCTCGATCGCTTCTGCGCGGGTGAATTCTTCCTTGTCGCCATGACCCCAACCGAGGCGCAGGAGGTAGTTGAACAGCGCTTCGGGCAGGACGCCCAGTTCGTCGCGATAAGCTTCCACGCCGACGGCGCCGTGCCGCTTGGACAGCTTCGCCCCGTCCGCCCCGTGGATCAGGGGGACATGGGCATAGACCGGCTCTTCCCAAGCCATGGCGCGGATGATCGGCAATTGCCGGAACGCATTGTTCAGGTGGTCGTCGCCGCGAATGATGTGCGTGCAGCCCATGTCGTGATCGTCGACGACCACGGCCAGCATGTAGGTCGGCGTCCCGTCCGCGCGCAGGATGATGTAGTCGTCGATTTCTGCATTGGCGACGCGTACTTCGCCCTGGACGGCATCGGTAATCACCGTTTCACCTTCGTTCGGCGTTTTCAGCCGAACGGTGAAGGGCGCACCTTCCGGCGCTTCGGAGGGGCCGCGATCCCGCCAGCGGCCGTCATAGCGCATCGGCTGCCTGGCAGCGCGCTGGGCGGCCCGCATCTCTTCCAGTTCTTCGGGCGTAGCGTAGCATTTGTAGGCATTGCCCGACTCGAGCAGGGCCATGGCGACCTCGCGGTGCCGCTCGGCGCGCTTCGACTGGAACATGGGTTCATCATCGTAATCGAGACCCAGCCAGTCCAGTCCGTCGATGATCTTGTCGATGGCATCCTGGGTGGAACGCTTCTGGTCGGTATCCTCGATCCGCAGCAGCGCCTGGCCGCCGTGATGGCGGGCGAACAGCCAGTTGAAGAGCGCGGTGCGAGCGCCGCCAAGATGCAGGTATCCCGTGGGCGAGGGGGCGAAGCGTGTCACCACGCCGTTGATTTTCCCGCTGTTTTTCTGGTCGCTTTCGCTTGCCATCTGGCGCGGCTTCCTTTTCTATTCTCGTGACCATGGCGTCGAGAGGGGTAACCGAGGTTCCGCTGGGGAGCGGCGACGCCGGGCCAGGCCATGCTGCATTGCAGCACCGGCATTGGCAGGGGCGCTTCCGCTTGTCCAGCATCGGCGACCGTCTGGATGCAGCGCTCGAGGATGCAGGCTTCGAGAGGGCGCCTTGGCTGGTCGTCGCGCTTGGGGGAGGGGTGGCTGCCTGGTTCCTCCTGCCGGCCAGCTGGATGTGGGCGTCGGCAATTGGTTGCGGCATCCTGCTTGCACTCGCCGGATGGCACTGGACAACGCGCGAAGCACGGATGCGGCTCGGCCTCGCCGCCATCGGCATGGGCTGCGCATTCGCGCTCGGCGTTTCGCTGGTCTGGGCACGATCGGCGGTAGTGGGGGCAGAGGCGTTCGAGTATCCGCGCGTACTGCACTTCAACGGGAAAGTGCTCGACCGGGAGGAGCAGCCTTCGCGGGATCGCGTGCGCCTGACCCTTGCCATGCGCGATGCCGAGACGGCGACGGCGCGCAAGGTCCGGGTGAACGTTCCGCGCTCGAGCGATGATCCTGCCTTCATCGAAGGGGCGACAGTCCGGCTGCGCGCTCGCCTGATGCCCCCGGCATCGCCCATGGTGCCGGGCGGATACGATTTCGCGCGGACCGCGTGGTTCATGGGCCTGTCCGGCACGGGTTCGGTCATCGGCCCGGTCGAACTTTCGCAGGCGGCCCCGCCGGATGTGGACCGGTTGAAGGCGTTGCAGCGAACGCTGTCGGCTCATGTCAGGGCCAATGTGTCCGGATCGGAAGGGACAATCGCCGCCGCTTTCGCCAGCGGGGACCGGGGATCGATCCGCGAGGCGGACGAGGACGCCATGCGCGACAGCGGACTGACCCATTTGCTTTCGATCAGCGGCCTGCATGTGAGCGCCGTAATTGCCGCAGCCTATCTCGTGGCCATCAAGCTGCTGGCGCTATGGCCGTGGCTCGCCTTGCGCGTGCGTCTCCCGGTGCTGGCAGCAGGCGTCGGCGCAGTGGCTGGCATTGCTTATACGCTGCTGACAGGCGCGGAAGTTCCCACGGTGCGAAGCTGCGCTGCGGCCTTGCTGGTGCTGGGCGCACTGGCGTTCGGGCGGGAAGCTTTATCGTTGCGCATGGTGGCGCTGGCAGCAGCTTTCGTTCTCTTCCTGTGGCCCGAGTCTCTTGTGGGGCCCAGCTTCCAGATGAGTTTTTCCGCCGTGCTGGCGATTGTCGCACTGCATAACAGCGCGCCGGTCCAGCAGTTTCTTGCGCCTCGGGAAGAAAGCTGGGCGGCCAGAACCTCGCGGCGCGGCGCGATGTTGCTGATTACGGGGCTCGTCATCGAATTCGCCCTGATGCCCATCGTGCTGTTCCATTTTCACAGGGCGGGGGTTTACGGCGCTTTCGCCAATGTGGTGGCCATTCCGCTTGTGACCTTCGTATCGATGCCGCTGATCGCGATTGCCCTGTTTCTCGATACCGTCGGCCTGGGCGCACCGGCGTGGTGGATGGCCGAGTTCTCGCTCGAGCTATTGCTTCGCATTGCGCACTGGACTGCCGAGCAGCCCGGGGCAGTCAAGCTGATGCCGCAAATGTCGCGGTTCACATTTGCCCTGTTCGCCGCCGGTGGCCTTTGGCTGGCGCTCTGGAAGGGGCGAAAGAGGACACTGGGCCTCGTGCCTGCCGCGCTGGGCGTTTGTCTCGTAGTGACGACGCCGACGCCCGACCTGCTGATATCCGGTGACGGGCGCCATGTCGGCATCGCTGGCGAGGACGACAGGCTTCTCATGCTTCGAGAGAGCCGATCGGGTTATGCGCAGGACAATCTGCAAGAACTGGCCGGAACTTCCGGAGAGGTCATACCGCTTCGCGGTTGGAAAGGCGCAGAATGTTCACGCGATTTCTGCGTCATCGCATTGGAGCGAGGGGCGCGCGAATGGCAGGTTCTGATGGCAAGAAGCCGTGACCTCGTGGGCGAGCGCGCCCTGGCCGCGGCTTGCGAAAGAGCCGATATCGTCGTCGCCGACCGCTATCTGCCGCGCTCCTGCCAGCCCCGCTGGCTACGCGCGGACCGCCGGTTCCTGGACCACAGTGGCGGCTTGTCGATAGCGCTGAGCGAAGGGAAAATAAGCCGCGTCGCCGATACGCAAGGCAGTCACGGATGGTGGCGTGGCCGTGACAGCGAATGATGCACTGGTCCCGGCCTCTGCGATTTTTTGGCAAATGGCAGGAAGCCTGAGGACTAGTGATACCGGCGCAGAAGGCCTGCCAGCTTTCCCTGAACCTCGACCTGTGCCGGAGCGTAGACCTGTGCTTCGTAGGCAGAATTGGCCGGGTCGAGGCGAACATTGCCGCTGTCGCGGTGCAGGTATTTCAGGGTCGCTTCCTCGTTGTTGACGAGCGCGACCACGATCTCACCGTCACGGGCGGTATTCGTCCGACGGATCAGGGCGAAATCCCCATCGAAAATGCCGGCTTCGATCATCGAATCGCCCGATACTTCGAGCGCATAGTGATCGCCCGGGCCGAGCAGGGCAGCCGGGACCGGCAGGCTCTGGTGGTCTTCCAGCGCTTCTATGGGGGCACCGGCCGCAATACGACCATGGAGAGGAATCTCGATGACATCGTTAGCCGGTTCGGGCCGCGTAGCAGGTGCGGGAGCGCGCACCCCGACGAGGTCGTTCGCGGCCTTCGGCCTTGCGGCACTGGCAGGAACGGCATCTTCCGGCTGCCGGATGACTTCGAGCGCACGCGCGCGGTTGGGCAGGCGCCGGATGAAGCCGCGCTCTTCCAATGCCGAAATCAGGCGATGCACGCCGGATTTGCTCTTGAGATCTAGCGCTTCCTTCATTTCTTCGAATGAAGGAGAAATTCCCGTTTCCTCCAGCCGCTGCTGGATAAACTGGATCAGTTCGTGCTGCTTCGCCGTGAGCATCGGCAAGCTCCTGTATCGTTTCGCCGTATCCGTGCGCGATAATGCGAACGAATGCGGAACGATTAGGGAACCTATCTGGCTAAGTCAAGCAATTGCGCCATTCTGGAGCAGTTCGGGCCGGAACAGGCGTTCCGGCTTCGTGCCGCTTTCAGTTCGAAGCAAACCAGTCGCCGGACTTGCCGCCGGTTTTGGACAGAAGCCTGACGCCGGAAATCACCATCTCGCGGTCCAGCGCTTTCGCCATGTCGTAGATGGTTAGCAAGGCGACGCTCGCCGCGGTCATTGCCTCCATCTCGACGCCGGTGCGCCCGGACAGGGAGGCTGTTGCAGTCACCCTGACACACTCATCTTCGACAGTGCAATCGACCGTCACCGTGTCCAGCGACAGCGGATGGCAAAGGGGGATGAGTTCGCCCGTTTTCTTCGCAGCCATGATCCCGGCGATCCTGGCTGCCGCCAGCACATCGCCTTTCGGAACCGCGCCATCGCGAATGGCGCCCAGCGCGGCCGCATTCATGGCGATCGTGCCCTCGGCAACCGCCTTGCGCGAAGTTGCCGACTTGCTTCCGACATCGACCATGTGTGCCGTGCCGTCGGCGCCGAGATGGGTCAGTTTGCTCATGAGGGCCTTCCTGCCACACTGCCGCTTTCGAGCACAGCGATCTAGCGACCTTCGAGCAGCGCGCGCGTCGCCGCCGCGACATCTTCTGCGCGCATCAGGCTTTCCCCGACCAGGAACGTCCGCACACCGCTGTGCGAAAGACGCGTGCAGTCGGCATGGCTGCCGATCCCGCTCTCCCCGACCAGTAGCGCGCCTTCGGGCGCCAGTGGTGCCAGCCTTTCCGTCACGGCCAGATCGGTGGTGAAGGTTTTGAGGTCGCGATTGTTCACCCCGACGAGTTTGGATTGCAGGGCATGCGCACGCTCCATTTCCGCCTCGTCATGCACCTCGACCAGTACGTCCATCCGGTGCTCAAGCGCGGCAGCCTCGATTTCCAGCATCTGCGAATCCAACAGGGCGGCCACGATGATGAGGATAGCATCGGCGCCCATCGCCCGCGCCTCGATGCATTGCCACGGATGGACCATGAAGTCCTTCCGCAGGACCGGCAGGTCGCAGGCCTCGCGCGCCTCGACAAGGTAATCCGAATGCCCCTGGAAATACGGTTCGTCCGTCAGGACGGAGAGGCAGGCCGCGCCGCCCGCCTCATAATCCCGTGCGTGATCGGCAGGGCGGAAATCGGGGCGGATCAGTCCCTTGGACGGGGACGCTTTCTTGATCTCGGCGATCAGGGCGAAGCCATCGCGCGAGGCCGAGCGGAGCGCTGCCTCGAAGCCGCGCGGCTCTGTTTGCCCGGCTGCGCGATCAGTCATGTCGGCCACCGAAGCCGCAGCCTTGCGCCGGGCCACCTCGTCGCGCTTTGCCGCGCAGATTTCCTCGAGCTTGTTCATCGTGCGAAAGCCAATCTCAGACAGCCATGTCGATCCAGCGGACGAGCAGTTTGCGGGCTGCTCCGCTGTCGAGCGCTTCCGCTGCCATTGCTGCCCCGCTGCTCCAGTCCTCGGCGGCATCTGCCACGAGCAGGGTCGCCGCCGCGTTCAAGATCACCGCATCACGGTAGGGGCCGGGCGACCCGCGCAGGAGCGATTTCAGCGCGGCTGCATTATGCTGCGCGTCGCCGCCGCGGATCGCCTCGACCGGCGCGTGGGGCACGCCCACGAAGGATGCATCGGCACGCCGCATGTCGAATCGGTTGCCCATGACGTCGGCAATTTCGTTTCCGCCCGCGAGGCTGAGTTCGTCCAGACCTTCGTCGCCGGACACGATCATGGTTCTCTGCGTCCCCAGCCGCGCCTTGGCACCAGCATAGATCGGCACATATCCGGGGCGGGCAATACCGATGAGCTGTCGCTGGACCCGTGCCGGATTCGACAGGGGACCCATCAGGTTGAAGATCGTTCGCTTGCCGATCTTCAGGCGGATGGGCTGGATGCGCCCCATTGCGGGATGGTGGTTCTTTGCGAACAGGAAGCAGATACCGAGTTCGGCAAGCGTTTTCTCCGCCGTCCTGCCGGCCGCTTCCATGTCCAGCCCGAGAGCCTCGAGCGTGTCGGCAGCGCCGGACTTGCTGCTGGCGGCGCGGTTGCCATGCTTGGCCACGGGAACGCCAGCCGCGGCCACGACGAGGCTGACCGCGGTCGATACATTGAGCGTATGATGGCCATCGCCGCCCGTTCCGCAGCAATCGACCGCATTATCCGGTGCCGCAATCGGGATCAGGCGCGCGCGCAAGGCACGCGCGGCCCCTGCAATCTCGTCCGAGGTTTCGCTGCGTTCGGTCATCCCTGTCAGGAAGGCTTCGATCGCATCGTCGCCGACATCGCCGTCGAGGATGTGGCCGAAAACCTTTTCCGCCTCGTCTTCGGCAAGATGCCGGGATGGGTCTGGCAGGGTCGTCATGCCGGTAGCTTTGCCTCCATGCCGCACAGGGTGAGGAAATTGGCAAGCAGTGCGTGACCGTGTTCGGTCGCGATGCTTTCCGGGTGGAACTGCACGCCATGGATGGGGAGGTCGGCGTGGCGTACGCCCATGACGCTTGTGCCGTCGAGTCCGGGCGTCTCGCTGGTCGCGTTTACCAGCAGGCTGTCCGGCATGTTGTCGACGACAAGCGAATGATAGCGGGTGGCGGTGAACGGACTGGGAAGGCCGGCGAATACGCCCGTTCCGTCGTGGTCGACAGGGCTGGTCTTGCCATGCATCAATCCGCCACGAACGACCTCGCCGCCGAAATACTGCGCGATCGACTGGTGGCCAAGGCACACGCCGAGCAGCGGTTTTGCCGCATCGGCGCAGGCGCCCACCAGGTCGAGGCTGATACCGGCTTCGTCAGGCGTTTTCGGACCCGGAGATATGAGGATGCCGTCGGGGGCCAGCCGCAACGCATCGGCTGCCGACATCGCGTCGTTTCGTTCCACCCGGACCTGCGCGCCCATTTCCATGAGGTAATGGACGAGATTGAACGTGAAGCTGTCGTAATTGTCGATGACGAGGATCATGACGCTCAGGCCTTACCCGCCAGGCTGTCGGTGGCTCGCACCAGGCCGTCGATAATGCCCGGCTCGCTCGCGCTGTGACCGGCATCGTGAACGATCCGGAATTCCGCCTCCGGCCAGGCCTTTTTCAGCGCCCAGGCCGCGCTTGGCGGAGTGCAGATGTCGTGACGCCCCTGCACGATGATACCGGGGATGCCCTGCATTCGACCGACGTTTTCCAGCAACTGGTTCTCTTCCAGGAAAAAGTCCTCGAGGAAGAATTTCGCGCAGATGCGGGCGAAAGGAACCGCTTTCGACGGATCGGCGAAACTGCCCAGCAGGGCTTCGTTGGGCAGCAGCGTTGCGACATTGCCTTCCCACAGCGACCATTCGCGCGCGGCCGCGAGGCGTGTGGCCTCGTCGTCGCTGGTCAGGCGTTTGTAATAGGCGTTCACAAGATCGCCGCGCTCGTCTTCGGGAATGAGGCCGATGAACTCATCCCATTGCTCGGCCATGATCTCGCTGGCGCCGTAGCCGTACAGCCACTGCTTCTCCTTCGCCGTGGCGAGGAAAACGCCGCGTAGGACCAGGTCTGTCACGCGGGACGGGTGGGCCTGCGCATAGGCGAGGGCGAGGGTGGAGCCCCAGCTGCCACCGAATGCCTGCCATGCCTCGTGTCCGCACATCTCGCGAAGGCGCTCGATATCGTCCACGATGCGCCACGTATCGTTGTTCTCGATCTCCGCGAACGGAAGCGACTTGCCGCAGCCCCGCTGGTCGAACAGCAGGACGTCGTAGAGTTCGGGATCCCACTGCCGCCGGTGGTCCGGCGCCATGCCGCCGCCGGGGCCGCCATGGAGGAACACGGCCGGCTTCGCACCTGGCGTACCAACCCGCTCGAAATAGAGCGAATGTCCTTCGCCGACATCCAGCATCCCTGTCTCGTAAGGTTCGATTTCGGGATAGAGAGTGCGGCGTTCTGGCTGGGTCATTCTCTTTCCTCCACCACGATCAGGGGGCCAAGCGGGACGGTGGTGTCCATGCGGTCATCGCCCGGGCTCCACAAGGCCGAAACATTGCCGTCGAGATAGAGTGCATCGGGCGTTTTCGCCACATCGCGGAAATAGGCAGCGAACCTGCCGAAGCTGACGCCGCCTTCCGACTTGACGAAATGCGCGCGGCCCTGCGCATCGACGCCGACGCCGTTGCGGATCATCTTCGATGGCCCGTCTTCCTGAAAATCGGGATGCAGCTTGCCGTCTATCAGGAGCATCGGGCCCGACTGCGTGCCGAAGCGCGGACGGTCGGACACGCTGGCGTAGAAATCGTCGGTCGTCCGAATGCGCCAGCTGGTGTCCGTACCGTAGAACACGCCGTTGGGCTGCATGTGGAAATTGCCGGGGCCATCGGCGCGGTTGAGCTCGCGCCTGCGCTCGCCGTCCTCGACGTAATAACCGATGGGCGCACCGGCCTCATCGTACATGCCTCCATTGACGGCAAAGACGACCGGAGAGGCCGTGCTGCTGCGCGCCCCAGCGAGCCGTGCGAAGGTCCGGTAGTAGGAGCCTTTCGGGCCCAGGGACATGGTCACGCGGTGCCTGCCGGGGTCGGCGATGCAATGGGTATAGATAACTCCCATTTCGGTCGTCCGGCGGCAGGGCGAGTTCGCCTGCGCTTCTGGCGCGCCTTCAGCTTCCGAAGTTGGCGATGCCGTTTCTTCCGCGACGCCGGACCCGATCTCGGTCCGCATGACCGGTTCCCCGCCCGACTGGTCGCCGCACGATGCCAGTACCAGCGCGATAGATGAGATGACGAGTGAACGCCTCACTGGCCGAAGCCCGGTTCGCTGGCGACACGGGCCGCTTCCCGCGCTGCGGCGAAGAGTGCCCCGGCCTTCGCCTCGCATTCGCGCTGTTCGTATGCAGGATCGCTGTCGGCGACGATCCCTGCACCGGCCTGCACGTGCATCACGTCGTCCTTCACCACGGCCGTGCGCAGGACGATGCAGCTATCGAAGCTGCCATCGGGCGCGAAGTAACCGACCCCTCCGGCATAGGGGCCGCGCGCATCGCGCTCCAGTTCGGCGATGATCTCGCAGGCGCGAATTTTGGGCGCGCCGCTGACCGTCCCGGCAGGGAAGCCGGCGAACAGCGCATCGAGGGCATCCTTCGACGGATCGAGCTTTCCGACCACATTGCTGACGATATGCATGACGTGGCTGTATCTTTCGACGGTGAAGCTGTCGGTGACTTCCACGCTGCCCTCACTCGCAACACGGCCCACATCGTTCCTGCCGAGATCGAGCAGCATCAGGTGTTCGGCCCGCTCCTTGGGGTCGGCCAGCAGGCTCTTCTCGTTGCTGTCGTCTTCCGCGCGCGACGCGCCGCGGGGCCGCGTCCCGGCGATAGGCCGGATCGTGACCTCGCCCTGGCGCAGCCGCACGAGAATCTCGGGACTGGAGCCGACCACCGCAAAACCGGGCAGGTCGAGAAGGTAGAGAAACGGCGAAGGGTTCACCCGGCGCAGGGCGCGGTAAAGCGCAAGCGGGGGGAGGGGAAACGGGCAGGAGAAACGCTGCGAGAGGACCACCTGGAAAATGTCGCCGGCAACGATGTAGTCCTTCGCCCGGGCAACCATGTCGGCATAGTCGCCCTCGGGCATGGCAGGTTCAGGCTTCATTTCCGGCAAATCGACGATGCCGTCGGCACGCGGTGCGGCATCGTCTAACCTTCGAAGCGTGTCGTCGATCCGGTCGGCCGCCTGTTCCAGCTGCATGTCCGGCGTTTTCTCGCCTGGCCAGACGGGCGCGATGCAGAACAGCTTGTCCGTCAGGGAATCGAACACCAGAAGGACGGTCGGCCGGGTAAAGACCATATCCGGCAGGCCGAGACCCGGCTGCGCCGCGCGCGCCACGTTCTCGACCATTCCGATCGTTTCGTAGGAAAAATAACCGACCACGCAAGCAAGGGCGGGCGGCAAGCCGTCCGGAACATCGATCCGGCTTTGTCCGATGAGATCGCGCAGCGCGGACGTCGGTTCGGCTGAGCATGGTACGAAAGCGCTGCGGTCGGTCTGCCAGTGCGAATTGATGGCAGGGCCGCTCCCATCGGCGCGAAAGACCAGATCCGGATCGAGACCGAGCAGGCTGTAGCGTCCGCGAACTTCACCGCCTTCGACGGATTCGAGCAGGAAGTCTCCGCGTCCCGGTTCGATCAGCTTGAGCGCGGCGCCGACCGGTGTCTGCGTGTCTGCGACCAGCTCGCGCCAGACAAGAGCGGGGCGCCCACCTGCCAGTTGCAGACGCGCGTCCTCTGCGCCCGAAAGCCTCGCCGGCGTCACGGAAACCGCGAGCCCCTAGTTTTCGCCGACGAGCGCGCGTCGCACAGCGGCAATCGCTTCGTCGTTCGTCTCAACGCCGACATCCGCACGCATCGCCGCCACGAACTGGCGACTGTATTCGTCGCTCAGCGTCTGGGAGAATTGCGCCTTTGCCTGCGCGAACAACGGATCGTCGGACGCAATCAGCCCGGCCTCGATATCGTCGAGATCGACGATGAACCAACCATTGTCGTTCTCCGCTTCCAGCTGCTTCGTCGAGCCTTCTGCCATCGAGAAAAACAGTGCCAGGGGCGGAATGACACGCTGGCGGTTCTGCAGCAATTCCTCTCGCGTCAGTGCCAGTGCATCGGGGCGGGGCAGACGGGTTTCTTCGGCAGCGAAGGCTTCCACCACGCTCTGGCCGCCTTCGATGCGATCGAGGATACGATCTGCCGCCGCACGGGCCGCGACAGCGCCGCGGGCAAGTTTCCACGCGGCGGTCACTTCGTCCTCAATCTCGGAGAGCGGAGCGGTGGCGCTTTCGGTTATGGTGCTCGTCTCGAACAGCAGGAACGTCTCGCCCGCCTCGACTTCGGCCAGTTGCGGTTCGCCCTCTTCCATCTGGAAGGCGGTCGGAAGGACAGGGCGCAGGATGTCCGGGGCCTGCTGGTCCGGGGTCCCGTAGACGAGGCCCGCGGCGGTCAGGGGGCGGGACGTGGCAATCTCGATGTCCAGTTCCCCGGCAATGTCAGCGAGGGATTCGCCGTCGGACAGGCGCTCTTCTATCGAGGCCGCCAGTTCGTTGACGACGCGGCGACGCTTTTCCTCGCGAAGCGCGGTCTGGATTTCGCTGCGTGCCTGCTCGAACGAGCGGCCACCGATGGCGGTCACATCGGTCACCTGGACGACGTGCCAGCCAAGTCCGCTGCGTGCAGGAGTAGCAATGCGGCCTTCCTGCGTCTCGAAGGCGGCCTGCGCCACGGCGGGCGAGGTCTGGCTGGCGAAATCTGCGCGTGCAACGGGTCCGATCGCGGCCGGCTCCAGCCCGGCTTCACGCGCGGCCGCAGCGAGCGATTCGCCGCCGGTCACGCGGTTGCGGATGGCGTTGGCGGCCTGCTGCGTCGGCACAATGACTTGGCTGAAGGACCGTTCTTCGCTGGCCGCATATTGCGCGCGGTTTTCGTTGTAGCGGGCGCGCAGTTCCTGCTCGGTCGGTTCTGCGCGGTCGCCCAAGGCGTCCGTGTCGAAGCTGGCATAGCGCAATACGCGGCGCTCCGGCCTGATATAGTCGCTGCGATTACCGCGATAGAACGCCTGCAGTTCCGCAGCGGTCGGGTCCTTTTCCGGCGCGAAGAGGGCGCTGGGGATCAGGCCGAGAGAGCCCGTGCGGCGTTCCTTGAACAACGCAGCGTAACGGCTCGCCAGCTTGTCGGGCAGCTGTGTGCCGAAAGTGGTTGGCACCATGACCTGCTGGGCCAGGAGACCGCGGCTGAGATCGTCGCGAACCATCGCATCGCTCAGCCCCTGCTGGCCGAGAGCGCCGCGATAGGCATCTTCGCTGAAACTGCCGTCGGGTCCGCGAAATGCAGGAATGCGGCGGATTTCGCTGTTTACGAGGTTCGTCCCGGCCCGCAGGCCGTATTTGCGGGCGAATTCCGCGATTGCCGTGCGGTCGATGACGCTTTCCAGCACCTGTTCCAGCCCGCCTTCCGCGATGAAGCTGGGCATGGCGATCGTCGGATTGTTTTGTCTAACCTGGTCGAGCGCATTGGTCGCCGCTTGGCTCAGGTCGCCCGTGCCGACCCTTTCGTCGCCGACGACGGCAACATTGCTGGTGCCCGACAGGCCGCCGAACGTCCCGCTGGAGGATACATCCATGCTGGCAAAGGCAAATCCGATCACCGCGAGGAAGGCCAGCGTGATCCCGAGCCCGATCTTGGACTGGAAAAATCTGCGGAAGGAATTGATCATGTCGGTCGTTTATCCGGGGAAATGTATCTGCCGCCGCCCATACCGGGAGGCATTTGTCGTCACGAGCCTCTATAGGGGCTGCGACCTTGCCGCAACAGGTCGCAAACGGTTTTGACCTATCGCGCCCGCTCGGCTAGCGGCCCCGTCCCCCCACCGTCTAAGGACGGTTGAAGTATGAAATTCAGGAACATCGCATGAGCAACCGACCTTATATCGTCGGCAATTGGAAAATGAACGGAACGCGCGCGATGCTTTCGGAAGCGCGGGCGATCGACCGTGCGGCCCAGCGCTACATGAAGACCGAAGTCGCCATCGCTCCGCCGTTCACGCTGATCCATGCCGTCCACCGCGAGGCGGAGCAGATCGCCGTGGGTGCGCAGGACTGCCATGCCGAGCAGGACGGTGCGCATACCGGTGACATCTCCGCGACCATGGCTGCCGACGCCGGCGCCAAGTTCGTCATTCTCGGTCATAGCGAGCGCCGCGAAAACCACGGCGAGAGCGACGCGCTGGTCCTGTCGAAGCTGAATGCCGCTCTGGATGCGGGTATGAATGCGATCGTCTGCTGCGGCGAACCGGAAGACGTCCGGAAAGATGGCGGTGCGGAGAAATTCGTGCTCGACCAATTGCGCCATTCGCTGCCGGAAAAACTGGCCGATGCAGGCGAACGCCTGACTGTCGCCTACGAACCTATCTGGGCAATCGGCACCGGACTGGTCCCGACGACCGTGGATATCGCTGCGATGCACCAGGCGATTTACGACTTCCTGAAAGCCCGTTTCGGGGAAGAGGCTGCCGGCGAAATGCGCATCCTGTACGGCGGTTCGGTAAAGCCGGAGAATGCCCGCGAGATCCTGGCCGTTCCGCATGTCGGCGGGGCACTGGTCGGCGGGGCAAGCCTCTCGGCAGAAAGCTTCATGAATATCGCGCTGGCTGCAGGGGATGTCGCCGAAGGCTGAGATGCCTGACGTCGTCGGGGGATGCCACCCGGGCAAGCCCCTTGGCATGACGCCGCTCAGCGCCTAGATGCGCCCCACACGTTCTTTCGCATAATTGCAAAGGTGCCGGGCACCCATGTTTCTTTTCCTCTTTGTCGTCCAGACGATCGTGGCCGCCGCGCTGGTCGCGGTCATCCTCATGCAGCGTTCCGAAGGCGGTGGCCTCGGCATCGGCGGATCGCCGGGCGGCATGATGAGTGCGCGCGGTGCGGCCGACTTCCTGACGAAGACGACACGCATTCTCGCCATCCTGTTCGTCGTCCTCTCGATCGCGCTCGCAGCGCTGGCTGTGGAAGTGACCGGCGGGGACGAGATCGAATCGACGCTCGACCGTACCGTGACGGCGAACCAGGATCCGCTGGCCGGTGCCGCCGATGGCTCGGTGACGGCAGAAACGGACGACACGCCGCCCGTCGATGAGACCGCCACGCCGTCCGAGGATCCGCTCGCAGGTGCGACCGAGTAATCGGCCCTTCGCTTCTGTTCTGACAATTTGATGTGGATGGGCCGGGCAGGGCCGATGCAATTCGCTTGCCCCGAATCCGCATCCAGGATTAAGGCTCGTCTCCCATGGCGCGGTTCATTTTTATTACCGGCGGCGTGGTCTCCTCGCTCGGAAAAGGTCTCATGGCGGCAAGCCTCGGCGCGCTGCTGCAGGCGCGTGGCTACAAGGTCCGCATTCGCAAGTTCGACCCCTATCTGAATGTCGATCCGGGCACGATGAGCCCGTATCAGCATGGCGAAGTCTACGTGACCGACGACGGGGCCGAGACCGATCTCGACCTTGGCCACTACGAGCGTTTCACCGGCGTATCCGCCCGGCAGAGCGACAACATCACCTCCGGCCGCGTTTATCAGGACATCATCGCGAAAGAACGCCGCGGCGATTATCTCGGCGCGACGGTGCAGGTCATCCCGCACGTCACGGACGCGATCAAGGATTTCGCCCTGGCCGACCAGTCGGGCGAGGACGGCGACCTCGATTTCATCCTGTGCGAAATCGGCGGGACGGTGGGCGACATCGAATCGCTGCCATTCATGGAGGCGATCCGCCAGCTGCGAAACGAACTGGAGCCGATGCAGACGCTCAGCGTCCATGTGACGCTGGTCCCCTATATTGCCGCCGCCGGCGAGCTGAAGACGAAGCCGACGCAGCACTCCGTCCGCGAATTGGCCAGCCTCGGTATCAAGCCCGACATCCTGCTCTGCCGTGCGGAACACGAGCTTCCGGAAGGCGAGCGTCGCAAGATTGCGCAATTCTGCAACGTCCGCCCCGAAGCGGTCATCCAGGCGCTCGATGCGCCGTCGATCTACTCGGTCCCGCTCCAGTATCACCGCGAAGGCCTGGACAGCGAAGTCCTGCGCGGCTTCGGCATCACCGATGCACCGGACCCCGACCTTTCCGCCTGGGAAGACGTGACCGACCGCTATTTCCATCCGGAAGGCGAGGTTACGATCGGCGTGGTCGGCAAGTATGTCGGCCTGCAAGACGCGTACAAATCGCTCAACGAAGCGCTCATCCACGGCGGAATGGCCAATCGCACCAAGGTCCATATCAAGTGGATCGATGCCGAGATTTTCGAAGGCGAGGAATCGGAACTGGCCGCCGCGCTCGAACCGCTTCACGGGATCCTGGTCCCCGGCGGCTTTGGCGAACGGGGAAGCGAGGGCAAGATTGCCAGCGTGCGCTTTGCCCGCGAGCGGAAGGTTCCCTTTTTCGGCATCTGTCTCGGCATGCAGATGGCCTGCGTGGAAAGCGCAAGGTCGTCGGGCCATGGCTCTGCCTCATCGACGGAATTCGGCGAGACCGAGGAACCCGTGGTCGGCATCATCACCGAATGGATGAGCGAAGAGGGCCTGGAAACCCGCGAGGAAGGCGGTGATCTTGGCGGCACCATGCGCCTGGGCGCGTATGACGCGGCCTTGTCGGGCAACAGCCTGGTCAGCACGATCTATGGCGGCGAGACTACCATTTCCGAACGCCACCGCCACCGTTACGAAGTGAACGCGGCCTATATCCCCGCAATGGAAAAGGACGGGCTGGTGTTCTCGGGCATGTCGCCGGATGGCCTGCTGCCCGAAATCGTCGAGCGTCCGGATCATCCATGGTTCGTAGGCGTGCAGTTCCATCCGGAGCTGAAATCGCGCCCGTTCGATCCGCATCCGCTGTTTGCCGGGTTCATCCACGCTGCGCTGGAACAGTCGCGACTGGTGTGAGCGGTTGCGGACCAGGCCAAATCCGGCCGCCGTGTCGCACCTATACAATTCGCCGACCCTATCATTTGATAACCCTCTGTGCTTATAGGGACCGATGTTGCCTGTGCGCAGCATCGAAACAGGGCGCGTTCACCGCGATTCAGAGCTTACCGGAAGATGGCTGTCTTCTGCGACCCGGATGGCCATACTCCGATAGGGCGGCAGCTTTGTCGCGGGGCGGATCTCTATCCCGGGATCCGCCCCATATCGTTTTCGGAACAAGCACGATCCACTGGGCTGCATGAAAAAGGGCCCGCACCGGCTCGAATGCCGGGCGGGCCCCTTTGCGTTAAGGATCGAGCGGTCGATCAGGCGGCGTTGGTCTCTTCGCCATCATCCTCGTCGGCCTCGACCACGGACAGTGACGGCTGCTGGCCGTTCACCGCGATCTTCTTCGGCTTCATCGCCTCGGGCACTTCGCGTACCAGGTCGACCGTCAGCAGGCCATCGGCGAGATCGGCGTTCTTCACCCGCACGTAGTCGGCAAGTTCGAAACGGCGTTCGAAACCGCGATTGGCGATGCCGACATGCAGCATTTCACCTTCAGGCGAATCTTCGCGTTTCCGGCCGATGACCGTCAGCAGGTTCTGCTGGGCGGTGATGTCGAGATCCTGTTCCCGGAAACCGGCGATCGCGAGCGTGATGCGATAATCGTCATCGCCGCGCTTCTCGATGTTGAAAGGGGGGTAATTATCGCCCCCGCCGGCACGGTTCTGGTTTTCCAGAATGTCGAACAGCCGGTCGAAACCGACGGTGCTGCGGCGATAGGGCGTGAAATCGAAACGGGACATACAAACTCTCCTGTGAGCAATTCGAATGATATGTCGGACCCGCAAGGCACGGCATCCGTTGTAGAGTGCAAAGCGGCCCGGTATCGGCACCGCTTGCATTACGGTATTTAGGTAAGGGCCCGGCGGTTTCAAGACCACGCCAAGGGCATGAAAAGGAACGAGAATGGCTAATCCCAAAGTCGATATCTACACCAAGTTCGGATGCGGTTTCTGCGTTCGGGCGAAACGCCTGCTCGACGAAAAAGGCGTGGATTACGAAGAGTTCGACATCACCATGGGCGGCCCGAAGCGCGACGAGATGTTGGAGCGCGCCCCCGGGGCGAGAACGGTCCCGCAGATATTCATCGGCGATACGCATGTAGGCGGCTCGGACGATCTTGCAGCATTGGAGCGTGAAGGCAGGCTGGACGCCCTTCTGGCAGGCTGATGACCCGCATCGCCATCGCCCAGATGCAGACGGGCATCGACCCGGTCAGGAACGCAGCCGCTCTGGCCGACGCAGCCGGGCAGGCAGCGCAGGGCGGTGCGGCAATGCTGTTCACTCCAGAGATGACCGGACTGCTTGACAGGGACCGGGCCCGGGCGGCGCAGTCGATCT
The DNA here is from genome assembly GCF_042851395.1 of Altererythrobacter sp. MTPC7. Classification (NCBI taxonomy): domain Bacteria; kingdom Pseudomonadati; phylum Pseudomonadota; class Alphaproteobacteria; order Sphingomonadales; family Erythrobacteraceae; genus Altererythrobacter; species Altererythrobacter sp. MTPC7. The sequence continues at coordinate 156,814 of NZ_BTGS01000006.1, read as the reverse complement.
GCACCGAAGAGACCGATCCAGTTCTTGCCGCCGCGCGCGAGGCAGCGGCTGCGAACGATATCTCGGTTGCGATTGGCTCGCTTGCCCTTCGCGTCGATGAAGGCGGCAAGTGGGTCAATCGCTCTTTCGTCATCGACCGGTCGGGTAAAATCATCGCCCGATACGACAAGATGCACATGTTCGACGTCGATCTCGACAGCGGGGAAAGCTGGCGCGAGTCCAATGCCTACCGCGCTGGCGAAGCGCCTTGTGTGGTAGATACGGCTCTCGGCACGCTGGGGCTGACCGTGTGCTACGATATCCGGTTCCCGGCCCTGTTCGATGCATTGGGCCGCGCAGGCTGCGACGCGATTGCGATACCGGCCGCTTTCACGAAGCCTACTGGGAAGGCGCACTGGCACATCCTGCAACGGGCCCGCGCAATTGAGGCGAGCGCCTATGTAGTTGCTGCGGCGCAGGTAGGAAGGCACGAGGATGGCCGCGAGACCTACGGCCACAGCCTCGTGGTGGACCCCTGGGGTGAGGTCCTGCTCGACCTTGGTGGGGAGGAGCCGGGCATCGGTTTTGCGGAAATCGACCCGCAGCGGATCTCCCAGGTGCGGGCGCAGGTTCCCAGTCTTGCCAACCGGCGCGATATTCCTAAGTCGATCGTATGATCGTTTACGACCTGTCATGCGACAACGCGCATCGGTTCGAGATATGGTTCCGGTCGAGCGGCGATTTTGCCGACCAGCGGGAGCGGGGACTCGTTTCCTGCCCCGAATGCGGATCGCAGGCCGTAGCCAAGGCCCCGATGGCTCCGGCCGTGTTCGCAAAGGGCAATACGCTTACGACCACCGGAAAAACGGAAAGCAGGGGCGATACGGGCCTCGAAGGCGGTAAGCTGCCGGAAAAAGTCAGGGCCGCCATGGCCGCGCTTGCAAAGGTGCAGCGCGAAACAATCAAGGACAGCACCTGGGTGGGTAAGGATTTCGCGGCCCAGTCGCGCGAAATGCACTACGGCGAGCGTGACGAGAAGCTGATCCACGGCCGCGCCACGAAGGAAGAGGCGCTCGACCTGATCGAGGAAGGGATCGGCATTGCGCCCTTGCTGGTCCCGGTCGTCCCGCCGGAGGAGGCGAACTAGAACGCATGCAACAGCGTTGCCAGCGGGGCGAGTCGCCCGTATTGCCGCGTTCGGGTCCCCGTAGCTCAGTTGGATAGAGCATCGGATTCCTAATCCGGGGGCCGGAGGTTCGAATCCTCTCGGGGACACCACTTGCGAGGCGGGAGATAGCGATGACGGACGGTACCCACCCCTGGACGCGGCGGATCAGTCGGGCATCGTTTTTCCTCGCAATTGCAGCGACCATCGTGGCCTTCGGCGGCATGACGCTGGCTCGCTACGACCTGATCGGCAAGATGCCGGGCTTCTTCTCCCTTTTCTACAGCACCCCGGTTGCAGCGCTCGCGGCACTACTTGGACTGGTCGCGCTCTTCCTGAACTGGCGCAAGGGCTGGCCGCATGCGCGGCCCGCACTGCTGGGCCTGATTATCGGCGGTTTCTTTGTCGGCGCGCTGGCCGTGCCGGTCCTGTCGACGAGCGGCTTGCCGGCCATTCACGATGCGACGACCGATCTGGATGATCCGCCAAGCTTCACCGCGCTTTCGCTTTCGCCCGATAACCTGCGCGGGCTGTCCGGCGAAGACGAATGGCGCCGCCTGCATGCGGAGGCCTATGGCGACCTCGACACCGTGCGTATCGCCGCGCCTCCGGCAGAAGTCATTGCCCGCGCGCAATCGCTCGCCGAAGCGCGTGGTTGGACGATAGCGGACGTCTCTGCCGAAGAAGGCCGCCTGGAAGCCACGGCCTATGCCAGCTGGCTGAAATTCCGCGACGACGTCGTTCTTCGCGTGGTCGAAGATGGCGATGGTTCGCTGGTCGACATGCGTTCTGTCAGCAGGGTCGGTATCAGCGATCTGGGCGAGAACGCGAAACGCATCCGCGAATTTCTGGACGAGCTTCAGGCAGGCTGAGAGGCCGTCCGCATCCCGCGCCAGGACAGCGCGACGATTCCTGCAGACATCACACCGACCAGAGTGGCTGTCCCCGGCCATCCGGCCCATTCATAGGCTGCCGGCGCCGCCCAGCTTGCAACGCCTGCACCGCAGAACATGAGGATGATGTAGCCCGTCATCAGCCGGGTCCGCACCTCAGGGTCGAGGGACAGGAAGGTCATGCGGCCCGCCACGTCGATTGCCGGTCCGGCGAGGTTCATGATGCTCAGCGGGATCAGGAGGAGCCAGAGACTGTTCCCCAAGGGCCAGAGAAGCGCGATACCGGTGGCCTGGCCGACCGCGAGCCAGAATCGTGCTCGGTAAGGCCCGACCCGGTCCGACCATCGCCCCAGCGCCGGTGTCACGAATACGCTGACGATCGAAATAGCAGCAAGATACCCGACAGTATCCGTCCCATATCCCATTTCGTCGCTCGTCAGGTGGAAGGCGAGGGCGAGCCATACCGACAGGAAGATGCCGAAATTGAGCGCCTGGATCAGGCCGGAGCGTATGACCAGCGGGTATTCGCGCATCAACGTGAGGGTCGAGCCGACGAGAGTAAAATAGGGCGTGCGGTGCACCGGCTCGGCGGTTGCCCGGCGAGGCTCGAGAAATACGGGCACGGACAGGGTCGTTGCGACCATGATCGCGCCAGCGATCCAGTAGACCATTCGCCAGTCGAGATATTCCGCGACGATCCCGGCTCCGACACGGGCGACGAGGATACCGACGATGATGCCGGCCGTCAGCGTTGCCGTGACGCTACCCAACTTGTCCGGCGGCACGCGCTTGGACGCGTAGGACGGTGTCAGATACGGCACGATCGTGAAGAAGCCGAGCAAGGTCGATCCGGCGAGGAACAGGAAGAAGTTCCCGGCGAAGGCCATCAGGAACAGCGAGGCGGCCTGCGCTGCCGACAGGATCAGGGAAAGGCGGCGTGCGGAAAAGCGATCGCCAAGCGGGAGGAGAAGGAAGATGCCAAGCGCCAGGGCGATCTGGTTTGCAGCGGGCACGAGGCCGATACTCGCCGCCCCGACACCGAAATCCGTCCCGATCTCCGCAATGATCGGGTGGACGTAATAGGCATTGGCAACCGTCGCCCCGGTCATCGCGGCGAGCGCGAATTCGCTTCGCCGCGAGAGCCCCTTGGGTCCGGCCTCAACCTTGCCGTTCCTGCCGGGCTGCGTTTGCATGTCACCTGTCATCGGATTGCCGATGGAGGACCCGCGCTGCGAAAGCTAGTCCGCGGAGTTCGGCTCACCCGGTTCCTTGCCCAGCGGTACCCGCTCCTTGAAGGTATGGGTGATGTAGGGGAACGGGATTTCGATGCCCGCATCGTCGAGGCCGCGCTTGATTGCGCGAACGACTTCGTCCGTAGATTCCCACATGTCGCGGGGCTTCGAACCGGACCACCAGCGCACCTTGAAGTTGACGGAACTGTCGCCGAATTCGTTGGCGAAGACATCGATACCCTTGTCGCTATCGACCGCTTCGCAACCTTCGACCGAGGCGCGGATGACCTTTGCCGCCTGGTCGAGATCGGTATCGTAGGACACGCCTGCCATGATTTCGTGGCGGCGCTGCGTCTCGTCGGTCAGGATCTCGACCGGGTTCTTGAACAGCATCGAGTTGGGAACCAGCGTGACCTCGCCCGACAGCTTGCGGACATAGGTTTCGCGCAGCGTGATGTGCTCGACCTTGCCGGTAATTCCTTCACATTCGATCACATCGCCGATCCGCATCTTTTCGCGAAGCATGATGAGCACGCCTGCGAGGAAATTCTCGAAGATGTCCTGAAATGCGAAGCCGATCGCGACGGCGCCGATGCCGAGACCGGCAATGACACTTGCGGGTGTGAAGCCCGGCATCATCACGACCAGCGCGGCCATCAGGCCGACCAGCCAGATCGCCAGTTTCACCAGAGTGTCGATCAGGTTTTTCAGGCTGGGCCGGATATCGGTCTTGCCCGTCAGCCGGTCGGCGATCTTGGCCGCAAACTTGGCGACTATCCAGGTGATGAACAGCACGACGAGGCCGATGGCCAGATTGGGGAGGGCGGCGATAAGCCCCTCCGCCATGTCGACCAGCGTATCCTGCAATGTGGCAACCGTGTTCACGGTGCGGTCGTAGGTTTCGCCCGGCGCGGTCGGTGTCGTGGTCGTCGTCATGAAAATCCCTGTCCAATTTGTGCGCCGTAACGCATCGATGGACAGGGAGGTTCCGAAATCGGCCTATTTGGCGGCTTCGCCATGCTCCTTGCGCGCAATCTCGTGTAGCCAGTCGGCGTGACGCGGTGCTTTCTTCGTCTCGCTCCATTCGTCGAGCATCGGCATGGCGACGCGCTTCAGCTCGTCATACTGATCTTTCGTGCCGATATCAGTGGCCAGTTCTACCCGGTGGCCATTCGGATCGAAGAAATAGATCGACTTGAAGATACCGTGATGGGTTGGGCCAAGGACATCTATGCCGAGGCTCTCGACATGGGCTTTCGCGGCCAGCAATTCGTCCTCGCTGCCGACCTTGAAGGCGAGATGCTGAACCCATTTCGGCGTGTTCTCGTCGCGGCCCATGTCCTTCTGGTTGGGCAGTTCGAAGAAAGCGAGGATGTTGCCGTTCCCCGCGTCGAGAAAGACATGCATGTAGGGGTCGTATTCGCCCGTCGAGGGCACGTGATCCTCGCTGAAGGCACTGGTATATTCCATGCCGAGGACGTCGCGATACCATTCGACGGTCTCTTTCGCGTCCTTGCAGCGATAGGCGGCGTGATGGACGCCGCCGAGAGAGATGGGGTGCGCGCTCATTCTGCAGGCTCCTTTTCGTCCACCTTCAAAGAACCGCGATTGATCTGGTCGCGTTCCATGCTTTCGAACAGGGCCTTGAAATTGCCTTCGCCGAAGCCTTCGTCGCCCTTGCGCTGGATGAATTCGAAGAACACCGGTCCGACCTGCGCCTCGGCAAAGATCTGGAGGAGGAGGCGGGGCTGGCCGCCTTCGGTCGTGCCATCCATCAGGATGCCGCGCGTCTGCAGTTCCCCGACCGGTTCGCCATGATCCGGCAGGCGGCCGTCGAGCATTTCGTAATAGGTAGCAGGCGGTGCGGTCATGAACGGCACGCCGAACTCCTTCAGCCGGTCCCATGCCGTCACGAGGTCGTCGCAGATCAGGGCGATGTGCTGGATGCCTTCGCCGTTGAACTCCTTCAGGAACTCCTCGATCTGGCCTTTGCCGCCTTCGCCTTCCTCGTTGAGCGGAATGCGGATCTTGCCATCGGGCGCGGTCAGTGCCTTCGAGGTCAGGCCGGTATATTCGCCCTTGATGTCGAAGAAACGGATTTCGCGGAAGTTGAACAGCGTCTCGTAATAATCGGCCCAGTAGGCCATGCGGCCGTTATAGACGTTGTGCGTCAGGTGATCGATATGGCTGAAGCCCGCGCCCTCGGGGTGCTTCTCGACCTCCGGCAAATATTCGAAATCGATGTCGTAGATCGACAGGCCGTCCTCGCCTTCGTCGGCACAACGATCGATAAGGTAGACGATCGCGCCGCCAATGCCGCGAATGGCAGGAATGCTCAGTTCCATCGGGCCCGGTTCGTTGGCGACCGGCTCCGCGCCTTTTTCGATAAGGTGTTCGTACGCCTTGGCAGCGTCTTTCACGCGGAAGCCCATCCCGCACGCGCTCGGGCCGTGCTCGCGGGCGAAATACCACGCTGCGCTGCGCGGCTCGTAATTGGCAATGAGGTTGATGTTCCCCTGCCGCCAGAGATGAACGTCCTTGCTCCGGTGGCTCGCCACCTGGGTGAAGCCCATCGCCTGGAAAACAGGTTCCAGAACGCCTTTTTCAGGCGCGCAGAATTCGACGAACTCGAATCCATCGAGGCCGGCGGGGTTTTCGAACAGGTCTGGCATGGGAAGGTCTCTCCGGGCTAATCGCTAAACTGGTTTCAATAGAAACTATATAGGGCAATCGGGGCGCAATTGTAAAGCCCGCCAGGCCCGGCGCGGTTCCGCGGTTGTCGGCAGGCTCCATGCTTGCCAAGGGAGTGCAAAACAGAATGGATGTCTGGAGCAGCTCTCATGCAAAACCGCGAAGACCTCGACGAAATCCGCCGCGCCGTTCGTGCGCTGTGCGATGAATTTCCGAACGAGTACTGGAGGGAGAAGGACCGCGAGCGTGCCTACCCTTCCGAATTCGTCGACGCGTTGACGCGCGCCGGTTTCCTCGCTGCGTTGATCCCCGAGGAATATGGCGGCAGCGGCCTGAAACTGGACGCGGCCGCCGTGATCATGGAGGAAATACAGGCGTCGGGTTCCAATGGCGGCGCGGCGCACGCGCAGATGTATGTCATGAACACGCTGCTGCGTTACGGCAGCGACGAGCAGAAAGCGCACTACCTGCCGAAAATCGCCGACGGGACGCTCCGCCTGCAGGCTTTCGGGGTGAGCGAGCCGACCAGCGGGACCGATACGCTCTCCCTGCGCACCTTCGCCGAGGCGGATGGCGAGGACTATGTCGTCAACGGCCAGAAAATCTGGACCAGCCGGGCCGAGCATTCCGATCTGATGATGCTCCTCGCCCGCACGACACCGAAGGATGAGACTGAGAAGAAGACAGAAGGCCTCTCCCTGTTCCTGGTCGATATGCAACAGGCGCAGGCATCGGGCGGGATGACGATCAAGCCGATCAGGACGATGATGAACCATTCGTCGTGCGAGGTGTTCTTCGACGATCTGCGTATACCCAAATCCGCCCTGATCGGAGAAGAGGGGAAGGGCTTCCGCTACATCCTGTCCGGCATGAATGCAGAGCGCGTTCTCATTGCGGCGGAATGCATCGGCGATGCGAAATGGTTCATCGAACGCGCGAGCGAGTATGCGAAGGACAGGCAGGTCTTCGGCCGGCCCATCGGCCAGAACCAGGGCATCCAGTTCCCGATTGCGCGCTGCTATGCCCAGATGCGCGCGGCGGAACTGATGGTCCATCATGCGGCGGAGGTCTACGACCAAGGTGGCAATGCCGGGGAAGAAGCCAATATGGCCAAGATGCTGGCATCGGAAGCAAGCTGGGCCGCGGCCGACATGTGCGTCCAGACCTATGGCGGGTTCGGTTTTGCCGAGGAATACGATGTGGAGCGCAAATTCCGCGAGGCGCGGCTCTATACGGTGGCTCCGATCTCGACGAACCTCATCCTCAGCTACCTCTCCGAACACGTGTTGGGGCTGCCGCGCTCCTATTAAAAGCGAATCGTTTGAATCACTTGGTCGCAGAAGGCGAAATTCCGCTTGTAACCGGCTGGTAACTATGATTCTTACGTGGGCATGGCGCAAAGCGGGCACAGACTGGTTTCGACACGGCAACAGGCCGTGCAGGGCGTTGCCCTGGTGTCTCTGCTCGTCCTGACCGGGCTAGCTCTATTGGGGCCTAGCGGGCTCCTTGCCTGGGGTGAACAGGCCAGCCTGCTCGAACAGGGTAAAGCGCAGCTCGCCGTGCTCGAAGCGGAGCGTGACGAGTTGAGGGGGCGTGTCGATGCGCTGCATCCGGACCGGGCCGATCCCGACATGGTCGGCGAATTGCTGCGCAAAAACATGCATGTGCTGCACCCCGATGAAATCGTGCTCGAGCTGGAGCCCGAGGGCAAATAATCCGGGCTCGTCCAGACGCATGCGCGTCTGCATTCCTATTCGGAAACATTGCGAAGCCGTAGCGGTCCTGCCAAGGGAACGGTAGAGGGTGCGGTGCGTCGATAGCCGGTACCCGTGCCGCGCACTGCAAGAGGAATGACGAGCTTGGCCAAGCCTTCGAAAGCCCGCAACACACCCGCCGAACCCGCGACCAAGGATGACGAGGACTTCGCTCTTCACAGCCTGCAGGACGATTTCGAGAAGGCGAAGAAGTTTGCCGCCTCCGAAGAGCAGATGCTGGAGTTCTACGAGCAGATGCTGCTGATCCGCCGGTTCGAAGAGCGCGCAGGACAGCTTTACGGTCTGGGGCTGATCGGCGGTTTCTGCCACCTGTATATCGGCCAGGAAGCGGTCGCCATCGGTCTGCAATCCGCGCTCGACAACGACCGGGACAGCGTGATCACCGGCTACCGCGATCACGGACACATGCTCGCCTACGGCATCGATCCCAATGTCATCATGGCGGAGCTGACCGGTCGCCAGGCGGGCATCTCGAAGGGCAAGGGCGGCTCGATGCACATGTTCAGCACCGAGCATAAATTCTATGGCGGCCACGGTATCGTGGGTGCGCAGGTGTCGCTCGGCGGCGGCCTCGCGCTCGCCCACAAATATCGCGGCGACGGCGGCATCTGCCTCGCCTATTTTGGAGATGGTGCTGCCAACCAGGGGCAGGTCTACGAAACCTTCAACATGGCCGCGCTGTGGAAGCTGCCGATCGTGTTCGTGGTGGAAGACAACCAGTACGCGATGGGCACGGCAACGAAACGGTCGAGCGCGGAAACGCGATTCTATCGCCGTGGCACGGCCTTCCGCATCCCGGGAATGGAAGTGAACGGAATGGACGTTCTGGAAGTCCGCGCCGCTGCGGAGGTCGCGTTCAAATATGTTCGCGACGGGAACGGACCGGTCCTGATGGAACTCAACACCTATCGTTATCGCGGTCACTCCATGTCGGACCCCGCGAAATACCGGACGCGGGAGGAGGTGCAGGACCAGAAGGATCATCATGATCCCATCGACCTGATCAAGAAGACCCTGATCGAAGGCGGCAGGGATGAGGCCGAGCTGAAGGCCATCGACAAGGCCATCCGCGCCCGCGTGTCCGAGGCGGCCGACTTCGCGGAAAATTCGCCCGAGCCGGATGCGTCCGAACTCTACACCGATGTCCTGGTGGAGGAGTACTGAGCATGGCTGTGGAACTGAAAATGCCCGCGCTTTCCCCGACGATGGAGGAAGGAACGCTCGCCAAATGGCTCAAGTCCGAGGGCGATACGATCGAAATCGGTGACATCATCGCCGAGATCGAAACCGACAAGGCGACGATGGAATTCGAAGCCGTCGACGAAGGGACGCTCGGCAAGATCCTTGTCGAGGAAGGCACGGAGAACGTGGCGGTCGGCACCGTCATCGCCATGCTGGCAGGCGACGGCGAAGACGCGAGCGATATGGACGCGCCAGAAGCCGGTTCGGAGGCTGCCGAGGAGCAGGCAAAGACCGACGTAGAAGGCGAAGGCAAGGATGTGGGCCGCGAGCCTTCCGAAGCCGAGGCGACGAAGCCTGCGAAACAGGAACGTGCCGCTGTCGCCGACCCTGCCGTGCCCGAAGGCACCTCCATGACTTCCACCAGCGTTCGCGAAGCCCTGCGCGATGCAATGGCCGAGGAAATGCGCCGGGACGACCGGGTCTTCGTGATGGGCGAGGAAGTCGCCGAGTATCAGGGCGCCTACAAGGTAACGCAGGGCCTGCTGGATGAATTCGGCGACAAGCGGGTGATCGATACGCCGATTACCGAATACGGTTTTGCCGGCATCGGCACCGGCGCGGCGATGGGCGGCCTGCGCCCGGTCGTGGAATTCATGACCTTCAACTTCGCGATGCAGGCGATCGACCACATCGTGAACTCTGCGGCCAAGACAAATTACATGTCGGGCGGGCAGATGCGCTGTCCCGTCGTGTTCCGGGGGCCGAATGCCGCCGCCAGCCGGGTGGGGGCGCAGCACAGCCAGAATTACGGCCCGTGGTATGCCAGCGTGCCCGGCCTGATTGTCATCGCACCATACGATTCAGCGGACGCCAAGGGCCTGCTGAAAGCCGCAATCCGGACGGAAGACCCCGTCGTATTCCTTGAAAACGAACTGGTTTATGGTCGCAGCTTCGATGTGCCCGATATGGACGACTGGGTCCTGCCCATCGGCCAGGCGCGCATCATGCGCGAGGGTAGCGATGTCACGATTGTCGCCTATTCGATTGCCGTCGGGCTTGCTTTGGAAGCGGCCGAGCAGCTTGCCGGAGAGGGGATCGATGCAGAAGTCATCGACCTTCGTACGCTGCGCCCCCTCGACAAGAGGACCGTCCTCGAAAGCCTGAAGAAAACGAACCGCCTGGTCGTCGCCGAGGAAGGCTGGCCAACTTGCTCCATCGCTTCGGAAATCATCGCGATCTGCATGGAGGAGGGCTTCGACGACCTCGACGCGCCGGTGCTGCGGGTCACGGACGAAGAGGTGCCGCTGCCCTACGCTGCCAATCTGGAAAAGCTGGCGATCCTCGACAGCGACCGGATCGTGAAGGCCGTTAAGAAGGTTTGTTACGTGGATTAAGACCGAGGCGGTTTAAAAGCGCTGGAGCGGGTCACATTTTTCCGCCGGGGCCGCCTTTGCCGGGGCCGCCACCACCACCACCGCCGCCGCCGCTGGTTCCGCCTCCGCCCGAGCTGCCTCCGCCCGGACCGCCACCGGGGCCGTGCATGCCTCCACCGGGATTGACGATTCCGCCCGAACCTGCCTCGCCTGAGAGGTCATCGAAGGTCGTGCATGAAGCCACCGGGTCGGGTGACGTAGTGTCCCGCTGGTAGATCTGGGTCAGGTCGCGGTCGGCGCGGACGGTGAAAGAGGAATAGGCGTGGATACGCCCCTCTCCGACGAAAGTCGCACCGAAGAGTGGCTGGAAATCATAGGCGATTTCCACGAACATAACGGCATCGCCGGGCAGCGCTTTCACCTTCTGGGTCATCGGACCCATGCCCTGGAACGAGCCGCCCTTGACGCCTTCCTGGCCATAGGTCGAAACCCAGCCCAGCTTGCCCTTGCAGCGCTGCCAGTGGATCCATTGCTGGGCCGTGTTGTCGGGGTTGGTTTCCAGGCTGGAAATGATGACCCGGCCATGTTCGAAGATATCGAGGTTGCCGACCTGGAGGTCGACGCCGACAAGCAGGTCGTTGATATCCGCTTCGTAGATTGCGCGGTTGTCCAGGGTCGATACGTCCCCGATGCGCGAGGCATTGTCGGCCACGTGGATCGCGGCCTGGTTCACCTTCATGTGGACGACCGTGAGATAGGCCGTTTCCATTCCATACAGCGAGATGCCCAGCAGCAAGGGGGCAGCCAGCGCGAATTCCGTCATCGCGACGCCGCTTCGGTTGCGCAGGAGCGCTTTGCATTTGCGGCCGAATGCGGTCACAGGCAATTCTCCGTCGCAGGTGCCACTTCATTGATATCGTAGGGCTGGTTGCGGAGCACAGTCGTGGAGCTCGTCGTATAGGTCGAAGGAAGGCCGACGAACGATGCCACCGGGAAGAAGCGGTCGAAGGTCATCGTCGCCTTCAGAACCACGGCGTTGCGCGCGCCGCCCTGGCCGGACAGCCCGCGATCGGTATCGTAGACGCCATTCGCATTGACATCCTCGAACGGCTCTCCGTCATTGCACACCCCATCGGAGTTCAGGTCGGTGAAGTCTTCCGGCCGGCCGATATCGGTATATTCCGCATAAGCGGTGCGGGCGAACGTGATGCTGGCATTGGGGACTGCCGCATGGACCTGTTCCTCGACACGGTTGTCTATCGTGGAAGTCGTCGCATTCTCGATCGTGGAGTTGCGCCCAGCCTCCTGCATGGCACCTTCCAGGATGGCAGTCGCGTAGATGTTGTAGCTGATATCGAAAATGCCCATTAGCAGGGTCATCAGGACAGGCGCGATAAGCCCGAATTCCATGAGCGTCGCACCGCTCTGGTCGTTTGAAAATCTTCGCAAGATCGCCATTATTTGCTGACCCTCAGGTCGCCCATGGACCTCGCGATCGACGCGAAGGCCTCGTCGAGCTGAGCGGCGTTGGCGGCCTCGAAATAATGGCCGGGACCAGCACAGTCGGTCATCGCCGCATTAACGGAGGTGCCGAATGCAATCACCCAGACGGTCGTGTTCTTCTTCTTGATCTCCCGGCAGGCGAACTTGAACCGTTCCTCCACAGTCTGGACGAGCGACATCGAGGATGTGTCAGGGTCCCACCGCCTCTTGTCGAGCGGCTCGACGCCATAGGGGCCGTAAGCCACATCATAAGGTTCCGTCTGGCCATCGGTCAGGAAAATAAGGTGGCGGGTCGTCGGCTTGTTGTTCGATTCGTCCGCGTTCTCTGCCGCGAAAAGGCCATCCGGGCTCAGCAGGCGGGCGCCCCAGATCATGCCGATGTCGTGATAGGTGGCGCCCTTCGGCGTCAGTGTCGCAAGGTAGGTCTCGATCTCGGTCTTGGTCATCTCGGCCAGATTCTGCGCAGGTTCCGGACATTCCGACATCCACCAGTAACCTGTGCGAGAGAAAGTCTTGCTGGTGCGCACGTCGTCGGGCGTAAAGGATCCCCCACCGCCACCGGTAAGGGACCGCGCATAGACGAGGTCCGGCCGCCGCGGCCCCCACTGGGTCCCGGCGGTGCCGTCGGGAACATGGTCAATATCCAGGTCGAGCGCACGCGTCAGGTCGACGGAGGCATAGTCGCTGATCTGATAGGTCGGGAGTTCTTCCATGCAGCCAAGCGTGGTCGTCCGCCAGTCCGCAACATTCCTGTTCAGCTGGGTATAGAGGAAGAAATTCTCGGTATTTTCCGATGGGTCCGTGATGCGGTCGAAGAAGTGAACGAACTCGTCGAAGTTCTGGCTTTCGACCGTACAGGTCTCTCCGTTCAGGGTCGTTCGATACAGCGTTCCGTTTTCATACCGCTGCATCTCGTCGATCTCGCGCGTTCCTGCAGGCGGACCGGCAAACGGTTCGCTCGATTGTCCCAGCAGGGTGTCCGTTTTTGTGAAGGAGTTCGCAGGCTGGCTACCCTCGCAGACCCAGCGCTCGGGCGTGTAGGAACCGTTCCTCTCGTCCTGGCCACTGGTTGGCGGGGTTTGCACAGCAGGGTAGTATGTTGCGTCATAGGTACTTTCGACCTGCCAGTCGCTTCTGGAGCCCGATACGTAAGCCCAGTTCGTATCATATGTCCGCGTGCCCGGTGTGGTTTCGCTTCCGTCCTGTTTACGGCTTTGATACTGCCAGGTGTTCGCAACCCACTGGTTTTCGAGAAGGTGACCAGCATTCACGTTGGTCGCATACGGGACGAACCCAAAACGGATGCGCGTATCGGGCGCTTTCGCTTCCTCGAGGTTTCCGGCGAACGCGGTGATCACGCTGCGCATGGAATCCATGCGCGACTGCGTATCCCCTGAATTCGTGTGCCGCATTGACCCGGTCGTATCGAGCACCATCATGATGTCGAGATTGGTGAAGTTCATCCGCGACCCGCACGAGACGGCAATCGGGATATTGTTCTTGCCGAAAATCCCCATGACGGCAGTGGGTAAGTTGGCGCTGGCGGCGCCGGTGATTGCGAAGTCTTCTTCCAGCGTCATGACGAAGGAAAGCTCCGTCGTATCGTACCGCCCTTCAGGGAAATTCAGGTCAAAAAAGCTCTTTCCTGTCATTCTGACCTGGCCGAGGACATGACCGCTGGGTGGAAGGTCCGAACCCAGGCGCTTCCGGGCAGCCAGCGTCCCGGCGTCGCAGGCCTGCTGAAGACGGCTCTGTGCGACATAGCCGCGGCCGATATCGACCGCACTGCCGACCATCGCGACAAGCGGGGCCGTCGCTGCGGCCACAATGGCGAGCGTATTGCCTGAACGGTCTCGCAGGAGGCGGGACAGGAGAGGTTTGGAAAAGGCTGCCGGTTTCATCACAGGATGCCCGTAACGTGGCCCACGTAAGCGTTTCCCTTACGGACAAGGTTAATTCCTTAGGAGATTGGAGGCGTACCGTAAAAAGCTGAAAATCCAGCCGGGGTAAGGAGCCAGGCCAGCATTCCTAAGCGCAACCCGGTTAAGATTTGGAATCGATTGGGAATTCGCGAGAAGTCGCTGGATATGGGCCGCGTGCGCATTACCGGGCGACAACGGTTGACAGGCACGGCGAGAGGTAACGAATGGCGACGATGGATACTCTGGACCTTCAGGAAATTCCGCCGGCGATGAAGCTCGCAGCGAGCTCTGCGACCGGTCAGGACAGGCGCTTCTTTCATGCGCTGTTCCTGCTCGATGCACGTCTGGGCCGCGCGGTGAGGGAAGCGAGCGAGCCGATCATCGCGCAGCTCAAACTGGCCTGGTGGCGCGACAGGTTCGCTGACAAGCCGGAGAACTGGCCGAAGGGAGAGCCGCTGCTCGAGGAACTGGCGAACTGGGGTGGCGAAGCTGCCGGGCTGGGCGCGCTCGTCGATGGCTGGGAGGTGCTTGCGACCGGACAGTCATTGTCTGCAAGCGACATCGAAGGCTTCGTTGGTGGACGCTCTGCTGCCTGGCTGGCGCTCGCCCGGGCGTTGCAGCCGGATATCGATGACAAATTGGCGGGCAGGGTCGACGATGCCGCGCGCTTATTTGCCCTGGCGGACCTGAAGGAACGCGGTGTGCCAGTACCCGATGCCAGTTCACCGGTGTCCGGCACATTGTCCCGTCTTCCCCGGCGGCTTCGGCCCTTTTCCGTTCTCGCCGGTCTCGGGCAAAGGGCTCTTCGCAAGGATCGCCCGATTTTCGATGGATTTCCGGCTCTTGCGCTTGCCATGCGGCATGGCCTAGTCGGGCGGTGAGGACAGGGAATAGGGGACGCGATGGATCGAATGATATTGGGCGCGGTGCTGGCCTTGATGCTGGCCAGCGTCGGGATGTTCTGGTGGCAGGGCAGGGCCCAGGTGGAGGAAGCCGCACCTCCTCCCGAACCGGCTCCTGAAGCCACCGAAACGCCGGCCGAGCCCGAACTGCCCGAAGTCGATCCGGGCGAGATGCGCGGTCCTACCCCTCCGGAGGCTACGCAGTTGAGCCGCGAACAGCGGCGGTTTTTCCGCTACGACCGCAACCGCGATCTCGCGATTACGCGGGCCGAAATGCTGTCCACAAGGACGAACGCTTTCAGGAAACTCGACAGGGATGGCAACAACCTGCTGACCTTCGAGGAATGGGCCGTATCGACCGCGACGAAGTTCGACGGGGCCGATGCCGATGGCGACCGCAAGCTGACGCAGGCCGAATTCGCCACGACGGCGCCCAAACCGAGGAAGAAACCGGCCTGCCGGTGCTGACCCGCTTATGCGGGCACGGTATCGAGCTGCGCGATCCAGTCCCGCATATCGGCCTTGGCGCGGGTGGTATAGGCCTCCTTGCGCTGCTTCTTCTTGACGTCGTGCAGTGGCGGGAAGAGGCCGAAATTGACGTTCATCGGCTGATACGTCTCCGCTTCGGCATCCCCGGTAATGTGCGACAGGAGCGCGCCCAGGGCAGAGGTGCGGGGCGGTCCGACCCATGTGTCCCCGGCCAGTTCGGCAGCGGCCATCATTCCGGCCACGAGGCCCACTGCACTGCTTTCGACATAGCCCTCGCAGCCGGTAATCTGCCCCGCAAAGCGGACGTTCTCCATGCCCTTCAGGCGCAACTGGCGATCCAGCACCAGGGGGGAATTCAGGAAGGTGTTGCGGTGCAATCCGCCCAGCCGCGCGAATTCGGCGTTTTGTAGCCCCGGGATCGTGCGGAACAGTTCGACCTGCGCGCCGTATTTCAGCTTCGTCTGGAAGCCGACCATGTTCCACAAAGTGCCCAGCTTGTTGTCCTGTCGCAGCTGCACCACCGCATAGGGCCAGCGGCCCTGCGGGAATTCGGGAGTGACATCGCGCGGATTGTCGAGGCCGACGGGCTTCATCGGTCCATAGCGCAGCGTGTCGACACCGCGTGAGGCCATGACTTCGATCGGCATGCAGCCATCGAAATAGGGGGTGTTCTCCTCCCATTCCTTGAACTCGGTCTTCTCGCCATCGATCAGGCCCTGATGGAAAGCGAGGTATTCGTCCTTCGTCATCGGACAGTTGATGTAATCGCCGTCTTCGTTGGAAGCTTCGTTGCGCTTGTTCCAGCGCGACTGGATCCAGCAAACGTCCATGTCGATGCTGTCACGGTGGACGATCGGCGCGATGGCATCGAAGAAGGCGAGGCGTTCTTCCCCGGTCGCGCGCACGATGCTCTGGGCAAGAGAGGCCGCAGTCAGGGGACCGGTGGCCACGATGACCGGTTCATCTGCCGGAAGAGTATCGATTCGCTCGCGCACAACGGTAATGTTAGGATGCACGGACAGGGTGCGCTCCACCTCTTCGGAAAAGACATCGCGGTCCACCGCCATGGCAGAGCCTGCTGGAACCCTGGCCTTCTCGCCGGCCCGCATGACGAGCGAATCGAGCCGCCGCATTTCGTGATGCAGCAGCCCCACGGCATTTTTCTCGTCATCGTCGGATCGGAAGGAATTTGAACACACAAGTTCCGCCAGGCCGTCGGTCTGGTGCGCGTCGGTCGTGTCGCCGCTGCCGCGCATTTCCGACAGGCGAACCTTGAAGCCTCGCCGGGCGAGTTGCCATGCCGCTTCGCTGCCGGCCAGTCCGCCGCCGATGATATGGATATCGTGTGTCATGATTGGTCGTGTCCTTACGCGGGCCGCATCTAGGTCTTGCTCCGCATGCCCTGCAAGCCCTAGCGGTTGTCCTGATGGCCCGACTACCTGTTTCCACCCGCACACTTGCCCATGAACGGCCCTGGTTGCTGGTCGCCCTGACCGGTGCGGTCGCATGGTATTTCCTGTCGGATAATGAAATCGGCGGGCTTTACCTGATTTTGCTGAAGGGGGTGGGGGCTGCTGCTCTAGGGGTCTATTGCTGGCGACGGCTGAGCGGAACGGACGGTGTGCTGATCGGCACGGTCATGGCCCTTTCGGCCCTTGGCGACATGGCCATCGAACTGGACTTTCGCGCCGGAGGGGCAGCGTTCTTCGCCGCGCATGTCACTGCGATCGCACTATACCTGCGGCATCCTCGCCAGGCCCTCTCCAATAGCCAGAGGATGGCAGGCGCCGCCTTGCTGCTGCTTACTCCTGCAGTGTCCTATTTCCTGATGCTGGACTGGGCGGTCACGCTTTACGGGCTGGCGCTGGGCGGCATGGCCGCGGCGGCATGGTGGAGTGCGTTTCCCCGCTACCGCGTCGGTCTGGGGGCGGTCCTCTTCGTCATTTCCGACCTGCTGATCTTCGCCCGAATGGGACCGCTCGGGTGGGAGGAGATCGGCGACCTGCTGATCTGGCCGGTATATTTCGCCGGCCAGTTCCTGATTGCGACGGGCGTGGTCCAGACCATGCGAGCGCGCGGCTCCGCCTGACCCGGACCACACCCGGTCGGTGATGCATCTGCCAAGCTATTCCGGCGGAGCTTCGCCTTCATTGCTGTCGCGGTCCATGGTCGTCTCCGGCGCGGTTTCGTCGCCGCCGCCGCGCTTCTCGACCATCTCTTCCACGATGGCTTCTTCCGCTTCGTTTTCCGGAGATTCGTCCTCGTCGATCCGGACGGCGGATACGATCGTCTCGCCCTTCGCAACGTCGAACAGGCGGACGCCGGACGATGCACGCCCGATGACGCGCAAGCTGTCGAGGCCGATACGGATCAGCTTCGCCTGGTCGGTGACCAGCATCAACTGGTCGTTCTGCGTCGCCGTGAAGCTGGCGACGACTTCGCCATTGCGAGGGATATTGTCGATATTGGTGATGCCCATACCGCCGCGGCCCGCCTTGCGATATTCGTAAGCGGACGACAGTTTGCCATAACCATTGGCACAGACGGTCAGGATGAATTGTTCCTCCTCGGCCATCTTCGCATGATCATCGGACAGGGCAGGGGCGTCCTCGTCGGCCTTCCAGGGTGCAACCTTCAGATACGCCTCGCGCTGGTCGGGCGTGGCGCTTCCCTCGTGAAGGATGGAGAGCGAGACGACCGCATCACCGTCTTCCTTGAACTTCATGCCGCGAACGCCGGTAGAGGTGCGCGACGTGAACTCGCGGACATCCTCCCCGGCAAAGCGGATCGCCTTGCCGAGTCGGGTGGCGAGAAGGACGTCGTCGCCTGCCTCGAGCAGCGCCACGCCGATCAGTTCGTCATCGCTGTCGGCGTCGAACTTCATCGCGAACTTGCCGTTGCTGGGAATATTGGTGAAGGCGTCCATGCTGTTGCGCCGGACATTGCCCTTCGCGGTGACGAAGACCACGCTGAGCGCGCCCCACATGTCCTCGTCCTCGGGCAGGGGGAGCACGGTGCGGATCGTCTCGCCATCGTCGAGGGAGGGCAGCATGTTGATGATCGGCCTCCCGCGCGTGGCGGGTCCGCCTTCGGGCAGCTTCCACACCTTCATCCGGTAGACCTTGCCCATCGTGCTGAAGAACAGGACGGGATTGTGGGTGCTGGTGACGAACATCTCGCTCACCGCGTCCTCGTCCTTCGTCGCCATTCCGGCACGGCCCTTGCCGCCCCGGTTCTGGGCCCGGAAGGTCGAAAGCGGCGTGCGCTTTATGTAACCGTCATGGGTGACGGTCACGACCATCTCGTCGCGCTCGATCAGGTCCTCGTCGTCGATCCCGTCCCACGCGGGCGCGATTTCGGATACCCGGGGCGTGGCGTAGAGTTCGCGGATCTCCGACAGTTCGTCGCGCAGCACGCCGTAGAGCTTCACCCGGTCTGCGAGAATGGCGAGGTATTCCTCGATCGCGACGCTCAGCTCCTTGAGTTCGTCGCCGATCTCGTCGCGGCCGAGCGCTGTCAGGCGGTGAAGTCGCAGGTCGAGGATCGCCTTCACCTGGCGTTCGGACAGGCGATAGGTTCCGCCTTCCTGTTCCGCGTCCGGCTCGATCGCTTCGACCAGACGGATATACTGGGCAATCTCGCCAATCGGCCATTCGCGTGTGCGCAGTTTCTCGCGGGCGATCTGGGGGTTCGACGAACCGCGGATGATCGCGACGACCTCGTCGAGGTTCGATACGGCGACGACCAGGCCGAGCAAGACGTGCGCCCGCTCGCGCACCTTGTTCAGTTCGAACTTCGTGCGGCGGGTAATGACCTCTTCGCGGAACGAGATGAAGGCCTGGATGATGTCGCGCAGCGACAGCGTTTCCGGGCGGCCGCCGCGAATGGCCAGCATGTTGGCCGGGAAGCTCGACTGCGCCGGGGTGTAGCGCCAGATCTGGTTCAGCACGACTTCCGCCGAGGCATCGCGCTTCAGGTCGACGACGACGCGCACGCCTTCGCGGCTGCTTTCGTCGCGAATGTCGGAGATGCCCTCGATCCGCTTGTCCTTTGCCGCCTCGGCGATTTTCTCGACCAGGCCCGATTTGCCGACCTGGAAGGGAATCGAGGTCAGGACGATCGACTGGCGGTCGCCGGAGCGTGTCTCGATTTCGTGGCGCGCCCGCATGAGGATCGAACCGCGGCCGGTCGTGTACGCGGCACGCGCGCCGGACTGGCCGAGGATGAGCGGGGCGGTCGGGAAATCGGGGCCGGGAATGAACTCGACCAGCTCTTCGGACGAGATCCCCGGATTGTCGAGATAGGCGAAGCAGCCGTCGATGACCTCACCCAGATTGTGCGGGGGAATATTGGTCGCCATGCCGACGGCGATGCCGCCGGCGCCGTTGACCAGCAGGTTCGGGAACCGTGCGGGCAGGACGGACGGTTCCTGAATACGGCCGTCGTAATTGTCGACGAAATCGACCGTGTCCTTGTCGAGGTCGTCGAGCAGGGTGTTGGCAACCTTGGCCAGCTTGGCCTCGGTATAGCGCATGGAGGCGGGCGGGTCCGGGTCCATCGACCCGAAATTGCCCTGGCCATCGACTAGCGGCACGCGCAGCGACCAGTCCTGCGTCATACGGGCGAGCGCATCGTAGATCGCGCTGTCGCCATGCGGGTGATAGTCGCCCATCACGTCGCCGACGATCTTCGCGCTCTTCACATAGGGCCGCCCGGCGACGAAATTGCCCTGCTTGCTGGCGTAGAGGATGCGGCGGTGAACGGGTTTCAGGCCGTCGCGCACATCGGGCAGCGCACGGCTGACGATCACGCTCATCGCGTAATCGAGATAGCTCGTCTTCATCTCGTCGACGATATCGATCCGCTCGAAATCGCCGGGGGACTGGGGCGGGGAAAGGGTGTCTGTATCGTCGCTCAAGGCTGGGTCTCGCTACATGGCGGTGCAAACCGGAACAGGGCCGGTTTCGGCAATGGGAATGAGTTTAGGGGAGATCACCCCGCGGAGGAAGCTTCAGGCCCCCCAGATAGGGTTCGCAGGCCGCGTTTTCCACATATCAGGGCCGAATGGCGCAGAATGGTGCGCCGCATCATTCAATCGCCATTCAGCGCCCGTATCCTACGCTTTGGCAATCAAATCGGCACCACCGGCTTGCACGAGCGTTAAAACATGTGCAGCCCGCGCGGGCCTCAAACAGGTTTACCGAGTTTCTTGGGAGAAAATAAGAATGTTCGCATCCCCTTTTGCACGTCGTCGCAGCACCGGCCGTTTCGGTGCCAGCGCCGCTCTCGCCGTCGCATTGATGGGCGGAACCGCCCTTGGCGTGACCGCTCTCGAAGTGCCGGCCCATGCCCAGAAGAAGGCCGAGAAGCCGCAATATTCGAAGGGCTTCGTCGCTGCCTATCAGCCTGTCGACGAGATGCTGAAGGCGGAGACGCCCGACCTCAACGCGGCGAAGGCCGCGCTGCCCGGCGTCCTTGCCGCATCGGAAACGCCTGACGACAAGTATGCGACCGGCGGCCTCTACTACAATGTCGGACGTCTGACGGAAGATAACAACCTTCAGCTGGAAGGCGTCAAGCAGATGCTCGGCAGCGGCAAGACCAGTGCCGAGAATGTTGCCAAGTTCAACACCCTGGCCGGCCAGCTGTCCTACAATGCGCAGGACTATGCGACCGCTCGCACCTATCTCGAGCGTGCGGTGGAAGCGGGCGCCAGCGAGGTCGAACTGACCGGCCTGATTGCCGAGACGTATCTCAACGAAGGGCGCACGCAGGACGGGCTGACCTATCTGCGCGGCACGATCAACGATCTCGTCGCCGCCGGACAGCCGGTGGACGAAGCGTGGATCAAGCGCGGCCTGTCGGCCGCCTACGAAGCCAACAATGCAGAGGAGGCGGTGCAGTACAGCCTCCTCTATGTCGACCAGTTCCCGTCGGAAAGCGCGTGGGGCGATGCGATCGCGATCCAGCGCAACATGCTGCAGTACGATTCGCAGCAGACGCTCGACCTTCTTCGCTTGGCACGCCGTGCCAATGTCCTGCGTAGCGAGCGCGACTATCTCGACTATGTGGACGCCGCCGATGCGCGCCGTCTGCCGGGTGAAGTCGATGCCGTGATCGCGGAAGGTCTGGCCGATGGAAATCTGTCGGAAAGCAATCCCTACGTCGTCGAAGTACGCAACAATGCGCGTGGCCGGGTGGACGCCGACAGGGCCGAATTGCCGAAGCTGGCAGCAGATGCCCGCAAGGCCGGTGCTGACAGCGCGCTGCTGATGGCGACGGGTGACGCCTATCTGAACTACGACCGTGCGGCCGAAGCCGAGGAATTCTACACCATGGCTCTCGACAAGCCGGGCGTGGACACCCCCCGTGTTCTGACCCGCCTGGGCATCGCCCAGCTCGATCAGGGCAAGACGGAGGAAGCCCGTGCGACCTTCGCGCAGGTCGAGGGTGCTCGCCGCGCCATCGCCCGTCTGTGGAACGCCTATGCCGGGCGCGACATGGCCGCGGCTCCGGCAACGACGGCAGAGCAGCCGTCGAGCTGACAGGACTGACCTGAGAAAGAAAACGGCGCGGATCGAGAGATCCGCGCCGTTTTTCTTTGTCCAGTCGGAGCCTGCTCAGCGAAGGCGGCGCACGTAAAGCTGGCCGTTGGACCCGCGCTTGATGTCGAAACGGTCGAGCGAGCGGAACATCTCGGACAATTGCTTGAACCCGTAATTGCGCACATCGAAACTGGAACGGTTGCCCGCGATCTGGCCGACTTCCTGCAAACGGGCGTATCCGTCGTCATCGCGGTTCGACGCTTTCCAAGCTTCGCCCAGCAGGTCGATCAGCTCTTCCTCGACGGCGTTGTCTGCGATTTGCGGCTCGGGCGGAGTGTCGCCCTTCTTCCGGCTCGCGGACTGGCTGCGTTCCGGGCGGTCGCCGCGCATCAGCTTGTCGACATCGATGAAACGGGTGCAGGCGGTTTTCAGCGCCATCGGGGTCTTTCCGTCACCGAAGCAGTAAACGGGGAGACCATCCTGCCTCAGCCGGGTGACGAGCGGGGTGAAATCGCTGTCGCTGCTCATGATGCCGAACCCGTCGACCTTGCCCTGGTAGAGCAGATCGACCGCGTCGATGCTCATGGCCATGTCGGTGGCGTTCTTTCCGCGCGTCAGGTCGAACTGCTGGTGCGGACGGATGCCGTACCGGTTGGTGATGTCGCCCCATTTTTTCAGCGCGTCCTTGGCCCAGTTGCCATAGGCGCGCCGGATATTGACCTGCCCCAGCTCCGCCAGGACGGTCAAAACGCTGTCGATGCCACGCGGATTGACGTTGTCGGCATCGATCAGGAGGGCGATGTTCTTTGCATCCATTTCAGACATGGATACGGCCTTGGCACTGGCGCGATGCGGTTACAAGCGCGCCCTAGGTAACGGAGGCGAACTTTCCGCTATCTTCGTCCAGCAGGTTCAGAACGCCATGCGAGATGGCAAAATAGGCACCGCGCAGCTTCAGCGTGCCGGCGCTTTCCTTCTCCTGCACGCAAGGGAAGGTGCGCAGGTTCTGCAGGCTGACGCGAACCGCCTCGTGCTCCATCGCGCGCAGGGCATCGCGGCCTTCGGAGCCGAATTCGCCGGAGACCTTTACCACCGCTTCATCGAGCATGGAGATCCACTGGGCGACGAAACCGCCTTCGCCCGGGCGTGCATCGGCCATGGACTTTGTCAGGGCCGCTTCGCAGCCGCCGCACATCCCGTGGCCCATCACGACGACCTCCTTCACCTTCAGGACCTGGACCGCGAATTCCAGCGCTGCCGACACGCCGTGCTGTCCGGGCGTGGTTTCGTAGGGAGGGACCAGCGCGGCCACGTTGCGGACGACGAAAATCTGGCCCGGATCGACATCGAAGATCTGCGCGGGATCGACCCGGCTGTCGCTGCAGGCGATGACCATGACTTCCGGCGATTGTCCCTCGCGCAGCTGCGCCCAGCGCTTGCGATGGGGTTCCCAGCCGGTCTCACGGAAATTGCGGTAGCCGGAGATCAGCGAGTCGAGCGGAGGCGTGGTTTCCTTGGTCATGCGACGCTTCATACCGCCGCCATTGTCACTGGCAAGCGGGACGCCTAGATGGGCGGGCATGAACGATCTTTCCGGCACCCCCAAGCCCGACAGCGAACGCCCCGCACGCCAGCGCAAGCCGGACTGGATCCGGGTGAAGGCGCCTGTCAGCAAGGGGTATCACGAAACGCGCACCCTGATGCGCGATCTCGGTCTCAATACGGTCTGCGAAGAAGCCGCCTGCCCGAATATCGGGGAGTGCTGGGAGAAGAAACACGCGACCGTGATGATCCTCGGCGATGTGTGCACCCGTGCCTGTGCCTTCTGCAACGTGAAGACCGGAATGCCGCGCATCGTCGACAAGATGGAGCCGGAGAACGTCGCCGTTGCGGCGGGCAAGATGGGGCTGGAGCATATCGTGATCACGAGCGTGGATCGCGACGATCTGCCCGATGGCGGCGCCGACCAGTTCGTGAAGGTCATCAAGGCACTGCGACGCGAGACGCCCGATACGACGATCGAGATCCTGACACCCGATTTTCGCGGCAAGATGCGCGCGGCGGTCGAGGCGATCTGCGAGGCAGGTCCCGACGTCTACAACCACAATCTGGAAACTGTGCCACGGCTGTATCCGACCATCAGGCCGGGGGCGCGTTATTATGCCTCCATCCGTCTGCTGGAAGAGGTGAAGGCGCACGACCCGATGATCTTCACGAAATCCGGCATCATGCTTGGTCTCGGCGAGCAACGGCTCGAAGTGCATCAGGTGATGGACGACATGCGCAGTGCAGACATCGATTTCATGACGATGGGCCAGTACCTCCAGCCCACGCCGAAACACGCCAAGGTCGAGGATTTCGTGACCCCGAAGGCCTTCGATGCCTTCGGCGCCATTGCGCGGGCAAAGGGGTTCCTGCAGGTCGCATCCTCGCCACTGACGCGGTCCAGCTATCATGCGGGTGACGACTTCGCCCAGATGAAGGCGGCGCGGGAGGCAAAGCTGGCGAAGTCGGGAGCGAGGTCGGGGGCGGGGGCCTGATGCCTGGCATCCGAGAAACCCGCGAGCTACCTTATAGCCGCGAACAGATGTTCGACTTGGTGGCGGATGTCGGCAGGTACCGTGAATTCCTTCCCTGGGTCGTCGCGACCCGGGTTCGTTCCGACAGCGAGGTAGAGATGATTGCCGACATGGTCGTCGGCTTCAAGGCCATCCGCGAAAGCTTCACGTCACGCGTGGAGAAGAAACGGCCGGAATATCTGAGAGTTCACTATGTCGACGGGCCGCTGCGCGATCTCGACAATACGTGGCAATTCGAAGAGCGCGAGGGAGGGGGCTGCCGCATCCACTTCTGCGTCGATTTCACGTTCAAGAACCGCGTCTTCGAAGCGATGGCAGGGCAATATTTCGACCGGGCTTTCCGCAAGATGGTGACCGCATTCGAAACGCGGGCGGACGCGCTTTACGGTAGCAGCAATTCCAGTGCGCAAAGCGTCGCCTGACGGCGGATTTCCGCGCGTCCCACATCGCCGAACCGCTTGAGCTCGCCTTCCGGCTCGTCTTCGCTATCCCGGATGGCGCGGGCGAAAACGACCGTTCCGACCGGCTTGGTCGCGGTGCCTCCGCCGGGGCCGGCGACGCCGCTGATGGCCACGGCCACATCTGCGCCTGAATGCTTGAGCGCCCCCTGCGCCATGGCCCAGACGCATGCGATGGACACGGCACCGAAGGTTTCGATGATGTCGCTGGGTACGTCCAGCATCTCCATCTTTGCTTCGTTTGAGTAGGTCACGAACCCGCGGTCGAGCACGGATGACGAACCGGGTATTTCGGTCAGCGCGCCGGAGACGAGGCCGCCGGTACAGCTTTCGGCGAGCACAACCTTGCGACCGGAAGCGGTATTGGCTTCAACGACCTTTGCCGCGAGTTGCGCGATATCGTCAGGCAGGAGCATTTCGGACATGGGGCGCCCCTACGCCTGCAGGACCATTGTCGCAACGGCCTGGGCGGCAATACCTTCGCCGCGTCCCGTAAAGCCCAGCCGCTCGGTCGTGGTTGCCTTGACGCTGATGGCGGACGCTTCGCTGCCTATGATCTCGGCGATCCGCGTCTGCATGGCATTGCGGTGCGGACCGATCTTCGGCTCTTCGCAGATCAGTGTCAGGTCGATATTTCCAACCGTGTAGCCCGCCTCTGCGGCAAGCTTCACGGCATGGGCCAGGAACTGGTCGGAGGACGCACCGGCCCATTCTTCGTCGCCGGGCGGGAAATGTTGCCCGATATCGCCCTTCGCCACCGCGCCCAGAATCGCATCCGTGATCGCATGCAGGCCGACATCGGCATCGCTGTGCCCCGCAAGGCCGCGAGGATGATCCAGCCGGATGCCGCACAGCCACAGTTCCTCGCCATCGGCCAGGCGGTGGACATCGTAACCCATGCCCGTCCGCACAGGCGGTAAAGCTGTCATGAAATCCTCCGAGAATGTAAGTTTGCGCAGGTCTTCGCTGCCGCGGACAAGGGCAATACTGCCACCGTGCGCACGCAGGACCTGCGCGTCGTCCCCTGCAAGCGGTGCGCCCCTCCATGCGTCATGCGCTGCAAGGATCGCTTCGTAGCGGAAGGCCTGCGGTGTCTGGACGCGCTTTAAGACCTCGCGGTCGGCGCTGCCATCCATGACGCCGTCTTTCTCTACTGCCAGGCTGTCGACGACCGGCAGGACGGGGATTGCGCCCGTATGTTCCGTCAGCGCTGCAAGCAGCCGCTCCATGACGGCAAGCGGCACGATCGGCCGGGCGGCGTCATGGATCAGCACATGGTCCGTGTCCCCGCCGCGAAGGGCGTGCAGTGCATTGGCGACCGATCCTTGCCGGGTTTCCGCGCCGATGACGAAAGAAAGGCGTTCGTCTTCGTCAACTGCCTGCCTCGCCACGTCATCGCCCCCGTCAGGGATTGCGATGACGATGCGGGAGGCGCCGGCCGAGAGAAACCGTTCGACCGAATGTCGCAGCACCGGCTTGCCCCGCCATGATGCAAATTGCTTCGGCACGGGCTGGTCCGCCCGCAAGCCCTTGCCGGCTGCGACAATGACGACCGAAAACGGGGGGAGGGCGGATGGATCGCTCATCTTCGCGGCGGCGCTACGCGCTTGCGGTTCGGACTGCAATCCACTAGGCGCGTGCCCAATATTTAGGCAAACATTGTTACCACCATGACACCTGCCCAGCCTCCCTATCCCCCCAAACCCATTCAGGTGGGCGGGGTGACGATCGATACGCCCGTCGTCCTTGCCCCGATGACCGGGGTCACCGACATGCCGTTTCGCATGCTGGTGCGCCGCTACGGATCGGGTCTCAACGTAACCGAGATGATGGCGAGCCAGGCGGCCATCCGCGAAACCCGCCAGAGCATCCAGAAAGCCGAGTGGGACGTTACCGAGGACCCGATTTCCATGCAGCTGGTCGGCTGCGATCCCGAAAGCATGGGTGAAGCTGCCAAGCTGAGCGAGGACAAGGGCGCCGCCATCATCGACATCAATTTCGGCTGCCCGGTCCGCAAGGTGACGAACGGGATGGCCGGCAGTGCGCTGATGCGCGAGGTCCCGCTGGCGACCAGATTGATGGAAGCAACGGTTAAGGCGGTCGATGTCCCGGTTACCGTCAAGATGCGGATGGGGTGGGACCATTCCAGCCTGAATGCGCCGGAACTGGCGAAGATCGCGGAGGATCTGGGCGTCAGGATGATCACGGTCCACGGCCGCACCCGCAACCAGATGTACAAGGGCAGCGCCGACTGGTCCTTCGTCCGCAAGGTGAAGGAAGCGGTCTCGATCCCGGTCATCGTCAACGGCGATATCTGCACGGTCGAGGACGCTGCGAACGCGCTGGAGCAATCGGGTGCAGATGGCCTGATGATCGGCCGCGGAGCCTATGGCAAGCCATGGCTGCTGGGCCAGGTCATGCACTGGTGGAAGACCGGGCAAACGCTTGCGAGCCCCGATTTCGACGAACAGTACGAAACCGTGATCGAGCATTACGAAAGGATGCTCGACCTTTATGGCCGCGATGTCGGGGCCAAGGTCGCGCGCAAGCATCTCGGTTGGTATACCAAGGGCATGCACGGCTCGGCAGAGTTCCGTAATCACGTGAACTTCATCGACGATCCCGACCAGGTGCTCGGCGAGCTGGAGCGTTTCTACGAACCGTTCCGTCATCGCCGCGCAGCGTGAGGCGCCCCTAATGAGCGTACCGGTGGCTGCGCCGGACCACCGGACACAGGTTTCCAGCCTGATCTTCGCATTCGTGCTGATCGACCCCGGCGGAATCATACGCGAGGCGAACCAGTCGACGGAGAACCTGCTGGGAAAGGGCGCGAGCCGCCTGCTCGGCAAGCCGTTCCGCGAAACCGCGAATATCGCGGACGAGCGCGTTGGACGGCTGCTGGATGAACCCGATACCGTGCTGACGGCCCGCGGTATCACGATCGGCGACATGCCGGGAAGGCTGGTGAACCTGACGATCTCGCCGGTGTCGGCGGAGCCGGGGTGGCGCGTGATCACACTGTCCGATGCAGGCCAGGCCGACATGGCGGACGATCCGCAGCCGTCCGATATCGCTGCACCAGCGGTCCTCGCGCATGAAATCAAGAACCCCCTCGCAGCCATTCGCGGGGCCAGCCAGCTTCTTCAGCGCAAGCTGCCGGAAGGGGACCAGGGCCTTGCGCGGCTGGTGACGGCGGAAGTCGACCGGATCGCCCGGATGATCGACCGTATGCAGAAGCTGGGGAGCAAGCAGGTCGACCCGCTTGAGCCCATCAACCTGCACGAGGTCATACGCAACGCGCTGGGCGTCGTGCGCTCGGTAGAAGGCGCACCCGAGGTGACATTTACCGAGGAGTTCGACCCCTCCTTGCCCGCGGTCATCGCCAGCCGCGATGCGCTGCAGCAGGTGCTGATCAACCTGCTGGGGAACGCACGCGACGCCTGTGCCGGGGAAGACCATCCCTGCGTGACCATCAGGACGCGCTATGTGACGGGGCTGGTCATGAACGTGCTGCGCCGTGGCCGCGGACGCTCCGTTTCCCTGCCGATCGAGATTACCGTCAGCGACAACGGACCGGGCATCGATCCCGCCATTGCGGAACGGGTATTCGAACCGTTCGTGACTTCGAAAAAGGGTGGTCAGGGCCTTGGCCTCGCACTGGTGCGTAAACTTGTGCGGGACATGGATGGCCGTATCGCGAACGAGCGGGATCGCAGTGCGGGTCTGACCAGGTTCCGGATCCATCTTGCCGAAGCGAAGGATGCGAAATGAGCGCCCCCAAAGACATTCTCGTGGTCGAGGACGATCCGGCTATCGCGACCGTCATTGTCTCCGCGCTGGAATCGGACGGCTATTCGGTGACACATTGCACCGGGATCGCTGACCGCGACGCATTGCTGGCGAAACGGTCCTACGCGGCAATGCTGACCGATGTGATGCTCGAAGACGGTGACGGGATTGCCGCGCTCGACACCGTGCGGTCCCTCGCGCCGTCCATGCCCTTTATCGTCCTGTCGGCCCAGAACACGCTCGACACGGCTGTGCGGGCCAGCGAGAACGAAGCGTTCGAGTATTTCCCGAAGCCCTTCGATCTGGACGAGCTTCTGCGTGCTGTCCGGCAAGCCGCCGGTCAAGGGGCGAGCGCGGTGGCCGACGACGCGGCGGGCGACGGAATGCCCCTCGTCGGGCGCAGCCAGGCGATGCAGGCGGTCTTCCGCATGATCGCCCGTGTCCTGCGCAACGACCTGACGGTTCTGGTTACCGGTGAATCCGGCACAGGCAAGGAACTGGTGGCCGAGGCGATCCACCAGCTGGGTCATCGCAAGACCGGACCCTTCGTCGCCGTGAATGCTGCGGCCATCCCCCACGACCTGATCGAAAGCGAGCTGTTCGGACACGAGAAAGGCGCGTTCACCGGCGCGACGGCGCAGGCGATCGGCAAGTTCGAGCAGGCCAATGGTGGCACGCTATTTCTCGACGAGATCGGCGACATGCCGGTGGAAGCTCAGACCCGGCTCCTGCGGGCGCTGCAATCGGGCAGGATCCGCCGGGTCGGAGGGCGTCAGGACGTGGCCGTCGACGTTCGCATCGTGACGGCCACCAATCGCGATCTGGGACCGATGATCGCCGCCGGGACGTTCCGCGAAGACCTCTATTACCGCCTCGCCGTCGTTCCGATCGAGCTTCCCCCTCTCAGGGAGCGGCGCGAGGATATCGGGATGCTGGCAAACCACTTCCTGGCACAGGCTGTGGAGGAAGGGCTGCCGAGGCGAGGCCTGTCCGAAAAGGCAATCGACCGCCTGTCTCGTCTCGAATGGCGCGGGAATGTGCGCGAGCTCAGGAACCTGGTCTTCCGGCTCGCCATCATGGCACGCGAGGATGTCATTACCGATGAGCTGGTCGAGGAAATCACCTCCCGGGAAAGCGCTGCGCGTCCCGCTGCGAGGAACGAGGAGCAGGGCTTGTCGGCGGCGATTGCGGAATGGCTGGAGCGAACCAATCCACCGTCGGGAGCCCTCCACCGCAAGGCGCAGGCAGCCTTCGAAAAACCCCTTTTCGAAGAAGTGCTGCGCCGGACCGGCGGCAACCAGCTGCGTGCTGCCGCCATGCTCGGGATCAATCGCAATACGCTGCGCAAGAGGCTGAGCGACCTTTCGATAGACGCCGAACTGTTTACCACGCGCGCCTGACGGAGCGGCGGCCTGCAATTTTCCCCTTGCCGAGAAGTCACACCACTGTTGTAATCACGCAACGATGGTAGACGCAGCGCAACAGACCACACGGAGGAGCCCGCGCTGGATGCGCCGCTTCGTCGTGGCGTCGCGCCGGGCGAATATCTTCCTGCTGCTGGAACTGGTGACACTGGCAGCCGTGCTCGGGATGATAGCGACGACATGGGCGGCTTTCAGGAATGCCCCGCCGGACGGCCAGCTATTGCCCACGGGTCAGGTCGCGATCCTCCTGATCGGTACCATGATACCGGCCATGGCCCTGCTGGTCCTGTGCGGACGGCGTCTTGCCATCCGCCGCGCTGCCGGCAGCACGGCGCGGCTTCATGTCAGGCTGGTGTTCCTTTTCTCGTTGATCGCTGCGGTGCCGACCTTGCTGGTAGCAGGCTTCGCCGCGGTGCTGTTCCAGTCGGGTGTCGATTTCTGGTTTTCCGGCAATTCGCGCGGCCTGATGGAAAACGCGAACGAACTTGCGCGCGGATATTACGAGCAGAACCAGCTGGAAGTTGCGAACGAGACGGTCACGATGGCCGGCGACCTGCGTTTCTATTTTGCCAATACGGGCGAGCTCGATCTCACGAACACGGAGTTTCTCGAAGACTTCAGCTACCAGATGCAAGGCCGGGAAATCAACGAATCCGCCGTCTTGCAGGCATTCCCCGACGGGACGCTGACGACGGCGGCTGCATTCAATCTGCGAGAGGATTCCCAGCCTGCCGAGCGCGGCGAACTGGCTCTTGGGGTATTCTCCGACCAGGAACCTGTCGCGGTGTTCGCCGATGCGACGCGCATCGAGGCGGTGGCGCCGATCGATGCTGCGCGCGGAATTTACCTCTACAATGCCCGCAATTCCGAAGCGCTCTCCTTCAGCCAGTGGGAGCGGGCAAGCTCCGTCGTGTCGCAATATGATGTGCTGACCAGCAGAGCGAGGGCGCTGCAGCTTCGCTTCAACCTCGCCCTCTTCTTCGTCAGCCTTTTCCTGGTGGGGCTTGCCGTGTGGTTCGCGCTCAGGTTCGCGGATCGACAGGTGGAGCCACTGACCGATCTCGTTGCTGCAGCGCGGAAAGTTGGGGCAGGCAATTTCTCCCTGCGCGTGGAAGGTCGCACGGGGGCCGACGAGATCGGTCTGCTGAACCGCGCATTCAACCGCATGACAGCACAGATCGAATCGCAGACAGACGACCTGAAGCTCGCCAATTTGCAGCTCGACGATCGTCGCAGCTTCATGGAAGCTTTGCTGGAATCGATTACCGCCGGCATCATTTCGGTCGATTCCGAAGGTCAGATCCTGCTGATGAATGGATCGGCGCAGTCGCTCCTGCTGCCTGCCGGGGTGGATGGTACCGAAGGATTGTCGCTCGACGCGCTTGCGCCGCAGATGAGCGCGCTGGTGCAGTCTGGAATAGGGCAGGGCGTCGTCAGCTTCGACAAGGGCGGCGAAATCCTGACCCTCGCGGTGAAGAACTCTGCGGCCGCTGGCGGTTTCGTCATTACCTTCGAGGACATCACCCGGCAGCTTCTGGATCAGCGGCAGGCTGCCTGGTCGGATGTCGCCCGGCGGATCGCGCATGAGATCAAGAATCCACTGACTCCCATCCAGCTTGCGACAGAACGATTGAAGCGCCGCTATCGCCGCCAGATCGAGCAGGATGGCGAGTTGTTCGATGAACTGACGAGCACGATCGTGCGGCAGGTCGGCCAATTGCGGACCATGGTCGACGAATTTTCCAGCTTCGCGCGCTTGCCAAAGCCGGTATTTCGGCAGGAAGACGCGCTGGATCTCGTCCGCCAATCGCTATTCCTGCAGGAAGTGGCGCATCCCGAAATCGATTTCCGGTTCGATGCCAGGGACGCCGGGCCGATCGAGATTGCCTGCGATCGCCACCAGTTCGGACAGGCGATGATCAATGTACTGAAAAACGCAGCCGAAGCCATCGATGCGCGGGAAGGGGCTGCGGAACCTGACTTTCGCGGCCGCGTCGCGGTAACCGTTACCGCAGATACCAACTGGCTCGATATTGCCGTCGAAGACAATGGTATCGGCCTGCCCATGGAAAGCGAAAGCTTGCTCCAACCCTATGTGACGACGCGCGAGAAGGGCACCGGTCTCGGTCTCGCCATCGTGAACAAGATCGTCGAGGAACATGGCGGCGCGATGAGTTTCGCCCGCGCCGATCACGGAGACACCGGAACGCGCGTTTCCATGCGGTTCGCCCGCCAGCCGCAGATGGCCGGGCAGGAGGCCGCGGAATGAGCTGCCCGAACACGCACACGACACTTGGTCAAACACAGATGATACTGCACGCAAGGATGGATGCCTGATGGCTCTCGAAATTCTCGTAGTCGACGACGAAAAAGATATTCGCGACCTGGTTTCCGGGGTCCTCAGCGACGAGGGCTTCGACTGCCGCACCGCAGGCGACAGCGATAGCGCGCTGGAGATGATCGACGAGAGACGGCCCAGCCTCGTGCTGTTGGATGTCTGGCTGCATGGCAGCAAGATGGACGGCCTGGAGGTGCTCGACGCGATCAAGCAGCGCGAACCCGAACTGCCCGTGATTATCTTCTCGGGCCACGGGAATATCGATACGGCGGTCTCGGCGGTTTCGCGTGGCGCGATGGACTTCCTGGAAAAGCCATTCGAGGCGGAGCGCCTCCTCATGCTGGTAGGCCGGGCGACGGAGACGGAGCGTCTTCGCCGCGAGAATATCCAGCTGCGTGAAGGGCAATCGGCGAGCGACGAGTTCACCGGCAACTCGACCGCGATCAACCAGGTCCGCGCTACGCTGAAGCGTGTCGCCAACACCGGCAGCAGGGTTCTGGTGACCGGACCTGCGGGTGCTGGCAAGGAAGTGGCCGCCCGGTTGCTTCATGCATGGAGCCCCAGGGCCAACCACGCTTTCGTGACGGTCAATTCGGCCCGCATCACGTCCGAACGGTTCGAGCACGAGCTCTTCGGCGAGGAGGCGGATGGAAAGCTGGTTCGGGCAGGCCTGCTGGAAAAGGCCGACGGGGGTACGCTCTTTCTCGACGAGGTTGCCGACATGCCGCTGGCAACCCAGGCACGCATCCTGCGGGTGCTGACCGAGCAGAGCTTCGTCCGCGTCGGCGGGTCACGCCAGATCGGGGTGGATGTGCGTGTCGTATCGTCGACGTCCCGCGACCTCCAGCAGGAAATCGAAGACAAGCGGTTCCGCGAAGACCTCTTCTATCGCCTGAACGTCGTGCCGGTGACGATCCCATCGCTGGCAGAAAGACGCGATGATGTGCCTGCGCTCGCGGAGCATTTCTTCACCCGCTACGCCTCCGAGCAGGGCATACGGCCCCCCGAAATCACGCAGGAGGCCATGGCAGCGCTCCAGGCCTACGAATGGCCGGGCAATGTCCGCCAGCTTCGCAATGTCGTCGAGCGGACGGTCATCCTGTCCCCGCGCGACCGGATCGAAGAGGTGCAACCCGACATGCTGCCGGCCGAAGTCACTAGCGGCAAGATCGGCGGTGGAACAGGGATGTCGACGCTGATGGGCGTGCCGTTGCGCGAGGCGCGGGAGAACTTCGAACGGGAATATCTCGGGATCCAGATCCGCCGCTTTTCCGGCAACATCTCGAAGACCGCCAGCTTTATCGGGATGGAGCGTTCGGCACTTCACCGGAAATTGAAGATTTTGGGGATGACCGAACGCAAGAATGATGACTAGATAGGAACCGGAACCGATGCAGCGTTGCATCGGTTTCGTTCAATAAGCCATGGCGCTTGTCCCGCCATGCGAACCGGTTGCACCTCCCGTGCGACCTGATTGCGGACCGCCCGTGTGGCCGCCAAGAAAAGGAACGACAAGAATGTCGGACGGACGAACGTTGAGTGCACGCCCGCGCGTGAAAAAAGATCCACCCCCCGCCGAAACGAAGTCGGGTAATCTGCAGGACGCTTTCCTGAACCAGCTGCGCCGGACCAAGACCCCGGTCACCGTCTTTCTCGTAAAAGGCGTGAAACTTCAGGGCATTGTCACGTGGTTCGATAATTTTTCGATGCTCCTTCGGCGTGATGGCCAGTCGCAACTGGTCTACAAGCACGCCATCAGCACCATCATGCCCGGTTCCCCCATGGATGCGGGCCAGTTTGCAAGCCAGGCCGGCAACCGGAAGCAGCGCCTTCTGCAGGATGTCTTCCTCGCCAAGGTGAGCGAGGCGGAGGTGCAGGTGACCATGTTCCTCGTCAACGGCGTCATGCTGCAGGGCCGCATCGCGGCGTATGACCTTTTCTGCGTGCTTCTGGAGCGCGATGGTTTCGTGCAGCTCGCCTACAAGCACGCCGTATCGACGGTTCAGCCGGCTGAGGCTGTCGACCTGTCCGACGATTTCGAAGGCGACGACAGCTGAGCTTTCTCGACGACGAACGCGAAGAGGTTGTGCGGGGCGGGCGGACGCTGGTCGTCTGCCCCGATATCCGCTCCGTCAGATACGATCTGGATGCGGACGCCAGACTGGCGGAAGCGTGCGGACTTGCACTGGCAATCGGCTTGGTAATTGCCGAAAGCTACGTACTCCCGGTGCGCGACGTCAAACCGAATACGCTGTTCGGTTCGGGCCAGGTCGAGCGTATTGCGACCGATTGCGAATTGAACGAGGTGGAGCTGGTTGTCGTGGACGGGGCACTCAGTCCCATCCAGCAACGTAACCTGGAAGAGAAGGTCGGCCGGAAGGTCATCGACCGGACCGGACTGATCCTGGAGATTTTTGGCGAACGTGCGGCCACAGCCGAAGGGCGATTGCAGGTCGAACTGGCCCATCTGGATTACCAGCAGAGCCGGCTTGTCCGCAGCTGGACCCATCTCGAAAGACAGCGAGGCGGTTTCGGATTCCTCGGCGGACCCGGCGAAACGCAGATCGAGGCCGACAGGCGGATGATCCGGCAGCGAATGGGACGCTTGCGCCGTGAACTGGAGCAGGTCCGCAAGACACGCACGCTCCACCGCGACAGGCGGGGGCGCGCGCCGTGGCCCGTCATTGCCCTTGTGGGTTACACCAACGCAGGGAAATCTACGCTTTTCAACAGGTTGACGGGCGAAGGTGTGATGGCGGAAGACCTATTGTTCGCCACGCTCGATCCCACCATGCGCGCGATTTCACTGCCCGGCGTAGAGAAGGCGATCCTGTCGGACACGGTGGGCTTCATCTCCGACTTGCCGACGCAGCTGGTTGCCGCCTTCCGCGCGACGCTGGAAGAAGTGACTGCCGCAGACCTTATCCTGCATGTCCGCGACATCGCCAACCCTTCCACGGCAGCGCAAAAAAAGCAGGTGCTCGACGTGCTGACCGATCTCGGGGTCATCGATGCCGATGATGGCGCAAGTGCCATTCCTATCCTCGAAGTCTGGAACAAGTTCGACCTTCTGGACGGTGAGCGCGCGGACGCGCTGGAAGCAATCGCGGCGGACGATCCCGATGTCGCGGCCTTGTCCGCCTTCACGGGGAGAGGGGTCGATGAACTGGTTCAGCGCATCGGCGCGCAATTGACGACGCAGGCAGTCACGCGCGAATACCAGATTCCTGCCAGCGATGGTCAAAGGATCGCCTGGCTTCACGCCCACGGAGAGGTGCTGGACGATGCCGACGGCGAGCCACATGAGGGCCAGCCGATGCGGCAGATAAGGGTCCGGCTGAACCCCAAGGAATTCGGTCAGTTCGAAACGCTCTAGCCGGTCAGAATGTTTCGGCAGCCTTTACCTGCTGCCAAAGCGCCTCCTGGGCGTCGAGATCGAGCGTTGCGAAGGTCCCTGAGGCGGCCTCTTCCATTCCGCGATAACGCCTCTCGAACTTGTCGTTCGCCGCACGCAGGGCCTCTTCGGCGGGGACGCCGTAAGCGCGAACCAGGTTGACCGCGGCAAACAGCAGGTCGCCGGCCTCTTCGAGACGGTTCTCCTGGGGAGCTTCCGCAAGTTCCCCGATCTCTTCGTGCACTTTCGCCGTGGGACCTTCGGTATCGCCCCAGTCGAAGCCGTCGCGGGCCGCACGTTTCTGCAGCTTCTCCGCTCTCAGCAGAGCGGGCAGGGCGCGGGCGACGCCGTCCATGGCACTGCTGGCCCCCTTCTGCTGACGCTCGGCGGCTTTCAATTCTTCCCAGCGCCCCTCGGTCATCGTACCGCCCGCATCGCGAAAGATATGAGGATGGCGCGCCTCCATCTTGTCGGAGATTGCCCGGGCAACGTCATCGAAGGCGAACAGACCTCGCTCCTCCGCCATCCGCGCGTGAAAAACAACCTGCAGCAGCAGGTCACCGAGTTCCTCGCGCAGCTCGTCCATGGCGCCTCGCTCGATCGCGTCTGCAACTTCGTAGGCTTCCTCGATGGTGTAGGGCGCGATGCTGCTGAAATCCTGCGCGAGATCCCATTCGCATCCCCGATCGGGGTCTCGCAATCGGGCCATGATGCCAAGCAGGCGCGCGATTTCGGTCTGTCCGCTTGGCGCGGCGAGGGAAGGTTCTTGATCTTCTGCCATGCCTGTCCCGGTACAGGGTGCGACGCTCGTCGGCCAGCGAAAGGCGTTCGCTGGTTCGCCGCTTGCCACATCTTCCACATCAGCGCAGACAGGCATTCGAACAGGGAGAGTCCACGAATGAAATCCATCGCCGCCGCAGCCATGCTGTCGACAAGTGTCCTCGCGCTCAGCCCACTGTCTGCGCAGGACCAGCGATTGCCGACCCCGGTCGAGGAAACGGAGGTTCCGGAAGACGAGGTGATCGCGCCCCAACCCGAAATCGACGCCATGCCGGCAGAGGGCAGCGGAACGCCCGTCAATGCCGCCAGTGCTGCTGCGACACCGCCGGCCGAAGGCGAATGGGACGTCAATGCGCCGCCCGGTGCGACCATCCGGCAGGTTCCCATCCGCACGGACGAGGGCACGTGGATCGATGTGGACGTTTCCCCCGATGGGCGGACGGTGGCGTTCTCCTTGCTGGGTGACATCTACACGATGCCGATCGGGGGCGGGGCACCGGTTCGGATTTCCGAAGGTCTGGCGTGGGAAGTCCATCCGCGTTTCTCGCCCGACGGGCGGCGGATTGCCTTCACTTCGGACCGCGGCGGCGGTGACAATATCTGGATCATGAACGCCGACGGATCGAACAAGCAGCAACTGACGAAAGAAGATTTTCGCTTGCTCAACCAGCCAAGCTGGTCGCCGGACGGACGGTTCATCGTTGCGAAGAAGCATTTCACGACCGGCCGCTCCCTCGGCACGGGAGAGATCTGGCTATATCATGTTTCGGGCGGGGCCGGGGTCAAGCTTGTCGAGCGGCCCAACGAGCAGCACCAGAAGGAACTGGGCGAGCCGATCTATTCCCCCGACGGCGAAGCGGTCTACTTCACGCGCAACAACACGTCCGGCCCGATCTTCGAATATGCGCAGGATTCGACGCAGGGCATTTTCGAGATCGAGCGCTACGATCTGGCAACCGGCGAGCGTACGGTTGCCGTCTCCGGTTATGGCGGGGCGGTGCGGCCCACTCCGTCGCCCGATGGCGAGAAGATTGCATTCGTCCGGCGAGACAAGGACCAGTCGCAGCTGTGGGTGAAGGATATTGCCAGCGGCCGCGAGGCGATGATCTACGGCGAACTGGACCTCGACGTGCAGGAGACCTGGGCCGTTACCGGGGTCTATCCCAACATGGACTGGACGCCCGACAGCCGTGCGATCGTGTTCTGGGCGGGGGTAAGATCCGGCGGGTTAACGCCGATGGCTCAGCCGCCACCGAAATTCCATTTCGGATCGACGATACGCGCGGGATCGCCGATGCTCCGCATCCGGTCATCCCCGTCGCGCCGGACAGATTTACGACCTCGATCCCGCGCTTCGCGACCCTGTCGCCGGATGGGCGGACCATCGTCTTCGAAACTCTTGGCAAGCTTTACGTCAGGAATGCAGGCGGCGGCACTCCACGGCGTGTTACGAACCAGGCGGATGCCCTTGAATTGTGGCCTTCTTTCAGCCGCGACGGACGGCGAATGGTCTATGTCCGCTGGACCGATCAGGGGCTGGGGGAAATTGTCGTTGCCGATGCCAATGGTCGCGGCGGACGCATTGTCACCGCGCAGCCCGGACATTACGCACAGCCGAAATTCTCGCCCGACGGATCGACGATCGTGTTCGAAAAGCGGGAAGGGGGCTATCTCAATTCGCCCGACTATTCGGAAAATCCCGGTGTCTACAGTGTCCCGGTCGGCGGAGGAACGCCGCGACTGATTGCGCGCGATACCGGATCGCCGCAGTTCGGGAGAGCCAACGACCGCGTCTTCATGCTGGGGCGTCAGGACGGCAATCTCCAACTGATCAGTTCCGATCTCTCGGGCGAGGCACGCCGCGTTCATGCCCAGGGCGAGCTGGTGAACGACTTCATCGTTTCGCCGGATGGCCGGCATTTCGCTTTCCGCCAGAATTACGAGGCGTTCACCATGCCGCTGATGCCGGGCGGTCAGGCGGTGAATGTCGGGGAGACGGGCGGCGCCCTGCCGGTGACGAAAGTCAGTGAGGGCGGGGCGGATTACATCGGTTGGTCGCAGGGTGGAGATACGCTCTACTGGTCGATGGGGCCTACTCTCTATCGCGCAGCCAGTTCGGCCCTGTTCGCCAGCGAGCCGCAGGATGGCGATGTCAGCGGGTTTACGCCGCCCACGTCGGGATATGACCTTTCCATGACCGTCGGCGCGGACAAGCCATCGGGCGTCACGGCCCTTACCGGCGCCCGCATCCTGACCATGGCGGGCGAGGGCGCGGGCGCGATCGACAACGGTACCGTCGTCATAGACGGGGACCGGATCGTCGCGGTTGGCCCTGCAGCGCAGATCACCGTTCCTGGCGGAGCGAATGTCATCGACATG
The DNA here is from genome assembly GCF_042851395.1 of Altererythrobacter sp. MTPC7. Taxonomy (NCBI): domain Bacteria; kingdom Pseudomonadati; phylum Pseudomonadota; class Alphaproteobacteria; order Sphingomonadales; family Erythrobacteraceae; genus Altererythrobacter; species Altererythrobacter sp. MTPC7. Next base: position 118,022 of record NZ_BTGS01000006.1, on the reverse strand, counting down.
GCGGGCAAGACGATCATGCCTGGCCTGGTCGATGCCCATGCCCACGGGCCGCAGGGTAGCGGAGACCTGATCCCTCAGCAGAACTGGGCGCAGGTGCAGCAGCTGGCCTTGGGGACGACCACGATCCACGATCCGAGCTCCAGCGCGAGCATGATTTTTGCCGCGGCCGAACGGCAAAGGGCAGGGCAGCTTCTAGCGCCGCGTATCTTCTCGACGGGAGAGATCGTGTACGGGGCGAAAGCGGCCAGCGTCTATGCCCGGGTCGACAGCTATGACGATGCGCTGGCCCATGTCCGCCGCCTGAAATCGCAGGGCGGCATATCGGTCAAGAACTACAACCAGCCCCGCCGCGAACAGCGCCAGCAGGTGGCCCGCGCTGCTGCCGCGGAGAACATGCTGGTCGTGGCAGAGGGCGGTTCCCTGTTCGGGATGGACATGACTGTGGTGGCCGACGGCAATTCGACCGTGGAACACAATGTGCCGGTCGACGTGATGTATGACGACGTGCTCCAGTTCTTCGGGCAGTCGCAGTCCAACTATACGCCGACACTGGTCGTCACCTATGGCGGCCTGGCGGGCGACCCGTACTGGCGTCAGGCGACGGACGTGTTCGACAATCCGCTCCTGGTGCATACGCCGCCGAGGCAATTGCTGGCTGCCACGGCACGCCGCACGAAGGCTCCTGAATGGGCATTCGTCGACGACAATGCAGCGCGCGAGGCGAAAAAGCTGGCAGATCGCGGCGTGAAGGTCAGCATCGGCGCCCACGGGCAGCAAGCCGGCATTGCTGCGCATTGGGAACTATGGAGCTTTGTCCGCGGCGGGATGACGCCGATCGAAGCCTTGCGTGCGGGAACGATCGAACCTGCAAAGTCACTCGGAATGGATCGCGACATCGGATCGATCGAGGTCGGGAAGCTTGCCGACATTGTCGTGCTGGATGCCGATCCGAGCGCGGATATCCGGAATTCGGACAGGATATCGCAGGTTATGCTCGGCGGTCGTCTCTACGATGCGCGGACCATGAACGAGGTCGGGACCGGTGACGCCAGGCGCCAGCCATATTGGTGGGAATAACAACAACGGGCGACAGGGGAGTTCGCAGAGCTCCCCTCAGCCTGACTACCATTAGAATGATAATATATATTATGTAAAATACTTCGGGAAGCCGGAGGGGGTGCGGAGCCTTACTGGACGACAGAGATGAACAGGAACACGGTCGCAAATATGACGGCCCAGAGGAAACCGAGCCGAAGGCCCTGTTTCCAATCCATCTTGTACGATGCAAGCGCACCGGCCGCCAAGACGAGCCAGCCGATCAAGGCGATGAGTTGGACCGTATCGTACTGGTTCATGCCATCATCTCCAGACCATCATACCCGACCGTGACGTGCTTCGGCACTTCGCCGCACAACGTCCGGTAATCCATACTCTTGTCCAGATGGGTCAGCACGATCCGCTTAGCCTTGCACCGGGCCCCGAGTTCCAGCGCCATGTCGAGATGCGCGTGTGTCGGATGCGGAGAACGCCTCAGGCAGTCGCTGACCAGGATATCGACACCCTTCAATACCCGCACCATTTCGCTCGTAATCTCGCTGAAGTCAGTCGCGTAACCGATTGATTTTCCGTCTTGTTCGAACTTGAAGGCTGTGCTTTTTGCCGGGCCATGCGGCATCTTGCACCATTCGATGCCGAAGCCCGCAAACATCCGCAGGCGGTCGAGGGGTTGAAAATCGACCACCATCGGATAACCGAACTGACCCTCGAAGATGTAATCGAAGCGGGCTTTCAGACGCCGGCCGGTTTCCTCGGTAGCGAAGCCGGGCAAAGGGTTCGAACGGGCATAACGAAACCCGCGCAAGTCATCGATTCCGTGGCAATGATCGGCGTGATCGTGCGTCCAGAACACGGCGTCGATCTTGCCAATCGCGTTGTCCAGCAATTGCTGTCGAAGGTCGGGCGACGTATCGACCAGCAGTCGTTCGCCGGCCGGTCCCTCGACGATGATCGAGACTCGACTGCGGCGGTTCCTGGGCTCGGAAGGGTCGCACGCGCCCCAATCATTGCCGACCCGCGGAATTCCGGACGACGTGCCGGATCCCAGCATGATCAGCTTCATGCGGCAGCCCCGCCATTCGTTGTGCGGCTGAAGAGCGCATGAAAATTGCGGGTGGTATAACTGGCAAGGTCCTCCAGCGCCTCACCGCGCAGGTCGGCGATGAACTGCGCGGTGTTGCGCACGAAGGCCGGCTCGCACGGTTTGCCGCGGTGCGGAACGGGAGCCAGAAACGGGCTGTCTGTTTCGACCAGCAATCGGTCCCGAGGTACCTCGGCAGCAACCGCCTGCAAGTCCTTGGCATTCTTGAAAGTCACGATCCCCGAGATCGAGATCGAAAGGCCCATTGCCAGCACTTTCTCGCCGAACTCGGCGGAGGCTGTGAAACAATGGATCAAGGCGGGAAAATCGCCCTTCTCCTTCTCTTCCGCCAAGATCCGGGCGGTATCGTCTTCCGCGTCGCGGGTATGGATAATGAGAGGTAAACCGGTGTCCCGCGCAACACCGATATGCATGCGGAAAAGGTCCTGCTGAACCGCTCTGTCCGACTTGTCGTAATAATAGTCTAGGCCGGTTTCCCCGATCCCTACAACCTTCTCGGCCTCGGTGGCCTTGAGCAGGACATCGCGGCCCAAATCCTCATGCGCATCGGCCTCGTGCGGGTGGATGCCCACGCTGGCCCAAACATCGCGTTCGCGCTGCGCAGTGCCGACCACGCGGTCCCACTCGCTCTGCCTGGTCGAAATGTTGAGGAATCCCCCCACCCCGGCGGCCCTCGCGCGTTCGAGAACGCCGTCCTGATCTTCGACGAGCCCTTCGTATTCGAGGTGGCAGTGGCTGTCGATCAGCATCAGGCAGGGGCTCCTTCCGGCATGTCCAGACGAGGGAATACCGGTGTCGGCTTTTCGACGGTAAAACCGGTTTCGACCAGCGCATCGAACCAGCCGGCGTCCTCAAGGTCGGCATAGGCCCGCTGGTTTTCTGGAATGCCTAGCTGGTCGAGAACCGCGGCGGCTTTTTCAGGCACGACGGGCTGGATTGCGATCGCCAGGTCGCGGATCGCGAGGAAAAGCGTCTGGAGAACGGCTTTCATTCGCTCGGGGTCGGTTTTCTTGAGGCCCCATGGCGCCTGTTCGTCGACATACTGGTTGCAGGCATAGACGGCCTTGATCCACTCCTCGATACCGGCTGAGAACGCCAGTTTCTCGAATTGGCCGGGTAGGCCGTGGCGGGTCGCTTCCCGGACGGTCGACAGCAGCGCATCGTCTTCCGGCGCGCTCTGGAAAGCTTCAATCTTGCCATCCATGTTCTTGTTAATCATGGACAATGTGCGCTGCGCCAGATTGCCGAAGCTGTTTGCAAGTTCTGCGTTGCAGCGCGTCACGATGGCCTCCGGCGAATAGCTCCCGTCTTGGCCGAATGCGATTTCCCGCAGCAGGAAATAGCGTAGATTGTCGACGCCGAAATTATCTGCCAGTTCGCCCGGATCGGTCACATTGCCGAGCGACTTGCTCTCCTTCTGGCCCCGGTTGAGCAGGAACCCGTGCCCGAACACTTTTTGCGGCACGGGAAGGTCGGCGCTCATAAGGAATGCCGGCCAGTAGACCGCGTGGAAACGCACGATATCCTTGCCGATAAGGTGCAGGTTCGCTGGCCAGAACTTGCTGTAATTATCTGTTTCATCGGGATAACCCAGCCCGGTCAGATAGTTTGTCAGGGCATCGACCCAGACATACATGACATGGTTGTCGCTATCCGGAACCTTGACTCCCCAGTCGAAACTGGTCCGGCTGATCGACAGATCGCGCAGCCCCCCCTCGACGAACGAAACCATCTCGTTTAGGCGGCTTTCCGGCTCGAGAAAGCCTGGAGATTTCAGCAGGTCGAGCAGCTGGTCCTGATATCGGGACAGGCGGAAAAACCATGTCTCCTCCTCCGTCCACTCGACAGGCGTGCCCTGCGGCGACAGCTTTTCGCCCCCCTCGCCCTCGGTCAGCTCGCTTTCGTCGTAATAGGCCTCGTCGCGGATGGAGTACCAGCCTTCGTAGCGGTCGAGATAGATGTCGCCCTTGGCTGCCATCGCCTGCCAGATCGCTTGGCTTGCCCGGTGGTGGTCTTCATCCGTCGTCCGGATGAACCGGTCATAGGTGATGCCCAGCCGGTCGAACAGGTCGCGGAAAGCGCCGCTCATTTCGTCGGCCAGTGCACGCGGCGTCATGCCAAGCTCGCGCGCCTTTTGCGCCATTTTCAGCCCGTGCTCGTCCGTTCCGGTCTGGAAACGGACCTCCCGCCCTCGCAGGCGGTGGAACCGCGCCAGAACGTCGGCGGCAATCGTCTCGTAGGCATGGCCGATATGCGGTTTGCCGTTGGGATAGTGGATTGCGGTGGTAATGTAATAGGGATCAGACATTGGCGCCGCTCCTATTGCCAGCGACGGATGCGAGCAAGCTGCCTATCTCCATAACCAGGAAAATCGCATCGAAATTGTAGATCGGTGCCTGCGCGGCAAGCTCCACCAGGTCGGCATGGGCGTCGGCCAGTCCGGGCAGGGCTTCCCGGTCGGTCTGCGCCATCCGGTCGGTCAGTATGGCCCGGGCGAGATCGAACAGGACACGTTGCCGGTCCTTGTCAGGCCGCGTTCCGATGGCAGCGGACAGGGCGCCGCGCAGCGTGAAATCCGCATCACCCTGCGTGACGATTTCCCTGAGCAGCCTGTCGACTTTGCCCATGTCATGCTCGATATAGGCCATCGCCATGCCCGGCGAACCACCAGCCGCGCGCACAGCGGCATCGCGCAGGTCGACCGATGTTTCGGGCGCTGCATTCGCGACTGCAGTGCGGATCGCGTCATCGTCCAGCGGTCCGAAGCGGAGCATCCGGCAGCGCGAACGAATGGTCGGAAGCAGGCGCGCAGGCCGGTGCGCGACCAGGATCATGGTCGTCCCTGCAGGCGGTTCTTCCAGGCTTTTCAACAAGGCGTTGGAAGCGCTTGCCTCCATATCGTCCGCCGGATCGATGATGACGACGCGGTTGTCACCCAGAGTTGCGCGCGTGGTTAGCTTGCGCTGCATGGCGCGAATCTGGTCCACCTTGATATTGCGCGCCCGTTCATAGGGTTTCCCGTCGGCTTTCTTGCGCGCTTCCTTGTCGTCCTTGGGCGGGTGATCGAGCACGAGGATATCGGGATGGTCGCCCTCGCCCGTCGCCCCGACAAGATCGCGTGCCGCTTCCATCGCAAACGCTCGCTTGCCCAGCCCTGCCCGCCCGGCAAGAATCCAGCCGTGATGCATGCGCGTTCCTTCGCGCGCGGCGCGCCATTCTGTCCAGGCAGGGGTGGAGCGAACATCCGTCATTCGTTCACCATCACTGGACGGACAGCCGCCATGATCCTGTCATGCACCTCGCCCGGCGTTCCCTCGCCGTCTATCACGATGCTGGAAGAATCGGATTCGGCATTCGTCACGAAGCGTTCGCGCACGGCGGCGTGATAGTCACTTGCCCGGCCACCGATTGCGTCGCTCCCGCCTGCATCCCTGATTGCGAGCCTTTGCTCCAGCAGCTCGGCAGGGACGTCGATTACCAATGTCAGGTCTGGGCGGAGGCCTTCCGAGCCAAAGGCATGAAGTTCTGTTATTGCCCCGTCGCCCAGTTCGCCCGCTCCGCCCTGATAGGCGCGGCTCGAATCGACGAAGCGGTCGCAAACGATCCACCGGCCTTCGGCAAGAGCGGGCCGAATACGTTTTTCGACATGATCCGCTCTTGCTGCCGCGAACAGCAGGGCTTCCGCACGCGGGCCCCATCCATCCCCCGGAGGGCTCAGTAAGAGCGAGCGAATGGCTTCCGCCCCTTCGGTTCCGCCCGGCTCGCGCGTGGCCTCTGCACTTATGCCCAGCGCCGACAAGGCATCGACCAGCAAACGCGACTGGGTCGATTTGCCAGTCCCTTCCCCGCCTTCCAGCGCGATGAACTTGCCTCGCTTCACGAGAGCAATCCGGCAAACGCATTTGAAATGCGCGACAGGAAGCCAGCCTGCGCTACCGATCGGATGGCGACGAGCGGGACATAGGCAGGCTGCATGCCCTCTACGTCGATCCGCAGTTTCGCGATCTCTTCCCCTTCCGTGACAGGGGCCGGCACAGGGCCGCGATAGACGACGGATAGCGAAACATCGGCGTCGCTGCCTGCAGGAACTGCGATGCGGACCGGCCCTTGTGTCGCGAGGCCGACATCCTTCTCTTCGCCGTCCTGTATGCGCGCCGTGCCGACTCTGCTGCCCCGCCCCAGCAGGCGGCGACTTTCGAAGGCGTCGAACCCCCATTCGAGGAAGCCGCGCGCGGCACGGTCCCTGATGCTGCTCCGGTCGGCCCCGGCAACGATCATGACCAGCCGCCTGCCCCCCCTCTCCGCAGTGCCGAGAAATCCGTATCCGGCCTGGTTGGTGAAGCCTGTCTTGAAGCCGTCGGCGCCATCGACGATGCCGCTAATCGGATCGTGATTGTCCTGCGCGATGCCGTTGAATTCCATGCCGCGATGGCCGAAATATCGGCGGAATTTCGCGGGATGCCGGGTGAGGATGGCTTTCGCCAGACGAGCAAGATCCTCTGCCGTCGTGAAGGTGAAGCCGGCATCGGGCCAGCCATTGGGCGTGCCGAAGCGGCTGTCGCGCATACCGATGGCGTGGGCTTCGGCGTTCATCCGCGAGACCCATTCTTCGACGGAGCCAAGGGTTCCCTCCGCCAGGACGACCGAGCCGTCATTGGCAGAAACGGTGGTAATGCCCAGCAGGAGCTGGTCCACCGGGATCATCGCACCGCGGGGCACGAACATGCTGGACCCCTTCCCGCTCCACTCCTCGAACGTTTCGTCCGATACGGCCATGCGCTGGTTCGGTACGATCCGCCCGGCTTCCATCATCTGGAACGCTGTGAAGGCCGTCATCACCTTTGTTATCGAGGCCGGCACGAAGCGTCGATCCGCCTCGCGCGAGAGCAATATTTGGTTGCTCGAAAGGTCCAGCATCAAGGCGATGGGAATGTCCTGTGCCGTCGGAGGCGTCAGCTCGCGCTGCCCCTGTGCATGCGAAGGCGAAGCGCCCAGTAGCGCCATTCCAGCCAGCAATGCAGCAAACTTGGTTCGCAAATTCGTGCCCCGCCACCGGCAAGGGCCGGCGGTCTATCCTGCGGTAAATACTCGCGCATCGCTATAACCGGCAGCGCGCACCTTGGCGAGCGCTGCCTCGGCCTGTCCACGGGTTGCGTAGGGGCCGGTGCGAACACGGTAATAGCGACCGGCCTTGCGGACGAAACCGTCGAGGCTGCTGGCAGCACGCTCCGCATTCCCCTTGTTCGAGAATGCGGCGGCCTGAATGACGAAGCCTTGGGAAGCGGCTTGCGTTTCGCCTGCTCCGCCCTGGAGTGGCGAAGTGGTCGCAGTCGGCGTTCGAGAGGCTGCCAGGTCGAAATTGGCAAGCTCTGCGTCCTGTCTTGCTACCACGACGGGGCGCTGCGGCATCGCAACGGGTGTTGGTGCCGACGTCACCGCCGGTGCAGCGGTTAGGGTCAGGGGCGGAAGCGGATAGGAACGGTTCGCATCCTGACGTGCGGCAGGAGAAAAGGCGCGATCGAAACTGGAAGCGAGAGCTTCGGGCTGATCTGCTCCGGCCGGCGGTTTGGCTGCGGCGCTCGGCGCGATTGCGACCGGGGTCGGCGATGGCTGTTCTTTCGCAGAGGCCATCCGCGCAGCATCTGCAGCAGGCGAACGCAGACTTGCCGAGCCGCTCGCTGGCAGTTTCTCGCGCAGGACGCTGACAAGCGCCTTGGGTACTTCGAGGCGCTGGGCGACACGACTGCCGGCCCGCAGCTCGGCCCGCTCGTGCTCCGGCGGATTGACCCGGCGAACACGAACGGCCTCGTTCTCCCCGGCACCAAGCTGGGCGGCGGCTTCGCGCGACAGTGCAACCATGTGATCGGACGTCATGGGGCCGCGCGATGTTACCCGGGCGAGGATCGTCGTGCCGGTTTCCAGCGAAGTCACCTCGACATAGCTTGGATAAGGCAGCGTCTTGTGCGCGACCTGCACGCCCGAACCGGCGGTCTGGTCGGTTACGGCATAGCCTACCGAATCGTAGCTCAGCACATCGGCGGGCGTATAAAGCTTGCCCCCCACGCTATAGGGTTCGCCGATGATTTGCGGGTAGTCGGCGGCCGGACCAAGGGTTGCGGACTGCGGCGTCGCAGCGCGCGTGCTCTCGAGAGACAGTGGTTCGGCCCCTCCCCGCCCGCAGGCGGCGAGGCCGATGGCCATACCGATTATCAGTCCGTTGCGAACGGCATTATCGAGCAATCTCATCAGCTAACAGCCCCACACTCATGGCGTAGTAATTGGAGCAGTTATATTCGAGGATAACCCGATAATTTGAGGTTAAGAGCCATGCGCGGGCACCCGGACCATCGGGCCGGAAGAGCGAAGCCATGACGTCATCGGCGAGATAGGATTGTGGCCGGACACCGAGATTGCGCCATTCGGACACCGGCTTCCACTGGCTGTGACGCTCGTGAACGCGGTCACAGACGGGGGCATAGACCTCGTTGTCCACGCGGTCGAAATCGAACCCGGCGGGAACGCTGGCGCGCACCCCCCACGGCTGTCCGGTACGCCAGCCGGAATCCTTGAAATAACGCGCGATCGAGGCGAGCGTGTCGGCCTGGTTGGTAAAGATATTGGCTCGTCCGTCGCCATCGCCATCGGTCGCCAGTCTCAGATACACGCTCGGCAGGAATTGCGGGTTGCCGAATGCACCGGCCCAGCTTCCAACGAGGTCGCTGCGCGAATAACCCTTGTCCGCCACCTTCATCAGGGCGACGAATTCTCCGCTGAACAGGTCGCGCCGGCGCCCTTCCCAAGCCAGCGTCGCAAGCGACCGCGCGAGGTCGAAATTGCCGCGATAAGACCCGTAGTTCGTCTCGTGACCCCAGATCGCAGTCAAAATTTCGTGTGGCACGCCGTATTTCGCCTCCACAGACTGTCCGATGCTGCGGGTCGACGCAAAGGTGCGCTGGCCGTTGGCAATCCGCGTTGGGTTCACGTGGGTGTCGAGATAAGGCTGCAGGGCAGGATAGCCGCTGCGCCGCGGCGATCCCGGTTGCGCCTGGTCAAGCTCGATCACGCGCATGTTCGGGGTCAGACCCTGCGTCATGCGCTGGAGCGTCCCTTCGCTGACCCCTTCCGCCCGGGCGCGGGCGATCAGGATCTGCAGGTAAGCGTCGAACGACATATCCTGCGCCGTTGCGGGGACAACCGGCGCGGCAAGAGTGAACGCGGACAGGGCGAGGAGCAGGCGCTTGAATTTCATAGCGTCGCTTGTGTCACATCGCGCATGGCCAGCCAATGAATTTCCCTGCACCGGCTGCCACGAAATTTACTCCGCTCGTCCGCCGTGACAAACGCAGTTCAAGCCATTAGCGAGCCGGTGCACGGACAGGTGGCAGAGCGGTTGAATGCACTGGTCTTGAAAACCAGCGTGCGCGCAAGCGTACCGTGGGTTCGAATCCCACCCTGTCCGCCACCACCCTTTCCCTCATTTTCCGCCGATGACCTGAAAAAGCCAAGCATTTGCGCGGCTTATCAGGTGATTCGGGTCCCACTCTGTCCATGCTCATCCATCGCTGTCCGATTGGATTTGTGGGAATAAATGTGGGAGAATTTGAAGCCATGGGTAAGCTTTCAGCAACAGCGGTAAAGGCCGCCACCAGACCCGGCAAATTGGGCGATGGCGACGGGCTTTACCTCGTGGTGAAGTCGTCCGGCACGAAGAGCTGGATGGTCCGGGTGCAGAAAAACGGCAATCGCCGCGATTTCGGCTTGGGCAGCGCATCGAAGATATCGCTGGCGATCGCGCGCGAGCGCGCACGCGAGGTTAGGACCTGGGTCGAACTTGGTTTGGACCCGCTGTTCGAGCGCCGGAAAGCAGAAGGCATCCCCACATTCCGGGAAGCTGCCGCCAAGGTACTTGCCCAGCATCGCGCGACCTGGCGCAACGAGAAACACGAGCAGCAATGGATCAGGACGCTGGAGGCCTATGCCTTCCCCCATCTTGGCAACGTGCAGGTCAACGACATCACGGGGCCGATGATCCGCAATGTGCTGGCCGAGATCTGGCTGGCCAAGCCTGAGACGGCGCGCCGGGTGCGTCAGCGGATCGGGACCGTGCTCGACTGGGCCTATGCCTCGGGATACCGCGACAGCGAGGCGCCCATGCGCGCGATCACCAGGGGCCTGCCGCGTCAGCCGAAGAAGGAAGGCCACTACGCGGCCATGGCCTATGCCAAGGTGCCCGACTTCATCCCGCGGCTGCGCGAGCGTGAGAGCTACAGCAGGCTGGCGCTGGAGTTTGCGATCCTGACCGCTGCCCGCTCGGGCGAAGTGCGCCACGCGGTCTTCGATGAGTTCGATCTCGATGAGAAACTATGGACCATCCCGAAGGAGCGGATGAAAGCCAATCGCGAGCATGTCGTGCCGCTGTGCGATCGGGCAGTACGGATCATCGAGCGCTGCATGAAACTGCGCGTGAGAAACTGCGAGCTCGTCTTTCCCGGCATGCGGGGAAGGAAAGCGATGTCCGATATGACGCTGACCAAGCTACTGCGCGAGATGAAGGAGAGTTGCACGGTTCACGGCTTCCGCTCGGCGTTCCGCGACTGGACGAGCGAGGAGACCAGTCACCAGAGCGATGTGGCAGAAGCAGCGCTGGCACATGTGGTGAAGGACAAGACCGAGGCGGCCTACCGGCGCGGCAATCTGCTGGAGAAGCGCAAACTGTTGATGAAAGACTGGGCTGCCCACTGCTGCAAGGCAAGCTGAGGCGATGGTGCGTAACCCAATGCAGAAAGCCGAGAACCGTAAGGCTTCCAGATCGCCTTCGATCAGGCCGCCTTTTCCACTCTCCCGTTACCGCATAGCCATGCCGGTGCCTGTGGATAAACCTGCTGCCTTTTCGGACTATCAGGAACCGCAGCGTTCGGACTATCAGGAACCGAAAGTTCGGACTATCGGGAACCGAAACATCCCGCAAACCCGCAGGATTGCTGGGCTCCAGCCGCCCTTAACTATCCTAACAACAATCCTTACCGGATTGTTGCTAACGTGGAGCGCTCCGCGCGCGGCTCCTCAGCGCTATGGGTGGCGCCGTCGCCGCGCGCTGCTGCACTCAGCAGGTGCACGCAGCGCAGCAGCTTGCTAAGGTTTGATCGATGAAGACCGATCTCGATCATCTACCACCGCAAAAGCAGCGCGAGATCGAGCGCGTCGTGCAACTGATCTTCGCAGAGTTCGACGATGCCTTCGCGCTCGCCAAGCACGAATGGAAGAAGGCTGGCCGAATACTCAAGGTCATCCTCTACGGCAGTTATGCGCGCGGCACCTGGGTCGACGAGCCGCATACTGCCAAGGGCTATCAGTCGGATTACGATCTCCTCATCATCGTCAACGACAAGCGGCTAGCGGACAGGGTCAAATACTGGTCCAGGCTTGATGACCGGCTGATGCGCGAATACGGTGTGACCGGAACGCTGAAGACGCCAGTCAACTTCATCGTCCATACATTGCAGGAAGTGAACGATGGGCTAGCCCATGGCCGCTACTTCTTCATGGATGTGAAACAGGACGGAGTAGCACTTTACCAGTTCGACGACACCGAACTGCATACACCCAAGCCCAAGACGCCGACGCAGGCGCTCAAGATGGCTCAGGAGTATTTCGAAGACTGGATGCCGAGCGCGTCAGATTTCTTCGATGGCTATGTCGATGCCAAGGCACGTGGTAAGTTCAAGAAAGCGGTCTTCGATCTCCACCAATCTGCCGAGCGAATGTACCATACGGCTTTGTTGGTCTGCACTTTCTACACGCCCCATGTGCACAACCTTGGCTTCCTGCGCACGCAGGCCGAGCGTGTTGATCCACGCCTGACCTACGTCTGGCCGCGCGACAATCGTAAAGATCGCGCAAGGTTCGAGAAGCTCAGGGAAGCCTACGTCAAAGCGCGTTACTCGAAGCACTATCGCATCACTAAAGAAGAGCTCGAATGGCTGGGCGAGCAGGTTGAGGTGCTTGGTCGCGTGGTGCACGAGGTGTGTTCGGAGCGGCTCGAGAAGCTCAGGGCGGAAGCGCGGGCAAGACGAGACAAGCAGTAATCTATAACGCAAAGACTTGCCAGATTGTGCGGCGGGCATCCGTAAAGCGATCCTGCTCTAAACCCATTTCACCCGTTCGAAGCAGCCCTAACCTTCCGGCAGTTTTTGGGCCGGAGCACGAACCCGCTTCGCGGGAGGGGTGCTGGCGGCGCGGGTGACGCCAGAGCAAGAACGTAGCGAGTAGATCGAACAAGGCCGACCATTCCGGCTCCTTCAACCGAGGAGTCGAGAGATGAACGATCTTGTACCTGTTTCGCCCATCAGCCCGCTGCGCCAGCGGCTGATCGAGGATATGACCATGCGCCGGTTCAGCCCGGAGACGCAGCGCAACTATCTGCGCGATGTCGGGCGGTTCGCGACCTGGCTGGGGCGCTCGCCCCACACCGCGACCGCCGAGGATATCCGCCGCTTCCAGATCGAACAGCAGGAAGCCGGCGTTCCGGCGCCGACCATGAACAGCATTGTCGCGGCGCTGCGGTTCTTCTTCACCCACACCCTCGACCGGCCCGGGCTTGCCCGCAAGCTGGTCCGCACCGCTCATGCTCGCAAGATCCCGGTTGTGCTGACCCAGCCCGAGGTGAAGCGGCTCCTCGACGCCACGACCTGCCTCAAGCACCAGGCCGCGCTGTCGGTGGCCTACGGTGCGGGGCTGCGGGTCGGCGAGGTCTCGGCGCTCAAGGTGCGCGATATCGACAGCAAGCGCATGCTGCTCAGGATCGAACGCGGCAAGGGTGGACGCTATCGCAACGCCATGCTGCCCGAAGGTCTGCTTGTGCTGCTGCGGGAGTGGTGGCGCGCGGGGCGGCAACAGGGTGTGCTTCATGCCGATGGGTGGCTCTTCCCAGGTCAGAACGCGACGGTGCCGATCAGCACCCGCCAGCTCTACCGGGTCGTCGTTCAAGCGGCAGAGGCAGCCGATATCGCCAAGCGGGTCGGACCGCACACCCTACGGCACAGTTTTGCGACGCATCTGCTCGAGGACGGCGTCGATATCCGCGTTATCCAGGCACTGCTCGGCCATGCCAAGCTCAACACCACGGCCTTCTACACCAAGGTGGCAACGAAGACGATGCGGGCAGTTGTCAGCCCGCTCGACCGACTGGCCTTGGCGGCACCGGATAACGAGGTGCCGAGCGGCTGAGAGCCGGTGCGCACCTCGCTCGAGGTTGCCGACGTCTTCCGTGCTGCCGGGCCTGCTTATCGGGCCGCCCATGCCGGGCACCTGAGCCTGCATCAGCTCAAGGTCATGTCGGCGATCGAGCACTGTCGCACCGCCGCGCTGGGCGGGCACGTCGAGGCCTGCACCGACTGCGGCCATTGGCGGATCGCCTACAACTCCTGCCGCAACCGCCACTGCCCCAAGTGCCAGGGCGCCGCCGCGCGGACCTGGCTCGCCGCGCGCGAGGCCGACCTGCTGCCGGTCGGCTATTTCCACCTCGTGTTCACGCTGCCCGCCGAGATCGCCGCCATCGCGTTCCACAACAAGGCTCTGCTCTACGACCTGCTGTTCAAGACCGCCTCGCAGACCATGCTGACCATCGCTGTCGATCCCAAGCATCTGGGTGCGCGCATCGGCATCACCGCCGTGCTCCACACCTGGGGCTCGGCCATGACCCATCATCCGCACATCCACATGATCGTGCCGGGCGGCGGTATCGCGCTGGACGGGGACCGATGGATATCGTCCCGCCCGGCCTTCCTCCTGCCGGTGCGCGTGCTGGGCGCTTTGTTCCGCCGTCTGTTCCTGACCCGGCTGCTGGCGCTTCACGATGCCGGCAAGCTCGCCTTCTTCGGTAAGCTGGCGGAGTTGGCCGACCGCCGTGCGTTGCTGCGCCATCTGTCACCGGTGAGGAAGAAGCGCTGGGTGGTATATGCCAAGCCGCCGTTCGCCGGGCCCGAGGCCGTGCTCGCCTATCTCTCGCGCTACACCCACCGGGTCGCGATCTCGAACAGTCGGCTCATCTCCTTCGACGAGGATGGCGTAACGTTCCGCTACAAGGATTATCGTCGCTCTGCCCCAGACCGGCAGCAGATCATGACGCTCGGCGCCGACGAGTTCATCCGCCGCTTCCTGCTGCACTGCCTGCCTCGTGGCTTCCACCGCATCCGCCACTATGGCCTCCTCGCCGGAAGCACTCGCAAGGCCCGTCTCGAACGCGCCCGCCAGCTGCTCGCGGTCGCACCGCCTGCCGTCGATGAGGCGCCCGTCGAACCGCCCGATCCCCACCCGCCATGCCCTTGCTGCGGCGGGCACATGGTCATCATCGAGACCTTCCAGCGCTGCCATCCGCCACGCGGTCCGCCGAGCGCAGCCGCTCCATCCGGGCAACCTGCGCCGTGACCCGGCTCGGCATGACATTGTTCCACCCCGCCGCAGCCACGCTTCCGGCGGCGATGACGTCCGCATATTACCCGCCCAAAAGCAGTAGTCGCATCACCAAAATCGGACGAACCGGCGTCCTACGGCTGCTTTGTCATCGCAAAATCCGACCGGCTGCTATCGGACCCTTCCGCTTATCGGCACCGTCAGCAGCCGTCGGGATCAGCGCAAAGTCGAAATCCCCATAGCGCACCGCGTGCGGCCCGCGGGTTCGGGCACCGTCGACTTTCCGACGCCTCGCGGCGTCCGAAACTCTAAACGGAAGGCGACAGTCCGCTGTCAGACGTTTGTGCGCGGAAAGCTGACATTCAACTCACATCCCAAGGGTGGAGGCTTGGATGCACCTATTGGCCGATTTCCAGTCAGCGCGAAACGAGGGAGCTTACGCAAGCAGTCCCTTCGCCAGCTTAGCGGCTTTGCTCTTGCGTGTAGCAGACTGTCAATGTTCGGCGACGTGACAGTTCGCAGCAGACATATTCAGAACCATGAGTTCAATTCTCCAAATCTTGCTGTCCTTATGAATTCGGCCGAATATGTCGGATTGCCTTCTCAACCGACTTGCGGCAGGAAGTAGGGAGACTTCTACTTTCTCGAGATATCCTTTTCAGATAGTCGCCACCCGCATAATGCTTGACAACTCGTCGCAAAATTTTATCGAGCTCGTTGGCACGACACGCTGTGAGGGCAAGATCACGAGGCGGCCACTTCGATGAAATAAAAGCATCGACAAGTTCATGTCGTGCTGCCTTGCACCGGTCCCAGTCCAAAAACGGTATGAACTTGAATAATTCAGGCACATCGTCTGCCTTCGCCAATTCGCGGTAGAGCGGTGGGAACGCGGCGGCGATCATCATCGAAACGGGACGGTTTCCAGACCGCAACAAGGTTGGGAGTAGATGGCCGGCGGCTGCTAGAAGTGCGTTGGGAGCAACGTTTTCAGCATCGAACATGAGGGCCGCACAGGACTTGACGGCTAATTCGTCCAAATCGAAGCTGCGCCGAGACCGCAAAACTTGGGCTAGGTCACCGATCGAGCGGACAATACAGAGCCGAGCCGGTTTAGCGGCTTTCCCGAACGCGACCATATTGCGGCTTGCGGTTGCCGCGTCGATCGTATCAGCCAGACCAATGCGAGCGGCCCAGGCGCCGTCGAGTTTATCTCCGAGAATGCTGAGCATTGACGCCAGAAACTCTACCTCGTCACCCGCAAAGCGACAGACGAGACAGTGATCGAGCGCATGCTTTGCCAGCTCCACCTTGGCATCAGCGCCTAGTCCGGCGATCACAAGAGGCAATGTTTGAACGAATGTACCGATTGGGAGTGCGTCGCCGGTCACGGCGCGTAGGAGCAAATCGGGCGCGCTGGTTTCCAACGTTTCGACCACGCCCATCCCGATCTTCTTATCAACCAGTATGGCTGTAAACTGTCGGTCATCGGCGCTTCGAAGTAGATCCAGCAGCACGGTGTTAGCCACCTGCCCATCGAGCACACCGCTCTCCGTCAGCCAGCGTACATCCTCAACTGTCGGACTCAGGGTCCGTGCAATCATCTTGTCTCGCTGCACGGTGGGAGAGAGAGTGGCTAACGCACCTCGTACTTCTTTTCCTGAAGAAGTGGAAAGCGCCTTTTCCAAGACTAAACTGGAAAGCTGCGCTGCACTAAAATCATTCACCTCTCCAAGACGGCGCAACTCCATCAAAAGATGAGCCTTGTCGAGACGGGCGAGCAGCGGCTCAGCAGCGGGAATTTGCCAGTCTTCCGTCAGCGAGGGCAGCAGGTTACGAGCAATCACTTGGATCGTGGCAACGTCCTGCTGAGGCAGGATTCGTGCGAGATGTTCGACGAGCGGACGGTCATCAGCCACGCGCTTAACTAGCACCCCATCCTGGGCCAGCAATCGTCCCAAGACGATGGGATCGGCTGACAGCAACGCACGCTTTGAGCGATCCGTGAAAGTCCCACCAAAGCCTGATGCGATCCGAGGCAGCAGGTCGGCGGCGACTCCGCGCGGATCCTCTTGCGACAGGAGCGCGATTGCTCCTTCAGGAGCGCGTGCCGTGAGTTGTTCTACAGCCTCAGCGACAGCTGCAGTCCCCTTGAGCAGTGATCGCCCTCGCAGCTTTTGGGCAATCGCCCCCAAAAAGCCCCACGCCTCATCATCGGGAAAGTTAGCAGAAGCCTGGTGTGCCGCTACGGCCAACGACGGTTCGATCGCTTCGAGGGCAAACGAGTCGCGCACTTTGCCTGAGTTAGCGATGTCGAGCAGCCCTAGCGCCGCCGTCGGAGTGGTCTGCAGTTTCGCTAGCAGTTCGTCCCATAGCAGGGCGATGCGAAGCGCTGCAGCGTTATCGATGTCGAGATCGCCTCCGCCAACGAGGCCGATTTCTTTGTCGGTAAGCAACTGAGGATAGGGCTGGTCGAAAACCCGAGTTACGATCGTCCCGGTCCACCGGTGCCTACCCCCTTGAACTGAACGGCCATCGACTCGACGTCCATTCCAATCCGTGAACTTAGCCCGGGCATCCTTAGGTGCGAATACAAGTTCGAAATCCCTGCCAGCGACCTTGCGAGGCGAGCGCGCGAAGGTCGAGACTGCGAATCTCCGCCGAAGCGATGGCCACAATGCGGTTAGCAGGCGAGTCGCGATGAGATCGGGATTGACGGCGTCCAAAACCACGACCGGTCGCGCTTCCTCGAGGAAAAGCGCTTCAAGCAATTCGCTGCCGCCGAAGTTATCGACGGGCGGAAGAGGTTGCGCTGCGACCACGCTAACGGCAGCCTCCGTAGCATCAGTATCCTCTGGAAGGCGGTCGATTTCCAGCAAATCGAGATAACCGGACAGTCCGTCGGCGTTGGCCCAATCGGACATCGGTATAATGAGGCTTAGAGTCCTTACGCAACCAGCCCGCGCAACCGTCAAATCCTGCCATGTCCGCGCAAGGACAAAGTTCTCGCCGCTCGGAAGCGGATAAGCTGTAAGGTAGGACTTGAATTTCTCACCTGGCCGCAATGGCCCTGCAACATCCGACAGCCGATCAACGACTAGCTGTTCATCCTTCGGCAATTTGACGGATGCTGCCAGAAGTTGATGTCCGTGTCGGTATCCGTGGACCTGACGTTGGACGACTCTCACGGTCAGCTGCCGACCGCCCAGGCAATCGGCAGCGTTAAGTCTGGATCCTTTTGCCAATTGCCATCGTCATCTTCGACCGCGACCCACCCACGACCATCCAAACCATTTTCCTGCACGTCGTCGCGGCAAGCTTCATCCACCTTTAGATCCCCACCCACCACGCTGAGGCCAAATACGCGCAGATCGATTCCTTCGATGTCACCAAGGCGGCCTGCCAGCAAAGGATATTCGCGTTCTATCCAAGCTTTTGGGCCCCTCGCGAAAATCTCGGAGTCGACAATGTCCCAGGCGCTGACGACGATCGAGACGCGAGGTTTTTCACCATTAGGCTGCTCAGATAGCGTGACCTCTAAGAAGCGCAGCAACTCGCAAAGCATGACCTGTGTTGGCATACCTTGGTCTTCGTGATTGCCCAACCTCTCTAGAAGTTGTTTAGAGGTTACCCAGTCCAACGGTCGCACGTCGGCCTCCGAGTTCACACGAACGAACAGCAGCGCGCCACTCGCCGCCCTCATCTCCTCCATTAGTGAAGTTGAGACTTCACCATGCTCGGCTGCATTCAGCCACAATTCTCCCGAAATATCCGGGATCACGATCGTCGTCTGATCGCCACCTTTCTCGGCCGCTACAATCACTTCGAAGTCACGCCTATCTTCCGCATGCTCCGACCGCGGTGCGAAATTTCCAGAATAGAGGTGATCGGCGACATCCAGAACGAATCGAATGTCTACTGGTTGCTCTGCCGCGTGAAGACGCCCCGTCCCAGCATCAAGTGCGGGCCAGACACGTCCTACAAAGTTGGTCTTTCCGGAATCCGGCCCACCGACAAGAACGATTGATCTACTCATCGGTCCCTCCTGTAGGATATGTAAGAGCGAGTGCCCTCAATTGGATCTGCGGAAGGCCAAAATTCTGAAAGAGACCGGTCGCCAGCGGTAGTAGTTGAGATCAAATCTTCGAGGCCAAATCCCGGCTTTACTTCTTCGTCGTTAGAAAAGGGCGCGACAGGTACGATTGTTGCAGTAACGTCTCGCTTCCCCAACTCTGCGATCAGGCGGGCTTGGACTGTATCCGGCAGCTCACCAGAATCCCGATGCGTAGTTACGAGCACCAGCCTTGGTATTTTGCCGCTGAATAGCGTGACAATTCGTCCCGCGAGTTGGCCCACTCGCGATATTACCCCTTGCCGTCGCTCCTTGCTTTCAAGGGCTCGTCCGTCGAGAACAATCCAAATAACCTCGGCTGACTTCATAAATTCGAAGCGGTCAACTCGGGAAGTCCCGATCAGTTCAGTTGTCCATTCTCCAGGTAGATCTGGAAGAGCCAGATCAACGCGCCGACCGTCTGACTCACGAACGAGGCGCAAGTGCAGAAACCCTGGCTGGCGGTCGTCGGAGAGTTCCGTGTGTACGGTCATTTGGTCGGGAGGATTGCCAGCATCCCATTCTCGCGCCCCTCGCGCAATGTCCTCGAAAGCCTTAAGGCTTTTACTGTCTGCAAAGTTCCATCCTGCCAGTTTGGCGTTTGAGATCATAAGGTACAGACTGGCGAGACACGCCGTTTTACCCGCTTCGGGATCGCCTAGGATGCCTATTACATTTACGTAACGCGACGCCATCATCTTGGAGATCGCATCTGGTCCTAGCGTCCGGCTAGCTGGAAACGCCGACATACCCGTTTGATGCTCAAGCACCGGGGCGCCAATAGTGGCTAGGTCCGACTGATCATTCTCGTCTTCAGCTCCATCGGCGGATTCCGACGGCTCCTTCCCAACGTGATGCTCGCAAGAAGCCGGATCGCGCTCCAACGCGCAAACGCCGGTCTCTCCGACCGTACAGCCATCGAAGTCGCAGACGCCGGTCACAGTTTCATTAATCCATTTTCGCACATGCGGATCAGACCAGCTTCAAGCAGAGCTCGGCCTGCCCATGTTGACGCCTTTCGTTTCTCATTAGCGGCCACTCCACCAGCTTCGCCGGTCGAGAGGGCATGGAGAAACGGGAAAATGGTCGGATGTTGAGCAATGCGAGTTGTATTTACCGCCCCTGCAAGCTCTGCACGATCATCTCCGATAATCTCGATAAGTTCTGGCAGATCAATTTCGGGGTCATCTTCGACTGTGCGGAGCACTAGCTCATAGTGTAGATCTGCGGGGAGGCGGCGCAGCTGATTGGCCGCCTCAATTCCAGACGTCACAAGACGCAACGGTTCTGGCATGCTCGCGAACTGCCGATTCAGCAACCTGCTACGGCTTAGCTGCACCCACCAAAGGAAATCGAGCTCTTCCCGATCAAGTGCGGCGTTCCGGCGAAGTGCTTCAATGGTAGCTCCGCTTGCTTTTTTGAAGTTCGTCTCGGTTTTCGTCTCCTCTTCGCCCTCCTCGATCGTGACGGTCAAATCTGCCATGTCGGGAACAGCTTTACGCTCACGGACTTTTTCAGCGGCCTCGCGACTTCGCTTCTGAGCTAATTCGAGTACTTCTTGTCGCAGCTTCTCACGCTTTTCATCTTGCAGTGGTGGTTGAAAGCCGAGCGATGACCACAAGGCATTCGAATAGACATCGACCGTGGTCCACCCACTGGTGCTGAGCGGCTCTTCCAGTATGGATAAGGCAGCGACACCCGCACAAATGCCGACCTCGAGCGGACTCTCAGTGAAGAGAAAGGCAGAAGCTTTTTTCTGCACAGCATTTTGAACTTCCATACCAAGGCTTTCAGCGGGCTGCCCGTCACCACCCAGCGATGCCGCGATCATTTCTGCCTTAGCCAAAATATCAGCGATTTGGTTGAGCTTACCCCATTTTGAGGATAATGTGCTGATGGCGGCTTTACGCGAGTCTACGTCTTCATTCGACGGCGTAAGCATCGCAATCCTCATGTGAACTGGTAGGTTGTCCATCACATTTCCCCCTCGTTTCGTTCGGCAATGAGCCTATCAGTCATTTCAATTATTTCGGGAAGGCGACCTTCCCGTACAAGCCAGTCGAATAGCTTGCGCTCCATGCCTTGGTTCATTCGTTCATTAGATTCGGCTGGGATGGCATCTAAAGCCAACAGAATCCGCAATCGGTCACTCTCAAACAGGTCCCGAAAGAATCGCAGCAGGGCTAATTCGTAGCCTTCGACATCGGACGGCATTGTTGCTGTCTCCTCTGTGTCGACCTCGGCGTCCTCCGTGGGCACAAATTCTACATGCTCGGGCACATGATCCGGAGTATCAGCACTGGGCTTCGGCCCGCTATCCACTGCTGCCAACCCGGCTTTCCGAAAATTCGGCGAACCCAATATGAACTGTGGCTCACTACCGCCAAGGCGCTTGTTGTCGGCTTCGAATGACGTTTTTGCCGGATTCCATGTGCGCGGATGTATCGCCACGGATAGACTATCGCTGGACTCATCCCAATCGAATTCAATTATGTTGTAGGTGTAGGTGTAAGTGTCGTCCGATTTGAACGGTACTGCCGCACCCGCCGCGAGCATCATAACGTCACAATTATCATCAAATTTATTTACTTGCACTTTTGGATCATGCTCGTGACCTGAGATAAATACTCTCACACGACTATCAACATACTGTCGCACTTCCTGCGCATCTTTATACCAATGAAGCGGATGGTGAACGAGGACAACGATTTCTTCTCCGGCGACGGGGCGCGGAATGGTGAACTGGCGCGCACCGATCATCAGCTCTGCCGGCTCCTCTCGTTCCCTTCCATGGCAAAGAAGGGCTGAATTTAGACGGACAAATCGGATCCATCGGCCGGGCCCGACCTCGATGCGCAAGTTTGTGGCATATTTGGCCTCGTCATCCAGACCGCAATTGTATCCTACGCTGAAGCGACCGTAGTCCTCGAATCTCGAGAACAGAGTACTCCGATCATTCTCATTGGCGATTACTTCTTCGTACTCGGCGGCCCCTCCTTCACGAATATATTCGAGCAATTTGGAGCCGCCGACGGAGAGCTTGTCGCGATCAAGGTCGTGGTTGCCCGGTACCATCTGCACTCGATGTATCTCGCACCCAATCCCGGCAGCGAGCTTGTCGAGCCACTCGCCTGCTGCTTCATACTGCTCCCACGTACCGGAGTATGCCACGTCTCCGGTCACAAGAACTCCTTGCGCCACTCCCGCTGTAAGCGACGCGACGACTTCAGATGCATCAGCTATGAGTTCCCTTTTTACGTCGTCATGGATGTGAACGACGTGATCACGCTCCTGTCCAAAATGAATATCGGAAACGTGAACAAACACTGCTGGCATCGATCGGCCCTACTTGAAAATCCTTATGCGGCAATCTGATAGTAGGGTGTTGAAGTCAGGATTACCATCACTGGTCGTAACAAAGCGGCGCCCGTTGGAACAATCCAGGCCAAATCAAACTGAAGCAGTTGGTCCATTGCCCCCTAGAACGTATATCCTAGCGAATTTGGACAATATCTCCACCGGGAAAATATGCGATAAGTTGCTGATTTCACTAGTGCGATAGAACGCATGATCGGCGAACTTTGGTTAGCGTTCGCGGGCAGTTTGGATCGGTCTCTCTGCTTTCCCAACGCTTCCTCCGACGCGAGTCGATCGCTCGACTGGCAACAGCTCGCCAGATGCCCGTCTTTCCCCCTGTACAGCAGCGAAGGACGGGAACTAGCGCCCGCCGCCATTCGAGTGTGCTCGATGGTCGTCCGCTTTCAGGGTTGTCAGACTGCGCGCTGAATGACTGAAATGAGGGCGCAAAGCTGTCGCTTCAGGGCTCGCTTTCAAACGGCAGCTTAATCCCGCCATTTCCTACATTCGAACAACTTCGGAACGGTTCCGAAAGCAACCGCAATAACAATTCGTTTGCTGTCGCTCAGACCTTGGCGCGCGCGAAGCGAAAGCATCGGGACCGTTTCTTCTGGTTGCTCATGCACTGCTCCGCTGCTGGTCGAGAAGACACGTCTCGACCATTTCGGCACCCACGCAAGCGCAGTTTGGTGATGTTGGGAAAGAGGGCCGTCGATGGTTTGACCGTGTCACAAATGTCTCCCAGCAACAATATCGGTGCGAGTTTGCTGCAAGTTATAGCCCCTCACATTAGCCACTTTATGCCGTTTAATATGCAGCACTATTGCAATAGAATTGCAGGGGCAGCGCGTCTGACGTATTCTTCTTCTACGATACCAGGAATTGTCCGTAGACGTCTGACATATCTAGTGATTTTGGATTGCGAGATAAAAGCAGCGCCGTCGGCCATGCTGCAGGTGGTTGGTTTTGTTGAGCAATATGCGATGGCTTCGAACTAGCCCCGCGGCGCTTTCCTGGAAAAGGCGTTTGTTCTCAGACATATTAGCGACGGCACTTAACTTGGGATGTGATATTTGCTGGACAATCCGCCTCAAGGTGGACGTCCTTCGCCGTTCGCACGCATTGTGATGCATGCGAACGGTGAGCTCGCTCTAAGGCTTCGGCGCTGCAGCGTAAGAACTGCAACAACAGCGTCGGAATGTCATATGGCGCTGGACAGCCTATTCAGTCGATAATCGGTGACGATGGCGGGCCGGTCTGTCCCCTCCCCTGCTCCCCAGGTCGGTCCGTCATCACCCCACAGATGAAAGGATCGACCGCTATGCCATCTGCAGGCACGACAGAGCATCTTCGCGAACGTAGCGGGCACCAAGTCATCGAACCGATTGTCATGCGGGTACCAGACGCCTGTCGCTATCTCGGGATCGGGCGCAGCACGCTTTATGTGCTTATCGGCAAAGGCGAGATCGAAGTTATCAAAATGGGAGCCGCCACTCTCGTCCTCACTGCCAGCCTGCGGTCGCTGGTGGAACGGCTGCGAAGTCCCGACGCATAGCAAGCAAGTCGGATAATATGATGACCGCGCACCCTGACCTCCTGCAAGCTGTTATGCTTGCTGCCATTGTCAGCATGCCGGATCACTCCAAACGGCAGCTCGTCTCAAAAGCGCAGGAGCGGCGTGAGAAGGCGGAAGAGGCTCTAGCCGCCAGACTTGTGATCGCACTTTCGCAGCGGTCATAGTCTCTTTGCCGACGGCGGCTTTGCGCCCTCATATTGGACATTTGATCGGTCTCGTCGCGATCCTGAAACCTGCCACTGGACTAGGTAGTAGCTGAGGGCGGCTTCGTGCCCTCAATTCGGAAATCGGAGATACAAATGCCGATCTCGAAAGCCGACATTCTCCAAGTGCAAGGCAGACTGTTCGCGTAAGGCTTTTGACAACACCAGATCAATGATCTAGCAGTTTGACTTCGGGCACTTATTCCGGCGCCCGGTAAGGCAATGCGCCCAAGTCCGGCTCGATGAGCTGTGTGCGAAGGACGCGTTGATGAATTCTCCCGCTAATTCAGGTTCCGTAGAACAAACTCCGATCCCGTTTTCCGAAGGGGTGCGTGTCTGGGCGCGCGTGGCCGCGTTGAGCTTTGGTGGACCAGCGGGCCAGATCGCGGTGATGCACCGCATTCTAGTCGATGAAAAGCGCTGGATCGGGGAGAACCGGTTCCTGCATGCGCTCAATTACTGCATGCTCCTGCCCGGACCGGAAGCCATGCAGCTTGCCACCTATATTGGCTGGTTGCTCCACGGCGTTCGCGGTGGCCTCGTCGCAGGATGCCTGTTCGTCCTTCCCGGCTTCCTCAGCATTATGGCGCTTAGCGTGCTCTATGCCAGTTTTCAGGAGGCCAGCTTCGTCCAGGCGATTTTCTTCGGCATTAAGGCGGCGGTGCTCGCCATAGTCATCGAGGCCCTGCTGCGCATCGGGAAAAGGGCATTGAAAACTTGGCCCATGTATCTGATTGCCGCCGCAGCCTTCGTGGCGATATTCGCATTCGATGCACCTTTCCCGCTGATTATCGCGGCCGCCGCGCTGGTCGGTTTTCTTGGAGGGCATTTCGATCCTGCACGGTTTCTGGTCATTCGCGCCCGTGAAACGACCGAGGACGGGGAGAGCGAGCCGGAAGCCGTGCTTCATACAGGCGGTATGGCGAAAGCGCAGCCTACATGGCGCGGAGCAGTCCGCACGGCCTTGATCTGGGGCAGCATCTGGGCAGCTCCCATAATTGCGCTGATCCTTCTTGTTGGCCCAAATCACGTGTTCACGGAACTGGCGGTTTTCTTCTCCAAGCTCGCGGTCGTGACATTCGGGGGCGCGTATGCCGTGCTGGCCTATATGGCGCAGGAAGCCGTGCAGACGCATGGCTGGCTTGCCCCCGGTGAAATGCTCGATGGGTTGGGCATGGCGGAGACCACGCCGGGTCCACTGATCCAGGTCGTCCAATTCGTGGGGTTCATGGGGGGATATCGCGAAGCAGACATGTTAGGCCCGGTGGCTTCGGGCATCGCGGCTTCGGTCATCGTCACGTGGGTCACGTTCGTGCCGTGCTTCCTATGGATTTTCCTTGGTGCGCCATTTATCGAAAAACTGCGCGGCGTGAAGCTTCTGACAGCGGCGCTTTCGGCGGTGACGGCAGCAGTCGTCGGTGTGATCCTAAACCTTGCCATCTGGTTTGCGCTGCACGTTGCCTTCGCACGGCTTGACGAGGTTCGAGGTTACGGCGCACGCCTGCTCGTGCCGGACTTCGCCACGATCGACGTCGCCTCCGTCGTCATTGCCGCTGCGGCCCTGATCGCCATGCTGCGCTTCAAGATCGGGATGTTGCTCGTTCTCTTCGTGAGCGCACTCATTGGGTCGCTGTATTACCTCGCAATGATGGCTGGCACCTGAAATCACATCCAAGGAGAACTAAGATGAAGCAATTACGCAGAACATTGTTCGTCGGCGGCTTGGCTCTATCGCTATCAGCGATGTCGGCGGCTCTTCACGCGCAGGATAATCTCGGCAATCTCGAGGCACTGATTTTCGAGGCATCGCACTCGGAGGTCACCATGACCGACGATGGGGTCGCACGCATCGGTTGGACGCGCGCCGACGTGCCGGTGATGGTCGACGGCATGCGCCTCGATCCCCCGGCAGGTCTCGGCTCATGGGCTGCCTTCAAACCCGTCGATGGCGGAGTGATGGTCATGGGCGACACGGTCGTATTCGAGGATGAGATAACAGCCGCGATGGACGCTGCCCTCGCCAACGGGTTGACCGTCACCGCGCTGCACAATCATTTCATATTCGACGATCCGCCGGTCTATTTTATGCATATCGGCGGGCATGGGGAAACCGCCAAGATGGCAGCGGGTGTAAAAGCCGTCTGGGATGCCATCAAGGAAGTGCGCGCCGCCTCGCCGACGCCGCAGCGCAGTTTCGGTGGCATGACGCCGGATGCAAACGGCACGATCGAAGCCCTGGCGCTGAGCGAAATCTTGGGCACCGAGCCAAGCATCGCCGATGGTGTCGTGAAATACACCTTCGCTCGCCAAGGCCGCATGCACGGCGTTGAGATCGGTGGTTCGATGGGGCTTACGACCTGGGCGGCGTTCTCGGGCACCAACGACCTTGCCGCCGTGGATGGTGACTTCATCATGACCGAGGACGAAGTCCAGCCCGTGCTCCGCGCACTGCGCGAGCGGGATATCCATATCGTAGCATTGCATAACCACATGATCGGCGGTGAACCGATGTTTTACTTCCTCCACTACTGGGGAGTGGGTCCAGCAAAAGAGCTTGCAGCGGCGATTGCTGCTGCCCGTAACGCACAGGCCGAAACCGGATAGGCGCAACCATTCCGATAAAAATCAGTAAGGCAGCGATCGCTTGCACCTCATTGCGACAGGCATTGTCTTCGAAATGGCAGGGAACGTGAGTTATGTCGCTAGCTGGTGGGCTTGTCTTTGAATGCGATGTGGATGGGACACGGCGCCGCGATTTGAATCGCGACCGGATTGTCCGTTTTCTTAGGAAAGCTCCCGAAACCAGACTGTCTCGAAGCGGCCCAGAACTCGCCACGATATGGCAGCTAAACTACCGGCGCCCGAAACCAAGCCGGTCAGACGATTCATACGTCGGATTGGTTCACGGGAATTCTGGTCACTTTCACTGGCCGGGAAATGGGATGACATTGGCGCTATCAAGAAAGGTCGCCATACCTTCATCAGCGACTACCTGCTCGAACGCCCTGAATGCCGCGTCATCATCTGCGAACTGGTCATCCCAAACGATCGAGGTACCCTTCTCATTGACGACTTCGAGGGTCCATTGACCTTCGTCCTCCAGACGAAAAATGTTCACCTCGACAGAAACCCCATCTTTCGATTGGCTACCCGATAGGCCGGAAGTGACAAGGTTAGGGTCGCGTTTGCTCATATACTGCTGGATATTGCAGAAGGGCATCCGTGTAAATCGCATCGACGCCGCACAAATGACCGGCGAATTTTGCCGGCAATGTGGCGGGGCATGTCTGGTGTAAAATAAGAGAGGCTACTGGCCGAGGCAGAAACCCAACGGACCGTCAGCTTTGCCCTGTCCGGAGCTTCACAGCCGACATTCCGGAAACGGCCCACTTCCAGCCATTGAGCGCCCTCAGCAGGACCGCTCAGGAACGGACTAGATTAACTGCTGGTAAGACTTCTGCTGGTGAGGCTGTCACAACCGCCTTGCACTACTATGCGATGAGACCCGTCCCATGGTTCGCCCTATCGTGTCTGCCTCCTTAGAGCGGCAGGGCGCCAGCACTTCGCGCGAGACGCTCAGGAGCGAGATTTATGATTGCGAGTTCATCTGGTGCACCATCGTCCTTACGCCCCCATGCGAACGTCCAGATGGTGTAGCCCTGTCGTTTTAGATTCGGTTCTAAGCGACAGGGCGCCTCTGCTATCAAAATAGTCAAGGAGCGCTTGAAAGAGAGCGATAGCCTCTACACCCAACTGGAAATGCTACAGAAAACACCTGGACAATGTGGCGCAATATAGAGCAATATTCTTTAGTCCAAACACGCGACAGAGCAGGCGTGTGGGGTAAAATGTGGGTTCGGTTTTGGCGGCCATGTAAGTAAAAAATGATTTCAAATCATTAGGTTGAGACTTAATAAGTCCACCCTGTCCGCCAGCCGCCTCGTCAGTCGAAGCGGCGCTTCGCCCTAGTCGATGGTAGCTTCGAACTTCACCGCGAAGCTTGCAGCTGGAGCCAGTGCGGGTGCGGTGCCGTTGACGGACCCGGTTGCGAAAGAGGCGCCATAAGGATCGGTCTCGTCCGCGCCCGCGGCATCATCGTCCTCTACAGTGGCTGCATCGGCGCAGTTGGAACCCGAGCGCAAGGTACCCGCGACATAGGTGAGCTGGGCCGGCAGACTGTCGTTCATCTGGATATTGGTCGCACGCGATTCACCGGTGTTGGTGACGAGAAGGCAGTATTCGACCGTGGCGCCGGGGATGAAAAACTCCGCTTCGTTGTCTGCAATACCATCGGTCAGAACGCGGCTGGTCTTTTCCGTCACCAGAGTGGTCGTCGGACGGCAGAACGTGATGTCGTGCAGTGAGATACCCTGCAGGCCAGGATCGGCCGGTGCTGCGGAATGGTTTCCGTACCTGATAATGATGGTGTCGATCGGTTGCGAGAAGGTGACGACGACATTGCCGTTCGCCGAAGGATTGTCCGACGCGCCGTCACCATAGGCCGTATTGCCGATGATGTAGTTGGAAACGCCATTGGTGAGCGTCGGCAGCACGGTCGCGCCCTTGTATCGGCCCTCCACCACGACGAGGTCGGCGAACTGTCCGGGATTGCTGTCGACATCGAAGATACGGAACTGTGCGCCGCGCATGATGTCCGGAAGCGCAATCGTGGTAGTCGCACGCGCTGACTGGGATGGCAGGTCCACGACCAAGCCTAGGGAGAACTCACCCGGAAGAATTCCTCCGGTGAAAGTATTCTGCTTGGCCGGTGACTGCCCGCCGAAACCCGCGTTGTTGACCCAAGCTCCGTCGTTGGTCAGCGAGAAACCGATCTGTCCAAGCGTGCCGAGCGCATAGCTGTTGTTCGTGCTGCCGGCAGTCCAGTTTACCGGATCCCAGTCGAACAGGATCGTCTGGTTCGGGCAGACGAGCGTCGGCGGAATACCCGCCACACGGTTCCCGCCCACGGTCAGGTTTGCGGTCGCGTAATCGTCTTCGGTCACAGCATTGTTGTTCGGCGTCGAATCGGGATCGAACTGGTCGCTGGCGGTAACCTCGGCGCGGTTCGTGATCGTCGCGCCGCTTGTCGCCGTGACGGTGCCGGTGAGATCGATGCTGACGCTCTGGTTGCGTGCGACGGTCCCCGGCGTCCACACGCCCGTAGTCGCATTGAACGAGCCCGTACCGCTTGCCGAAGTGAAGACAAAGCCGGTCGGCAGCGTATCGCGTACCCGGACATTCGTTGCCGAGAGACTGGATGACGCGGCATTGGTCAGCGTCAGGCGGAACGTGGCGCTGTTGCCCGTGGTGGGCGTAGCGGTCAGCAACGTCTTCGTCAGGGAAAGGTCGGCAAAGGCGCGGTTGAAGGTCAGATCGCTCAGACCGGCAGCCTGGCCGCCCGGATCTCCGGTTCCCGTATAGCTGAAATAGACGACCCTAACCCGCCGCACGAGCGTGTTGCCAAAGTCGAAGTCGATGTTCCCCGCCGTGGACGTATTACCGACGTTTGCGGTCCCCCGCCAACCATTCATGATCGTGTTGTTCGTTCGCGTCGCGGCCCCGCCGGCGGTGTAGAAAGCGGTATTGTCTGCCGCATTGCGCCAGGTACCGTCGCCTGTGTCATATTGCACCTCGACCGCGTCGACCCAAGAGTTGCCGTCGATGTCGGTGATGGTGAACTGCAGGCCAGTTACTGCTCGGTTGAGCGAAACGGTCGTCGTCAGCTTGTCATTGGGATCATAGGCCGGATTGTCGAAATTCATCAGCAACGACCCGACGATCGTGCCGAAGACCGGATCGTAATACGACACGAATGTCGGCAGGATCGGCGTTGGCGCAGTTCCGCTGGCCGCCATGGCGTAAGTGACGGTTGCCGTCGTGGTGCCGTCGCTTGCCGTCGCGGTGGACGGGCTCGGCAATGCGCCTGCGCTGGGCGCCCCGAGGGTCGTCCAGTCTACGGTTGCTGTGGACTGGGCCTGAGCCGTGCCGTTTGCCAGCAGGGATACGGCAAGAGCAAGCAGCATTACTATCGAGCGCGCGACCATAGCCGTTGCACCTACGCGAGGATGGTTAAGGCGCCGTATACCGCTCTGCCCCGAGCTATGAAGATCACAGGTCATCGGCCAAGCCCCAGGAAACCGAACGTATCGCCATCGAACTTCATGCGAACGCTGGCATAAATGCCCTTGTCCGTATTACGCGATGCCGAGAAATCCTCGTCGCGGAAACCGGCGATGTTGTAGCCGAGGGTCAGCAGCACGCCATCGGCAGGTACGAAGCCGATATTGGGACCGAACGAGAAGCTGGTGATACCTGCCGTCAGGTTCGACCGGACCGTACCCGTCGCCCCGATTTCGAAGCGGTTGCCGAGGCCCAGCCGTGCATCGAGGCCAGCCAGTGCCGTGACGCCCGAGATATCGACGCCTTCGAATTCGTCGAAATTGTACCGGCCACCCAGGAACAACCCGAACTCGCTGCGACGCACTTCCTGCTCGACGTCGTCGATCTCGTCGCGGCCGCGCGGCGACCAGTTGGTCGACAGGCTTGCGATGAGGCGGCGCGATTGTGCGTCGCCGGTCACGTCGAGCGCCGTGCGACCGGTGGCATCGACCTGCCCTGCAACCGCGCCGGTCACGGAGTCGCTGCGGTATTCCAGCTTGCCGAGCATGGCGATTTCGGAATCGTCGGGACGGTGCGCGAAAGCGAGTGCCGCATCCATGATCTGCGTTCCGGTACCGTTCGAACCCTGGGCTTCGGTGAAGGTGAAGCCCGATCCGACGACGCTGCCTTCGCCAAGCTGGCGGATCGCGCCGAGGGTAACGCCCTTGCGGTTCGCAAATTCGCCGTCGCGATATTCGGCGCGCGCCGTCGCGCTCCAGCGATCCTTGCGATAAGCGCCGCCGACCGTCACGGCCGTGAAGTCCTCGAACAGGGTATTGCCGCCCGGACCGAACTGGCCGCCGCTGGCAATCGGCTTCTCGACATTCACAACGTCCGCGACGTCGGGCTTGCCGCCGATCGTGCGGCTGCCATCGACGGTCGCGTCGAGGGTGAGCTCCGGGCTGACCTGGAACGTCTGCGAGAGGCCGAAGGCGGCAAAGCTGCGGTCACCGGATTCGTCGATGCGCTGCTTGCCGATCGAGGTCACGACCTGCGAGCCGGTCCACGGGGACACTTCGATACCGCCGCGAACGGTTCGCGCATCGACATTGTCGCCCTGCGCGACCTCGTACAGGCCAACCAGGCGGACATCGTCGGTCAGCGCATAGCGTGCGCCGAACCGGTGACGGGTCGGAAGGTCGATCGACTGATCGTCCTCGATTGCCACGCTGCTGGTCGCCGACAGTTCGAGAGCATTCTCGAACAGGCGATGGGTCACGCCGCCTTCGAGCACTGTGGACTTGTTACGCGTACCGTCGGACAGGCGATCGTTGAAGTGGACGATGCCGGCGCGAAGGTCCGTGGTTTCGCCTTGGTAGCCCAGTTCGACCTGCGCGGCGCGGCGACGGTTGTCGTCGACCAGGCTGTCGTCCTGCCACGCGCTTCCAAGGACCGAGAAGCGCTCGTCCAAGCGCACGCGGGCATCGACACCCACCTTGCGGCGGCCCAGTTCCACGCCGTTCTGCTGTCCGACCCCGTAATCGGCATCGAGCTGGCGGGCATAGGCGAGCACGTCGAGATCGGCTGCGGAATGCTGTGCCTCGACCATCCAGCCGGTTGCGGTTTCGCCTTCGCTGCGGCTGGCAGCCAGCTCTGCGCGGATTTCGGTCGACTGGCCGACACGGGCACGCAGGTCCACGGCGCCGATATCGGTCCGCGCGCCTTCGCCCTTGTCCGTGATGGCAGTTGCGCCGATGCGGATGGCGCCGTTGTCGCTGGTCCAGTCGGCACGCAGGCCAGCATTCATCTCGCCCCCGGCCAGCGCGTCGATTTCGTAATCGACGACGATGAACTGCGGATTGAGGTCGAAGTCGCGGCTGAGAACCGGCTCGCTGAAGGTGATCGTGCCCGAAAGAAGGTCGATATCGTAGTCGATGAAGCGTTCGAGGACGCGGCTCGAAACAATCAGTTCCGAACGGAAACGGTCGCGCGTCTCGAGCGTCACGGTTTCGCTGTTGGCGACGATGCGGCGGTTGCCGAGCGTATAGGGTCCGGTGATCCCCTGCCCCTGAATCTCGTCGCGGCGGAAACGCGTGGAGATTTCGGCGGCGAAGCCTTGCGCCTGGACCTGTCCGAAACGCGCTTCGCCCTTAACGCCGGTGGCGACACGGTTGTAGCGTGCGAGATTGGTCTGATCGAAGCCGGTCTCGAAATCGCCATACAGGGCATAGAACGTCGCGGTTTCGATACGGACATAGAGTTTCTCGCGGCTCGCTGCGTCGAAGCGGCGGCTCGAGGCGTCACCGAAGACGGTGTAATAGGCATTGGGGTCGAGCGTGCCCAGGACACGCTGGTCGTCCCGCTGCTTCGCAGAGTCATAGGCGATGGTGGTCAGGAACTTGCCCAGCACGCGGCCCTTTGCATACAGCGCAACGCGGGCCTTGTCGCCGAGGTCGCTGTCGAAGCGGCCGTCGCGCTCCATGTTGTCGGCCACGGTGCGCGCACCGACGGAGCCTTCGGCAAGACCGACGACCGTCCATTCGATGTCGCCCGGAACGATCCAGGTTTCCAGTTCCTGCTCGCGGCGGATCTCACCGTCGTCGAAGAAGAAGTCGAGACGCAGCGAGCCGCTCACCATGGTCGGCGCGAGTTCGATGCGGGCGATGCCGTCGGACCCTTCGACGATCCAGCGTGCGGAGGACGAACCCAGGCCCGTGAGCTGGTTCAGCTGCTGCTGCTCGAGCTGCGACGCGCTCTGGTAGGGAGCGTTCAGCTTGAACTCGCCCCAGACACCTTCGCGCAAGGGACGGTTGTTGCGGTCCAGAACGCGGATGGCGACGACGGGTCGCGTACGGCCGTCGGCCACCAGCATGGATTCCGATTCCACCAGCTCGACGCGGGTCGGCGTATTGGTGAAGTACACGGTGCGCTCGATGGTTTCATTGACCACGCCGAAGGAGTTCACGATCTCTGCGGTCAGGATCGTCTTCTCGTTCTCCAGCGGCACACCGCGCCAGTGGCTGACGGCGAAACGGCCCTGCTCCGGTGTCCGCGTCCCTTCGAAAGCCAGCTTGTTCACAGGCTCTCCGTCGACGAACAGGTTGATGGTCTGCCCGCGGCGATGGCGGATAGCCACGCGGGTGGTCGGCGCACGCGGATTGTAGTCCACGCTCGGAGTCAGCCAGCCATCGGGTCCGTCGCCCTGCGCGATCCAGTCGGTTGCATTTGAATCTTCCAGGACCGGTTCAGTCTTGGCCGGCGCTGCAGGAGCGATCGCAGTGTTCTGCACCGGAAGCCCTTCACCGTTCAAGGTAGCGGGACCCAGCTCGCCCGGGATCTGTGCATCGGCATTGGCATAGAGAGCCTCCTGCTCGGTGAGGTCCGGGAGCGAGCCTTCGGGAACAATCGCATGGAAATCGGCGACGACCAGCGAACCGCCGTGCCCGATGGCAAAGCGCGAGGATGCGCTGCCGGCATTGCGGGTGCCGCGGTGGCAGTCGACGAACTCCGAACCTTCGGGCAAGGTCATGCGTGCAGCCTGGACGACGTGGGTCCCGGGCACGACGCCTTCGAAATGGTAACGGCCGTCCTTGTCGGTAATGGCGAAGCTGCCGTCTTCCATCATGACGCGGACGTTGGGGATGCCGCGACGCGTGCCTTCGATAGAGCACTGCCCTGCCATTACGCGGCCGACAATGGTCATGCGTCCGGCAATGCTTTCGCGTTCGATATCGAGCACGGCGCTGGCGACGGCGCGGCGACCCAGGGAGTCTGTGGCCTCTGCCTTGTTGACCGCTTCGCCGGGAGGCGCATCGGGGCGGATGATCATCGCATAAGTAACGCGGCGTTCGGACCCGCCATCGATATCGCCGAGGTTCACCGTCAGGCGGCTGCCATCGGCATTGGGCTGGACTGCATCGGGAGCAGCCTGGCCGTCGACGCGAACCGAGTCCGTTCGCAGGCGCAGCCAGCGCGACGGCGTATCGACGAGGACCACGTTGCGCTTGACGCGGGTCGGGTCCTGGTTTCGAGCGATGAGCGTATAGAAGACGGCATCGCCGGGCTGCGCGGCAGCGCGGTTGGCAGTCTTGCTCAGGCTGACCGACAGGCTCGGGCGGTCGAGCGGGATATCGATTTCGACCGGGGTCGGATCGTTCAGCGTGAAGGTCCCGCCATAGGATGCGTCGAGGATGACGAACGCACTGCCGTCTTCGCGCGACAGGCGTGCGATGTCTTCGGGGCTGACGACGGAGGGCGCGGTATACGGAGCCGGCGGGACGATCTCGAGGCGATAGGTGCCGAGCGAGGTCAGCGGGAACCAGTATTCCCCGGTGCCCATGTCGTAGACATTGCCGGCACCATCCGTGATCGGCTGGCCCGAAATGACGGTGGAGGGCCACGGCGTCACGCCGTCTTCGGCGAAGACGACAGCCGGCAGGCCGGTTGCGGCGTCGACCAGTGTCACGCGGGCGCCATTGACACCTTCGCCCGTCTCGCTGTCGAACACCACGCCGAAAGGATCGGCCAGCACATCGACATCGGTCTGGATGACGATCGCGTTCTCGCCCGGCTGGGTGGCAGCGATCTCGATGACGTCGCCATTCGCCAGGTTGAGACGACAATCGTCCTGCGTCGGCAACGGAGGAAGACGGCCGGTCGAGATCTTGCCGACAAATACGCCCGTATTGAAGCCGGTTTCGAAAATGCGAAGCTCTTCGCGGTCACCCTGGCTGGTGGTCAGGATGACGTCGAGCTGGTCGATCGCAGCGCGGTCGAGATTGGACGACCACG
The DNA here is from genome assembly GCF_042851395.1 of Altererythrobacter sp. MTPC7. NCBI lineage: Bacteria > Pseudomonadati > Pseudomonadota > Alphaproteobacteria > Sphingomonadales > Erythrobacteraceae > Altererythrobacter > Altererythrobacter sp. MTPC7. Next base: position 83,316 of record NZ_BTGS01000006.1, on the reverse strand, counting down.
AGCGGATCTCGAAGACGAGGTCTTCGCCGGCACGTAGCGTTTCGATCTCTTCCACCGGGGTGGACAGGGTTTCGTCGGGTACGCCGACGGTGTCGCCCGGGTTCTGGCCACCGAAACAGATTGGCTGCGGATAGGTCTTGTTGCCGCCACCATCGGTGCCCGGAACCGGGTGATAGGTGATGATTTCCGGCGGACGCGGCGTGACTTCGAATTCGACCGGATTGGATTCCGCGCCGCCTTCATCGCCTGCCGAAGTCCAAGTCGCCTTCGCGATATTGGTAATGGTCTGGGCCTGCGCGCTTCCTCCCCACAGGGCGAGCGGCAGCAGCAATCCGAAGATCGCTGCTGCAACTGCGCTGATGGAGAAGGAAGTACGCATGACCGTTTACTCAAGCCGTCCGATCAGTTGATCGTCGTGCGGAAGTAGAGCGACCGGCTGGTCGAGGCGGGGATGTCGTCCAGCGTTCCGCTGACCTCGTTGGCGCCCGCGTCGTAGGCGCCGCCAGCGGCACCGCCGTTGCAGGTCGCATCGCCGTTCAGGAAGATGCCGAACACGGAGTCATAGGTGACGTCGGCAGGCAGGACGTCGACCACGGCAACATTCGTCGCGGTCGCGCTGCCCGCCGAGTTGCTGACGACGATGCAGTACTGGACCACCGCGCCCGGAATGGCTTTCGGATCGGTCGTGCCGTTCACCGGATCGCTGATGATCTGGCTGGTCTTCTCGACCGTCACGTCTGCGGCGGAAACCACATAGGTGTCGGTGTCGGAGAAATCGCCCTGGTTGGCGGCATCGACGTCGCCGGCACCGTCTGCGAGGACCGTGTCTACGCCAGCGGTATTCGCACCCGCGGTGTCGACCAGTTCTGCGCCAAGAGCACCTGCCGTGCCGTCTGCAGCGTGCGCATTCGCGACCAGCGCGACGTCGGCGGTATCGCCGGTGACCACGCCCGTCGGGATGTCGCCCACGATGAAGACGGTGCGCGTCTCGTCCGCGGCCATCTCATCAAGATAGGTAACCTCGAGGTCGTCGGCCGGGTTGAAGATGCCGTCGCCATTGTCGACGTAGAACTTGATGTTCGTGATGTCGAAATCGTCTGCGGCGGACTGCTGCGCGCTCAGCGCTAGGTCGACTGCGTCGTTCGAGTCATTGGTGACTTCGAACTTGATCGCGGCCTGAAGCTGGCCAGGTGCGACCTCGGTCGTGTCGCCGCCGACTTCGGCAACCGTCACGTTGACCTTGCGGTCGACCGTGAACGTGTCGCTGTCGACAACGGCACCCTGCGTCACGCCGCCGACGTCATAGGTGACGGAGACGTTGTTGGTAATATCCTGCCCGGCGGTCGTGCCTTCGGCGAGGGCCGGACTTGCTGAGAATGCAACAAGCGCAATCGAGCTTACTGCACCCAGCAATTGCTTGCTGCGTGTCATTTCGTCGTTCCTTCAATATTGCGCCTGCGTTAACCTTGACCGCCCGCAGGACCTGGCGGCGTAGCCCACACCGTCAGCGGATGACGGCCGGATATTCGAGACGTCCCTCTTCGCCGGGCTGAACGATGGCGAGCGTCCAGCGAATGTGAGTGACATCGGAATGGGTTGCAGCGCGCTGCGTGCCGTCTTCACCCGTTACGGTGAGAGCCGAGAGAGCGCCCCACTCGCTTCCGCCATCGACAGAGACGACCAGGTCGGCATCGGCCTCGGGTGCAAGACGCACGGCAGAGGGAAGCGGGTTCGTGACGGTGAAGTTCTCCACCACTTCCGCGCTGTTGTTCACGTAATCGGTCCCGAATACGAGGCGATCGCCCGGGACGATGGTGCCGGGTTTTTCCAGTACCGTCGTCGTCGTGCCGTCCGCTTCGGTCACGGTCTTCTCGACCATGACATCGCCTTCGAGGGCAATTGCTGCGTCCTGCGCCATCGCTGCGCCCGGCAGGGCGAGCGAGAAGGAAACGACCGCAGCCAGTTTCTTCAGAAATTTCATTTTGCGACCCTTCTTCTTTTAATCGATGGTGACGTCGAACGAGACGACACGATCCGTTCCACTGGCGACCGTTCCCAGGTCGACAGTAATTCCGTTGACGTCTGCATCGCCGGCGTCGTCGCCTGCGGCATCGGTCAGTCCTGCGGCATCGAGCTGGAGCGTGCCGGCGACATAGGTGGTGCCTTCCGGATAGGCGTCGGTGACGACCAGGTCGTCGACCGAGCCGCTGCCGGTCACGGATGCGGTGATCGAGTAGGTGACGACCGAACCCGGGACGACGGTGGTTCCGCCGAATGGATCCGCGACTTCAGCCGACTTCGTCAGTTCGACCGTGGTGATACCCACGATCAGCGTTCCGATGGCGTTGTCGTCTGCACCCGTCAGGCCGACCACGGCATCGACGCCGCCCTCGCCCTGTCCGGCAAAGGTCGTGCCCGGAGTGCCGGTACCCGTGACCGCTTCGGCCAGAAGGTCGACATCGGCCTGGTCGCCGTCGACGACGCCTGTCGGCACGGTCAGCAGAACGAAGACGGTGACCGCTTCGTCCGCATCCAGGACCGGAGTGGTGGCAGGCCCAGCGAGGATCGTGTCCACGCCGGGATCGTAGATGCCGTTGCCGTTCGTATCGATGGCCAGATCGTTGATCGTCGGTTCGAAATCGTTGCCGGCGACTGCCGGGTTCGCGGAAAGGGAGAATGCTTCGGGGCCGTTGCCGGTATTGGTGACTTCAAAAGTGAGGATGTCATCGCCGGGCCGGGTCGAAACCGGACCGGGGTCGAGCGACGTGACCGTGACATCGAGCAGCTCGTCCACCGCGATGATAACCGGGTTGGAGTCGATCGTGGTTGTGCCTCCGATCCCGTCATCATACGTAGCCTGAGCGACGTTCTCGATGAGCGTACCCGCATCGACCCCGGCTGCATAAGCCGGAGAAGCGAATACCATGGCGAGTGCAGCCATCCCGGTGGCCGTGGTTTTTGTAAATGCGTGTCTCATGAGCGTGGCAATACGTGCCCAGAAGTAAAAATTTGGTAACACGCAGGTGCATGAAACGCAGCTGTGCCGCGGCTTTCCGGTGGTTAATCCTGCAGAAAGCTGGAATTAACCGCGATGTCGTGGCGCAGCGACGTCAGAAGGGTATGCTGCCCTCGCAAAGCGCTCGAGATATCGTCCGTAAATTACTGAAAAACATGCAAGGCAAATTCTCGGAATCTACGAGAGACGTTCCTCGCGGGACCACTGGTCGGGACCCGGCGACTTCCGATCATTGATGGCTCATGGGACGGACAGGCGGGGGAAGATCCGGGGGTTTCTACGATCCCGAGATGGCCAGCAAACCTTCAGACGGGGTACGAATCAGCAAAATCGCCTAAGCGAAACTACCCTCTTTTCCATAGGGACTGCACGATGATTACCGACGATCGAATCATTCTTGGCCTGCTCGCCGCGGTCCTGGCCTTTGTTTTCGTGACCAGAGACAGGCCGTCGTGGAGCCGGTTTTACACGTTCGTCCCGATCATCCTTGTCGCGTACCTCCTCCCGTCCCTTATGGTGACTTTCGGGCTGATCGACGTGACCGACAGCAATCTGTGGCCGGTTGCGAAGGACTACTTCCTTCCTGCGGCGCTGTTCCTGATGACACTGAGTATAGACCTGAAAGGCGTGATCGGTCTGGGTCCCAAGGCTCTGATCATGTTTTTCGCCGCGACCATCGGCATTGTCATCGGTGGCCCGATAGCCCTCTATATTGTCGCCCAGTTCGACCCCTCAATCGTCGGCGAGGGTAGCGGCGCTGCCTGGCGTGGCCTCGCCACGCTTGCGGGCAGCTGGATCGGCGGCGGGGCGAACCAGACCGCAATGCTCGAAATCTACCAGTTCGATATCAGCCAGTATTCGGCCCTGATCGCCGTCGACATCATCGTCGCCAACATCTGGATGGCTTTCCTGCTCTACGGAGCAGGGGCCAGCACGCGGATGGATCGCTGGCTTCGGGCCGATAGCAGCGCGATCGATGCCTTGCGCGACAAGATGGCGAATTACACGTCTTCCGTAAAACGTGTCGCGAGCGGCAACGATTACGTGCTGCTGTTCGGCACGACATTCGCGGCCGTCGGTCTGTGCCACCTGCTTGCCGGACCACTCGGCGCGTTTTTCGCCGGTGTGAACGGCGATGATAGCGTATTAGCGAGCCAGTTCTTCTGGGTCGTGTTGTTCGCGACGACTTTCGGCCTGGCAGCCAGTTTCACCCGCGCGCGTGCGCTGGAAGGTGTCGGTGCCAGCAAGTTCGGAACGGTTTTCATCTTCCTATTGGTGGCCGTCATAGGGACGAAGATGGACGTCACGCAAATCGCCGAGACGCCCGGCTACATGGCAATCGGCGTGATCTGGATGCTGATCCACACCATCCTCCTGCTCGCAGTCGCATGGCTGATTCGCGCCCCGTTCTTCTTCGTTGCCGTCGGCAGCAAGGCGAATGTGGGGGGAGCAGCCAGCGCGCCGGTGGTCGCCAGTGCATTCCACCCGGCCCTGGCGCCTGTCGGCGTGCTGCTGGCCGTTCTTGGCTACGCTGTGGGAACATACGGCGCGATCCTGTGCGCGGAAATGATGCGCGCCGTGTCCGGAGGCTAGTCGTCCTGCTTCTTCTTCGGGGTGACGAGCGACTGCGCCTCGCGCTGTTCCTTCGGGTATTCATCCGCTGTCACCGAGCTCTGGTTCTGTAGAGCGCGATGTTCCTCGGTCACACGGCTCGTGTCGCTCGGGTCCGGCTTTTTCGGGTCATTCTTGGTCATGGCAATCTCCTTTGCCAGACCAACGCCCTGCCCTGCGAAGGGGTCCTGAATTCGGATCGTGAGGTCCGGCGCTGGTCCTTGACCGGTGCACCAGTCGGCCACCGCGAGTTCGCAGCGTTAGATGACCTCGTGACGTCACGAAGCCATGACGTCACACTTATTTTCCCTATATATGCAACGCCTTACCGTATGCGGAGAGGACGCTTTCATGCATCATCTCGCTCAGCGTGGGGTGCGCGAACACCGTGTTCATCAGCTCGGCCTCGGTCGTTTCGAGGGTCTTGCCGACGACGTAGCCCTGGATCAGTTCGGTAACTTCGGCACCTATCATGTGTGCCCCCAGCAGCTCGCCGGTATCGGCGTCGAAGACCGTTTTGATGAAGCCCTCCGCTTCACCCAGCGCGATGGCCTTGCCGTTACCGATGAAGGGGAAATTTCCGATCTTTAGCTTGTAGCCGGCTTCCTTAGCCTTCGCTTCGGTCAGGCCGACGCTGGCGACTTGAGGATGGCAATAGGTGCAGCCGGGAATGTTGCTGCGGTCGAGCGGATGCGGGTGGACTTTGCCATTCCCCAATTCCTTCGCGATCGATTCCGCTGCGGTGACGCCTTCATGGCTTGCCTTGTGCGCCAGCCACGGGCCCGGTGTGCAATCGCCGATTGCCCACAGGCCCTTTGATTTCGTGCGCCCGAAATCGTCGATCTCGATGAAGCCGCGTTCCATTTTTGCAAGGTTTTCCAGTCCGATATCAGCTGTGTTTGGCTGGATACCGATGGCGACGATGGCGTGACTGAACTCGTGGTCGGCCACTTCGCCCTTGTCGTTCTTGATTTTCGCCTTGACGCCTTCGCCCGTTGCCTTGAGGTCTTCTACCCCGGCTCCGGTCAAGATTTTCATACCCTGCTTTTTCAAGGATTTGTGCAGGAAAGCGGAGACCTCCTCATCCTCGACCGGGACAATCCGGTCGAGCATTTCGACCACCGTCACGTCTGCGCCCATATCGTTGTAGAAGCTTGCGAACTCGATGCCGATCGCGCCCGATCCGATAACCAGCAGTTTTTTCGGCATTTCCGGCGGCGTCATGGCCGTGCGATAGGTCCAGATCCGTTTCCCGTCGGCAGGGGCGAAAGGCAGGTCGCGCGCCCGCGCTCCGGTCGCAACGATGACGTGCTTTGCCGAAAGCTGCTCTTCGCCCTTGTCGCCTTTGGCGGTCAGCGAGGTCGGACCGGTCAGCCTGCCCTCACCCATGTGAACCGTGATCTTGTTCTTCTTCATCAGGTGCGTGACGCCCTGGTTGAGCTGCTTCGCAACGCCCCTGCTTCGCTTGACTACGGCGTCGAGGTCGGCCTCGATCTTGCCTGCGACGGAAAGGCCGTAATCCTTGGCGTTCTGCATCTGGTGCAAGACCTCTGCCGAGCGCAAGAGCGCCTTGGTCGGGATGCAGCCCCAGTTGAGACAGATGCCCCCTAGCAGCTCACGTTCGACGATCGCGGTCTTGAGGCCCAGTTGTGCGCAGCGGATCGCTGCAACATAGCCCCCCGGGCCGGACCCGAGAACCACGACGTCGTATGATGTTCCAGCCATAAATCCCTCTAATCGTTTGCTGATTCCGCGGCGATAGAAGCCTGTCGGAAGGGCCGCGGTTTGTCGTCTTCGCCCAGCATGACGAATTTGAATGTGCCGCCCGCCACGCGGGTTTCAGCCTCGCCGTTGCGGGTGCGGGCGATCGCTTCGGCGTTAATTGTCAGCGAAGTCGTGCCGGTGTCCGCGATCTCGCAATAGACCGAGAGTTCATCCCCGACCTGCATGGCGCCCGGGAAGGCAAAATCGGTGGCAGAGACGACCACGGCCTTACCCTGCCCCTCGCGGCTTGCGAGCGAGCCGGCCCCAAGGGCCATCTGCGCCATCAGCCATCCGCCGAACACGCCCCCATAGGGATTGAGATCGGTCGGCATCGCGGTGACGCGGATCATGGGCTGCCGGTCCTGCATGGTTATCCTGCAATAAGTTTCAGATAGTCGTCACGAACCCAGCCGGAACGGCAGGGCCCGTCGTAATCGCGCACAGTCGCCACCGGGGAGCCGGTTCCGCAACCCGCGCTATCGGTGTCATCCGGCGCGTAGACGATGCCGACCCATCCGCCGACACGCTGGCACATGGCGACACCGGCTCCTGCGGGGAGCGCGTCGACCTCCTCCGCAGTCCCCGCCGGTGCATTGCGGACTGTCAGCCGCGCGTCCTGTGCCGCCCCGATATTGGTCACCATGCCGAAAGCCGCGCAGGCATCGAAACGCGGTCCGTCGAAACCGATGCGCACCGGTCTTTCGGAAACGGTTGCTGTCCGGTCGATCGGTTCGATGACAGGGGAAGGCTCGTCGGGATCGTCGCGGATCGGCTTCGAGCAGCCGGCAATTGCCACGCACAGCATCAGAAGGAGTGCGGGCGAAAGCTGCATCAGACGACGAGACCCATCGGGTTCTCGCAAAGCTGCTTGAACGCTTCCATCAGTTGCGCGCCGTCCGCCCCGTCGATCGCACGGTGATCGAAGCTGCCGCTGGCGCTCATGACGGTGGCGACCTGCAGGCTGCCGTCGACGACGTGCGGCCTTTGTTCACCGGCGCCGACAGCCAGGATCATGCCTTGCGGCGGATTGATGACCGCGTCGAACTGCTTGATCCCGAACATGCCGAGATTGGACAGGCTGGCCGTGCCGCCTTGGTATTCATGGGGCTGGAGCTTGCCGTCGCGCGCCTTGGCGGCCAGTTCCTTCATCTGGGTGCTGATCTGGCCGAGGCCCTTAGTATCGGCTTCGGTGATGATCGGCGTGATAAGCCCGCTCGGCGCCGCGACAGCAACCGACACGTCGGCCCGCTTGTATTTGTGCACCGTGTCGCCCTGGAAGCTGACATTGCATTGCGGCACGCGCATCAGTGCCCGGGCCAGCGCCTTGATCAAGAGGTCGTTTACGCTGAGCTTGATGCCATCCGCCTCGAGGCTGGCGTTAAGCTGTTTGCGCAGCGCCAGAAGCGGATCAAGATTGACGTCGATGGTCAGGTAGTAGTGCGGAACCTGCTGCTTGCTCTCGGTCAGGCGGCGGGCAATCACCTTGCGGACATTGGTGAGCTTCTCTTCCTCGTAAGGCGCGCCGAATTCGCTTTCTGCCGGGGTCACGGACGGCGTGCGAGGCGCTGCCATTTCCGCATTCGGATCCTGCTTTTCAGCTGCCTTGCCGGCCTTCGCGTCCTCGACATCGGCCTTGACGATCCGGCCGCCCGGCCCCGAGCCGGTTATGGCCGCAAGGTCGATCCCTTTTTGCGCTGTAATGCGCTTCGCCAGCGGCGATGCGACGATCCGGTCGCTGGAATCCTTCTCAGCTTTCGGTGCAGGAGACGCGGGATTGGGCTCCTCTGGTTCCTGCGATTGCGCTGGCGACGGGGCCGGGGCAGCCATTGCCGTCTCTTCGGAAGCGTCATTGCCTGAGGCCGGCGCCGCCTTCGCTGCTTCTTCCAGGTCTTCACCGTCTTCGGCCAGCATCGCGATCACGGTCCCGACAGCGACGCCTTCGGTCCCTTCCTCGACGGTGATGGACGCGATCGTACCTTCGTCCACCGCTTCGAACTCCATCGTCGCCTTGTCGGTTTCGATTTCGGCCATGATGTCGCCGGCAGAGATGCTGTCGCCGGGCTTTACCAGCCACTTGGCAAGTGTGCCCTCCTCCATGGTCGGGGACAGGGCGGGCATCTTGATGGGCGTGGGCATAAAGCGGACGAGGTCCTTTGCAGCGCTGCTATCGTTCCTCCCCAACGCTTAGGCGACATATCCGCCACGCGGCAAGCATCTTGGCCCCGGGTCCGAAGGGCAGTCTTGCCATGCATACGTTTTCAGCCGAAATACGCTGGCAGAAAGAGGGGGCAGATGCGCGTTTACCTTACGATTATCGACGAAACGGACGAAGCACGCAAAGCGCTGAGGTTTGCAGCCAACCGCGCAGCAGCGACTGGCGGTGCCGTTCATATCTTGGCGCTCGTGCAACCGCAGAACTTCAACGCTTTCGGAGGCGTTCAGGCGACGATCGAACAGGAAGCCAGGGACCGGGCAGAGGCCATCGCCAACAGTGCCGCCGGTGCACTGATGGATGACGAGGGACGAATGCCGACCATCGCGGTCAAGGTTGGTGAAGGCCAGGCTGTGATCCGCGAATATCTCGATGAACATCCGGAAGTCGCGGCGCTGGTATTGGGCAGTGCGGACGAGGGAACACCCGGCCCCCTCGTCGCGCATTTTTCAGCCAATGCAGGCAAGCTGCCCTGCCCACTCTACATTCTTCCCGGCGGTATCACCAAAGAGGATATCGATCGTCTTTCGAAATAGACGAGAAGCGCCCTCGCCCGCCTGATTATGTCAGTGTGCCGCGCGTCGGGTAGTCGTTCTTCTGAATGAAATCGATGCCGTCCAGCAGATCGTCGAGGGGTGGCCGCGTGAACGGTGCGTTCTGAACCACCTGAAAATACAGTTCGCCGTCGGGTTTGACGAGGAACATTCCGGGCTCCGAGAACATGTCCGGTTCTTCGCTACCGCTACGCTTCTCACTGATGAACAGGCCGTATTCGCGGGCCTTTTCCTCGCTCAGGCCATAAGCCAGCGGCAGGTCATGGGAGTCCCACTCGTCATGCGCGACCATGGCGCGTTCTTCGCTATCCATCGAGATTGCGAAGACATTGATGCCGCGATCGGTGAAATCGCTCAGGCGGCCGCCGATTTCCTCCAGCTGACCCTTGCAGATCGGGCAGTGCTTGCCGCGATAGAAGACAAGCATGGTGTAGGTATCGGGCTTCTGTTTCGACAGTTCGAAACGGGCATCGATGGTCAATGGCAGGTCGAGGGAAGGCACTTTCTGGCCGGGGGTAAGCATGGATAATTCTCCTTTTGCCTACCAATGACCGGCCAGCCCTTCCCGTTCCGCTATTTCCTGCGGCCCTGATGGCGGATGTTACCGGGCCTGCCGCGCTTGCCGGTCATCCGCTTCGGCTTGCCTTTCGCACCGCCCTGGCCCCCGCTTCCGGACGGGCGTTTTCCCTTGGGCTTCCGAGCCCCCTTGCGCTTGTCCGATGGTCGATCGCCGCGCGGTTCGACGGGGCTGCCGTCCCCAACCGGGATCTCGAATTTCAACGCGCCGGTCAGGGCGTTCGCCTCGCCGAGTTTCAGTTCCAGCCTCTGCCCTACCTCGTAGTGCGTCCCGCTGGTTTCGCCGATCAGCGCCTGTGCTGCCTCGTCGTAGCGGAAATATTCGCGTCCCAGCGTGGAAACCGGTACCAGCCCGTCCCCGCCAAGACCGACGATCGTGGCAAAGAAACCGAACCCTTGCACGCCGGTGATACGGGTTTCGAAGGTTTTGCCGACGCGCTCCGAAAGCCAGGCTGCGACATAGCGGTCGACCGTGTCACGCTCGGCCTCCATCGCGCGCCGCTCCGTCTTGCTGATCGCATCGGTAATCTGGGAGAGGTTGTCGCGGTCCCGTTCAGCCAGCCCGGACTGTTCCGGCAGGCCGTTCTTCGGTTTTGGCTGTTCGAGCCGGTAGGCATCGACCAGCGCCCGGTGGACCAGCAGGTCGGCATAGCGACGGATGGGCGATGTGAAGTGCGAATAACTTCCCAGCGCCAGGCCGAAATGACCGGCATTGTTCGGCCCGTAATAGGCATGTGTCTGGCTGCGCAGCACCGCTTCCATCAGCAGCGCCTTTTCCGCCGGGTCCGAGACATCTTTCAGGAACCGGTTGAAGATCGAAGGAGTCATGACCTGACCCATGGCCAGCGTCTTGTCCTGCGTGGCGAGATAATCGCGCAGGGCGATGATCTTTTCGCGGCTCGGCTGTTCGTGGACGCGGTAGACGGTCGGGGCAGCCTTCGCCTCCAGCGCTTTTGCGGCGGCGACGTTGGCTGCGATCATGAAATCCTCGACCACGCGGTGGGCATCCAGCCGTTCGCGCACGGCGATTTCCGCAATCCGCCCCTTCTCGTCGAGAACCACGCGCCGTTCGGGCAGGTCCAGGTCCAGCGGATCGCGCTTGGCCCTGGCATCGGCGAGCAATTTCCATGCCGCCCACAGGTTCCGCAATTCTTCGCCGGCGCTGTCATCGTCGATGGCCTTTTGCGCATCTTCGTAAGCAATGTTTCGGGTGAGACGCACAACGGCACGCGTGAACCGGTGGGAAGTGACCCGGCCCTCCGCGTCGATCCGCAGGTGGCAGGCCATGGCAGCGCGGTCCTCGCCCTGCTTCAGCGAACACACGTCGGCGCTCAGGATTTCCGGCAGCATGGGCACCACGCGATCGGGGAAATAAACGGAGTTCCCCCGCTTCCGCGCTTCCTTGTCGAGCGCGCTGCCGGGTCGCACGTAATAGGAGACGTCGGCAATCGCCACGATGGCGCGGAAGCCGCCTTCGTTCTCCGGATCGGGTTCGGCCCATATGGCATCGTCGTGATCGCGGGCATCAGCCGGGTCGATGGCCAGGATCGGCACGTCTCGCAGATCCTCGCGGCTGTCATGATGGAGCGGCAGGCTGGCCGCACGTTCGGCCTCTTCCAGCGTTTCTTCGGGAAATATATTGGGAATGCCGTGCTTCGCTATGGCGATCAGGCTGAAGGCCTTCGGGGCCAGCGGGTCGCCGACAATCTCGGTGACCTTGACGCCGGAGCGGTGGCTGCGTCCGGCAGGTTCGGCAAAGACAAGCTGGCCAACCTCAGCCCCGTTCAGGTCCGATACCGGCGACGAGTTGCGGACCTTCTTATCGACCGGGGCAAGCCATGCCTTGCCGGCCTTGTCGATCTCGATGACGCCCATCAGCCCTTCGGTCCGGGCGGGGAGCTTCTTAATCGGGTGGGCTTTCCAGCCATCCCCCGTTTCTTCCGTACGTGCCAGTATCCGGTCGCCGGTTTTCAGGGCTGGCATCCCTTTCTGCTTGCCGCCGCGACCGCGCTTCCCCTCGACAACGAGGAGACGCGGTGGATTGGTTTCGTTTTCGGGTGACCAATTGTCGGGCTGCGCCCAGAGATCGGTATCGTCGATTTCGACAATGCGCAGGACGGTGACCTTTGGAACGCCGCCCATGCGGTGAAATGCTGTCTTGCGCCCGTCGATCAGGCCTTCTTCGGCCATGTCCTTCAGACGCTTCTTGAGGGCTATTTTCTCCTGCCCTTTCAGGCCGAAGGCCTTGGCGATCTCGCGCTTGCCGGCGGGAGTTTCGCTGGACTGGATGAATTCGATAATCTGTGCGGGTGTCGGCAGGCCATGGGGCCGGCCTCCGCGTTTCTTGTTTATGTTCTGTGTCATGTGCCCCGCTATATGGGGACGGCTTTACTCGCTGTCATCCTCGTCTGCCGTGATCGGCGCAAAAGCACCTGCCGGCACTGCGCTGGAAACCGGGCTGCACGCCCCGACGGCAGAGCAGGCATTGACGCCGAAGATCCAGTCGTCACCGCGCAGCGGAACGGCCAGTTCGACGCTCGTTCCGGTGTCCATGACATCGGCGCTCCATTCCTGCCCCAACGTTCCGGAAGGGACCTCATCGCGCCAGGAAGGCTCGAACGTCCGGCGTACCTTCACATGATAATGATGCGCGCCGGGCACGGCGTCCCACGACATGAGTGTATCGGTCCGCACGGCAGCGTCGGCTTGGACCGATGGCGGCATCGGCGCCCGAGCAAGCCGGTCGAGCGCGCGGACGTTCAACTGGGCTGCACGGGTGAGATAGGTCCAGTCCAGTTCGTCTGCGGTATCGCCATAGGTGATGCCGTCCTCGACGCGCAGGTCCTGGTGCTGGTGCTCGTAATCCTCCACTGCGACCGTCACGCGCACGGCGGGATAGCCCCGGTCGAGGAACGGTATCTGGTCCCCGCCCCGCCCCATGCGGTCGGTCCGCCAGATCTGTCGGACCTGCATGCCGTCCGGGTGCGCCTCGGCAACGCCTTCGAGCCAGCGGGACAGATTGCGTCCGGGCGAATCGTTCTCCCCGCCAAAACGGCGCTGGCTTGCGCGAACATCGTCCGTCAGGTCGGCGCGCGGACCCTCCGAAAAAACGCGGACGTTCTCCTCGTCGCAGAAACCGTCGCTACCGCAGCTATTGCCGATCATGTCGTTGTTGAGGACCGCCTTCACGGTCATGCCCTGTTCCGCGATCCAGTCGGCAAGGATGCCGGCGCCATAAAGCCCCTGCTCCTCGCCCGACAGCAGGGCGTAGATAATGGTCGAGGGATATTCGCGCTGTGACAGGATGCGCGCGGCCTCAAGGATCATCACGCTTCCCGACCCGTCGTCATTCGCGCCGGGCGCGTCGTCCACTGCGTTCAGCGGATCGGTGACGCGGCTGTCGTAATGACCCTGGACGATGACGACTTCGTCCGGCCGGTCGGTCCCGCGCTGGATGGCGACGGCGTTTCGAACCAGTGTCGGTTCCGGAATGCGGCGTCCGTCGGGTTCCACGACCTTTCCGACCGGCAGAACTTCAAGGCAATCGCCGCACGCCTGCCCGGTCCGGGAGAACTCCGCGAGGGCCCAGTCGACCGCCGCGCCGATCCCGCGCTCCGGATCGTCCTGCGCCGAGAGGGTATGCCGGGTGCCGAAACCGATAATGGTGTCCATGTCCGCCTGCATCCGCTCCGTGGACACGAGCGGGCCGGGATCGGCATTGGCCGATTGCGTTCCAGCATCCTGCGCGGCTGCCGGCACGGCTGCGGTGGTTGCGACGAGGGCGGCGGCGACGAGGGATTTGCGCATGGACGTCTTTTCAGACGTTTAACTGCGCGCGGTCAATACGCCTTTGCGACGTAGATCTTCTCGGCAGCGGGTTCGCCGGTGAAGATGCAGGTTCCGGTGGCCCCGGCATCATCCATCGGGACGTTGCGAACGGTCAGCTTCATTTCCTTGAGCTGTTCCACCACCTTCTCCAGCGCCTCGCCAGTGGGTTTCGACCACTCCACTTCGGCCCAACCGGGGAATTTCGCGTCGGCAGAGAAGAACGCGCGCAATCCGTCCAGGGTCGTGATGTCCCGCCTTATGTTGGCGTCGCGGCGCTCGCGAGCCTGGGTAAAAAGCGTGTTCTGGATATCTTCGAGCATGGCGGCCATTCCGGACGCAGCCTCTTCGCGGGAAGGCGTCTGGAAAGCCGGCTTCCCGTTATCCAGGTTCCAAAGATCATCCCGGCGAAGCAGGCTGACGACGCCGTTTTCCATGTCGCGCCCACCAACTTCGATGATGACGGGCGCGCCCTTGCGCACCCAGTCCCACCTCTTTGCCGCAGCCTTGCCGGGCTTCGTGTCGAGCAGCACGCGGATCGGTTCGCCCAGCGCCTGTTCGCGGATCAGGCTGGCGCGCAATTCCTCGCAGTAATCGATCAGCGCTGCATCTTCCGGCTTGTCCCGCAGCATCGGCAGAATCACGACCTGGTGCGGTGCGATGCGCGGCGGTACGCGCAGCCCGTCATCGTCGCCATGCGTCATGATCACGCCGCCGATCATGCGGGTGGACACGCCCCAGCTGGTCGTATGGCACAGCTGTTCGCCGCCCTCGCGGTCCTGGTACTTTATGTTCGCTGCCTTGGAAAAGTTCGTGCCAAGATAATGACTGGTGCCGGCCTGCAAGGCCTTGCCGTCCTGCATCATCGCCTCGATCGACCACGTTTCCACCGCGCCGGGAAAGCGCTCGTTTTCCGGCTTCTCACCAGCGACGACCGGCATCGCCAGATCTTCCTCGGCGCAGGCGCGGTACACTTCCAGCATGCGGAGCGTGTGTTCTTTGGCCTCGGCCTCGTCGGCATGGGCAGTATGCCCTTCCTGCCACAGGAATTCGCTGGTGCGCAGGAACATGCGGGTCCGCATTTCCCAGCGCACGACATTGGCCCACTGGTTCAGCTTCAGCGGAAGATCGCGCCAGCTGCGAACCCAGCGTGCCATGGCGTCGCCGATGATGGTTTCGGAGGTCGGGCGAACGATCAGCGGCTCTTCCAGCTTCGCCTCGGGATCGGGCTTCAGACCGCCCTTCCCGTCGGCGACGAGCCGGTGATGCGTGACGACTGCCATTTCCTTGGCAAAGCCTTCGACATGCTCCGCCTCTCGCTCGAAATTGGCGAGCGGAATGAAGATCGGGAAATAGGCATTGTCGTGGCCGGTCACCTTGATCCGGTCGTCCAGCAGGCGCTGGATACGTTCCCATATGCCGTAGCCCCAGGGCCGGATGACCATGCAGCCCCGCACCCCCGATTCTTCCGCCATCTCGGCTTCGGAAATGACCGACTGGTACCAGGCTGCAAAATCGTCTTCCCGTTTGACGGAAAGGGCGTGGCGGATATTCGACATGGGTTGCGTGTCCGTAATTCGTTGACGGCGCCGGTCCGGCGCGCGCTGTCAAGTGGCGTTACTTGCCCAGCTCGTCCAGCTTCTTCTGCATGGCTGCCATCTGGTCGCGCAATGCCGATAGCTGGTCATCCGATCCGGCAACAGGGTCCGTCGGCGGCGAGTCCGTTTTCTGACCCGCACCGGGGATGAAGGCCTCGGTCGCAGCGCGCATCATCGCCATGTTGGTTTCGTGCATCCTGGCCAGCAGGCTGCCACCAGCCGTGTTCTTTGCCGCTTCCTGCCATTTGGCCTGGTTTTCGCGGAAGTTCTGCATCGCGGTTTCGAGATAGGTCGGCATGACCGCCTGCATTGAATTGCCATACATGCCGATGATCTGGCGCAGGAAGCTGATGGGGAGTATGGGGGCGCCTCCGCTTTCGGCTTCCATGATGATCTGGGTCAGGATCGACCGGGTGATATCGTCGCCCGATTTGGCATCCTTGACCTCGAACTCAACACCGTCGCGGGTCATCCTGGCCAGGTCTTCCAGCGTGATGTAGCTGGAGCTCTGCGTGTTGTAGAGCCGCCGGTTGGCGTATTTCTTGATGATGATCGGCTCTCCGGAAGCCGTGTCCTTGCCTGCCATGCCGTCTCTTTCCCGCGGTCCTGATTGCCTCTTGTGCAGCAGTGTAGCATCACGCCGTGCTGCACCGCAATGAGCGCACTGCAAAATACCGTTGCGATGCAACGAAGTGCAGTCCTCAGCTGCGCATTCGCTGGCCCAGGATTGTCAGCAATTCGTATTGGGAAAGCCCACTGACCCGCGACGCGGACGGCAGGTCGTAAGGAACATTGAGCCAGTCGCCGAGGCCAACGTCCGGTGTATCCCGAAGATCCACGATTGCCATGTCCATCGACACCTTGCCAAGCAGGGCCAGTTTCCTGCCGTCATGTTCCAGCCAGCCATGCGCGCCCCAGCAGCGCAGAAAGCCATCGGCGTAACCCAGCGATACGGTGGCGACGCGCATCGGTTCGCTTGCGGTAAATTCCCGGTTGTAGCCTACGCTGTCGCCTGCATTCAGCTCGTGGACCTGGATAATCGAGGCGCGCGGAAAAGCGACCTGCCTGATCCGGCCTTCAAGCTCAGGCCGCGGGACGCCGCCGTAAAGCGCGAGACCGGGCCGCGTGAGATCGAAGGCGTATTGCGAACCGAGCCCGACACCTGCGCTGTTGGCGATGCTGAGTTCGCTCGCCCCGACAACATCCTTCACTGCATGGAACGCGGCAAGCTGGTCGCCGCTGGTTTCCCCGTCTTCGTCGGCGGAGGAAAGGTGAGACATCAGGATGCCGACATCCAGCGCTGCGATTGCGGGGTCACGCGCCTGTTCCGCAGATATGCCCAACCGGTGTATGCCGGTGTCGATCATCAGATGGCATTCGCCGCCACCCGACTGGTTCCACAAGCGCGCCTGGTGCAGCGAATTGATGACCGGGCGAACCCCGGTGGCCCGCGCGTACTGCACTTCTTCCGTTGTATTGACGCCGTGCAGCACGGCCAATTGACCTGCCTCAACATGGCGCAGGACGCCGGGAACCTCGCTCCAGTGGGCCACGAAAAAGTCGCGCGCGCCGGCTTCCAGAAGGACGGGTAGACAGGTGTCGACGCCCAGGCCGTAGCAATCGGCCTTGATCGCCGCACCGGCGCGTGCCGGACGGGAGAGACGATCGAGGAACCGCCAGTTCGCTCCCAGCGCATCGCGGTCGATGTCGAGGCGTATGGTTGGCGGCGGGACCGGGGGAAGGTCTTCGATTCTCACGTCAGCTTTCGGCGCGCTCTTCGAAATCTTTCGGCGGTCCGTCCGGCAGGCCCCACCAGGCTACGATTACGCCGAAAGCGACGACGCCCCATGTGTACCACAGCCCTGCATACAGGTCGCCGGTTCGCGCAACGATGATGCCTGCGATCAGAGGCAGGAAGCCCCCGAGATACCCGGCCCCGATGTGATAGGGAATGGACATGGAGGAATAGCGGATGCTCGGCGGGAACATCTCGGCCAGCAGCGCGGCAACGGAGCCATAGGTAAGCGCCGAAAGAAGCCCGAGAACGAGCAGCACGCCGACGATCCCGAGGAGGCGCATGGAATCCGGTTGCTGCTTCGAAAAATCGAAACCGTATTCGGTAAGGGCCGCCCGGACCCCCTCGCTTCGCGCAGCGCCGCTTTCCAGCCACTCGGGCGCGATTGCGATGTCCTCACCGCCCGCTGACAGGCCGAGCGTGGCGGCCGGTTCGACGTCGTAGGTGACCCCGGAAGCGGTCAGCGTTTCCAGGAGTTTTCCGCAGGGTGTCTGCTCGCGGTCCAGCAATTCGGCAAAGGGATCGGTCGTGCAATTCGCCCCCCCCACGACGACGGGCGTACGCTCCGATGCCTCGGCGAGACCCGGATTGGCGAGGCTGCCCAGCGCCCAGAAGGCCGGAAACAGCAGTGCGAGCGACAGGATCGCACCGATGATGATCGGTTTCTTGCGTCCGACCCGGTCCGACCATTTGCCGACCAGGATGTAAAACGACATGGCGAGGAGGCCGGATACGAGCAGCAGAAGTTCGACCGTCAGGTCGGCGACATGCATCGGGCCGCGCAGGAAGCTCATCCCGGAAAAGAACGCGGTATACCAGATTGTGGTCAGCACGCCGGTCACGCCGAACAGGGTGACGAAGATGCGCTTCTTGTTCCCGGGATAGGTGAAGCTTTCCACGAAGGGATTGCCGGAAATCTTCCCCTCGGCCTTCATGGCCCGAAAGACCGGGCTTTCCGAAAGCTTGAGCCGCATCCACAGCGAGATGACGAGAAGCAGTATCGAAAGCAGGAACGGGACACGCCAGCCCCAGGCGGCGAAATCGTCCTCCGGTATCAGGAACCGGCAGGCCAGCACGACGATGATCGACAGGACGAAGCCGCCAACGACGCTCGCCTGGATGAAGCTGGTGTAAAAACCCCGCTTTTCCGGCTTCGCATGTTCAGCCACGTAGATCGCCGCGCCGCCGTATTCTCCGCCGAGAGCCAGACCTTGGAGAATGCGCAGCAGGATGACGATTATGGGAGCAGCAACCCCAATTGTTGCGACCGTCGGGATCAGGCCGACCCCGGCAGTTGCGATGCCCATCAGCGTGACGGTGACGAGAAAGGTGTATTTGCGGCCCAGCCGGTCCCCGAGAAAACCGAACAATACCGCGCCAATAGGCCGGAAGGCGAAGCCAACGGCAAATGTCGACCACACCAGCAACAGGCCGAGCGTGTCGTTGTCGACATCGTAGAACGCGTCTTTCAGGATGTAGGCGAGCGTCCCGTAGATGAAGAAATCGTACCATTCGAAAATCGTGCCCGCGGAACTGGCGGCGATGACGAGACGGATTTCCTTCTCGCTGGGCTCGCGTGTTCCGACGGCTTCCGGCGATGGTGCTGTTGTTTCACTCATGACGTGACCTACCCTCCCCCTGGCGCGTCGCCTGACGGATTAGCCCTATCCGTGCGCGTTGCAAAGCGCGTCGGAAAACGCTCTCCACGGTAGCAAGATTGCCCCATGCCTGCCGGGATAGTCGCGCGCAGCGGCAATCGGTGCAAGATCGATGCACTCCGGCAGACGAGCGTCTCCGGCGAGCCATCGTTCGACGGCCTCGCCTGCATCCGTCACTTCCGATACGGGGCGACGATCGATCCACTGCGCAAACAGGGCGGCGCTCGCCTGTCCGACGGCGCAGGCCTGCACCAGCATTCCCGAAGCGGATATTTCGTCATTCGCAATTTCGAGATCGAGGGCGAGTTTGCTTCCGCACGTGGCGGACCTGGCCTCGCCGTGCAGGGCCAATTCCGGCCGCGGCGGGAATTCGGCCAGCTGTGTGGCCAGATGAAGCATTTCCGGGGTGTACAGTTTCCCCGCAGGACGAGCGGTCATTCCGCGCCTTCTGCCGCAGCTTCCCCAGCTTCACGCAAATTGGCCCGGCGCGCAGCGATAAGCGGCACGAGCTCGTTAGTGGCCGCGTTGATCGCGGGATAGGTACGCGCGGTCGCAATCCATGCCGGGCGTCCGGTAACGCTCCACGTTTCGTCGAAGGTGAGGGCGATGAGGCAGAAGCCGAAAACTGCAATCAGCGCACCCTTCGCCAGTCCCGTGGCAAAGCCCAGAACGCGGTCGAAAGGCTTGAGTTCGGAGCCGCCATTATCGGCCGCTGCCAGACCTATGATGATCTTCATCCCGATATAGGGGATCAGCAGCAGCAAGGCGAAGCCCAGCAGCGCCGACAGCGTCGAGGATGCGATGTAGCCGAGCAGCAGGGAATACAGCGGATAATGCAGGTAGTGAATGCAGAATGCCGCCAGGAACCACACGGACAGCGACAGCACTTCCTGCACCAGTCCGCGCATGAATCCGCCGATTGCCGCAACGCCGACAATTACGATCACGATGATATCGAAACCCGTCATTCAAACGGGCTATTATTGGCTGCCCATGATGCGGTCAACGAGATTGGAGAGCTGGCGGAGCCCATCATAACGCAGGCCATCCGGTACATCGTCGATACCGTGCGGACCGAATGCGACGTCGAAACCCAGCTTTGCCGATTCCCGCATCCTGA
The DNA here is from genome assembly GCF_042851395.1 of Altererythrobacter sp. MTPC7. Taxonomy (NCBI): domain Bacteria; kingdom Pseudomonadati; phylum Pseudomonadota; class Alphaproteobacteria; order Sphingomonadales; family Erythrobacteraceae; genus Altererythrobacter; species Altererythrobacter sp. MTPC7. Next base: position 63,587 of record NZ_BTGS01000006.1, on the reverse strand, counting down.
GGCTGGCATGGGATACGGGCCTGATTTCCCCGCCCAGCGACACTTCGCCAAAAAAGGTCGAGCGGTTAGGCAAGGCCTTGTCGGCGAGAGCGCTGATCAGGGCGGCGGCAATCGCCAGGTCGGCGGCAGGATCGGAAAGGCGGTAGCCGCCGGCGATGTTGAGATAGACTTCCGCAGAGCTGAAATTCAGGCCGCAGCGCGATTCCAGCACGGCGAGCAGCATCGCCAGGCGGCCGCTGTCCCAGCCCACGACTGCACGGCGCGGCGTAGCCCCCGATTGCAGCCTGACGATGAGCGCCTGCGCCTCGACCAGCACCGGACGCGTCCCCTCCAGCGCGGGGAAGACCGAACTGCCTGCCAGAGGCTCGTCCCGGCCCGAGAGGAACAGCATGGAGGGGTTCGCGACTTCTTCCAGCCCCGCCCCCGCCATGGCGAACACGCCGATTTCATCCACCGCACCGAACCGGTTCTTGAGCGCGCGCAGGATGCGGTATTGGTGGCTGCGTTCACCCTCGAAGCTCATGACGACGTCCACCATGTGTTCCAGCACGCGGGGGCCGGCAATCGTGCCATCCTTCGTCACATGGCCAACCAGCACGAGGGCGACGCCGTTCTCCTTGGCGTAGCGGATCAATTCGAAGGCGCAGCCCCGGACCTGGCTGACCGTGCCCGGCGCGCCTTCGATGGTGTCCGAATGCATAGTCTGGATCGAATCGATCACCAGCAGCTTGGGCGCGTCCATCCTGCCAAGCGTCGTCAGTATGTCGCGCACCGACGTCGCCGCTGCGAGGCTGACGGGAGCGTCCGCAAGGCCAAGCCGCGCCGCGCGCAGCCGAACCTGGCCCGCCGCTTCCTCGCCGCTGACATACACCGCGTGCCCGCCATCTTTCGCAACGGCGGCTGCTGTTTGCAGCAGCAGCGTAGATTTCCCGATCCCGGGATCGCCGCCCATAAGGATGGCACTGCCCGGCACCAGTCCGCCGCCCAGTGCGCGATCGAACTCCGCAAGGCCGGTGGGCTGGCGGACAGGCATCTCTCCGGGTTTGTCCAGCGGAACAAACGACACGGCCCGGCCGCCGCTCGACAAATCGTGCTTCTGAGAGAACACCGTCGCAGGCGCGTCCTCCACCAGCGTGTTCCATTCCGCGCAATCGGGACACTGCCCCTGCCAGCGCGGGGAGACCGACCCGCAGGCCTGGCAGATATATCGTTTCTTCGGCTTCGCCATGTATCGGGCCGTAAACAGAACATTGGGGGAACGCAATTGCCTTCGCGGCCTATCCCCTGCACAAGGCGGGCATGGGGCAGAAAGAACTCCGGATTGCCCTTGTCTGCTACGGCGGCGTCAGCCTCGCCGTGTATATGCACGGTGTCACGAAAGAGATATGGAAGCTCGCACGGGCCAGCCGCGCCTTCCATGACGATGACCGGGTCTCGGGCGGTTCGGAAGATGTCTATGTCCGCCTGCTCACCCATTTACGAGACGAAGCGGGACTGTCCTTGCGCGTTCTGCCCGACATCCTCACCGGGGCAAGCGCCGGCGGCATCAATGCGGTTTTCCTGGCGGAGGCAATCCATTCGGGACGGTCGCTCGAGCCGCTCACCGAACTGTGGCTGGACAATGCGGATATCGACCGCCTGACGGACAAGGATGCGCGCCCCGTCTGGCGGTATGCCAAATTGTGGGCGCAGCCCCTCGCGGAATATCTGCTGCGCCGTCCCGGAAATGCCGTCAGCGAGAGCGTCGCGCCGGAAACGCGGGAAGAGGTGCGCACGAAGGTGTCCCGCCTGATCCGCGGACGCTGGTTTCAGCCTCCGTTCTCCGGGCTCGGCATGTCCCGCCTGCTGCACGATGCATTGCAGGCCGTGGCGGGCAGTCAGGCTGCACCTCCCCTGCTTCCGCCGGGCCATCCCATCGATTTGTTCGTGACCGCCACGGATTTCGGCGGTCATCTCGAGATGCTGCGATTGAACAGTCCGCCCGTCGTCATGGAAAGCGAGCACCGCATGCCGGTCTCGTTCACCGCGCGCGTGCCGCTGGAGGCGGGAAAGTCGCTGGCGGATCCTTACGAGCTGACCTTCGCGGCGCGCGCGACCTCCAGTTTTCCAGGCGCATTTCCTCCTCTGCAGGTGGACGAGATCGACAGGCTGGCAAGCGAGACCGGTGATGACTGGCATGGCCGCGATGCCTTTCTCCAGCGGGTCATGCCGGTGCATTCAGATCGCGGCACGGCCGGTGCGGTCAATCTGATCGACGGCGCGGTTCTGGTGAATGCCCCGTTCGCTGGCGCTATCGAGGCTTTGCGAGGCCGCCCCGCCCACCGCGAAGTCGACCGCCGCTTCGTCTATATCGATCCCCGCCCCGAACGCTTCGGCAGCGACAATCCCGGTGCAGAGGCCGCGGTTAAAGGGGACGCCGGTCCGGTCGGCTTTTTCTCCGCCATTTTCGGCTCCCTATCCACCATCCCGCGCGAACAGCCGATCCGCGACAATCTGGAAGCGCTGGAAAAGCAATCGCGCGAAGCTTCGCGGCGGCGCGATATCGTGTCCGGCATGCGCCCTGCCGTGGAGGATGCGGTCGACAAGCTGTTCGGCCGAACCCTGTTCCTGAACCGCCCTACCCCGCGCCGACTGAAAAACTGGCGTAACCGGGCCCAGCAGGCGGCAGCGGAAAATGCCGGGTTCGCCTACCACCCCTACGCCCAGACGAAGTTCAACGGCATTCTGGAGCGGCTCGCGTCCCTGGCCCTGTCCAGCGCTCCTTCGCTCGCCATTCCCGATACGCAGCCTCTGGTCGCGTCGCTCAGGGGCGAGCTGGAGCGGCGGGGCCTGACATCGCTGGGCAGCGACAGCGGCGGTGCGAACGATGCCGCCATCGCGTTCTTCCGGGCCCACGACCTCGGCTTTCGTATCCGGCGCTTGCGATTGCTGGCGCGTCGCGCGTCCCGCGAATGGGATGCCGATCCAGACATCGACGATTCCGCAACGGATGACGCCCGCTCGGCAATCTACGACATCCTGTCGCTGTATTTCGACCGCGAGGCGACGGCCCATTTGGGCGACGACTTTGCCCATGCCGCCGCCAACGTGATGGAAGCGCCCGGGCAGGTGCTCGACCTGCTGGCAGAGCGGCATCTGCTTCCCGAACTGGACCTGAAGGCAGAGGAAATGCTCTCGGCCGCGCTCACGCAGATGCCGGAGAACCTGCGGCGCAAGATGCTGCTGACCTATCTCGGCTTTCCCTATTACGATATCGCCACACTGCCGCTTCTGGGGGCCGACGGCCTGACCGAATTCGATCCGGTGAAGGTCGACAGGATCAGCCCGGAGGATGCCCGGTCGATCAGGGAGGGCGGAACGGCCGCCACCCTGCGTGGGACGGAGTTCTATAATTTCGGCGCGTTCTTCAGCCGGGCCTACCGCGAGAACGATTATCTCTGGGGGCGACTGCACGGCGCGGAACGGATGGTCGACCTCGTGTGCTCAACGCTCGAGAATCCGATACTGGACAGCGTATGCAGCGCTTACAAGCGTGAGCTCTTCCTGGCGATCCTCGATGAAGAACGCGGCAGGCTGACCGCCGACCCTTCACTGATCGACGCCATCGAATCGGAAATCCGCGAACGTTTGCCCTGATGGTTCAGGCAGGCAGCGGTCCGGCCCTGTCGAAGAAGAGAAGCATGGCGAGACGGCCGCTTTCCAGGTCGGTGCCGAATCCGGGTGCGGCGGTGTGGAACAGCCATGGCGAGAACAGGATCAGGCGGTTGAACCGAATCGGTACGCGCATCGTGCGCTGCCATTTGGCGGGGTGGTTCGTGTCCCTGTTCACCACCTCTTCGAACACGGCGTTTATGTCGCGAAAACCCTTTGCGCGCGCATCTTCCAGCGTCGGCGGCACACGGTCGATACCGGTACGCTTGTGGCGAAAGAAGTCCGTTCCCCCTGCGCCGGGCCGGTCGCAGTCTTCGGGGCGCGAGAGATACAGGATGCCGGAATAGAATGCGGGGTCGCAGTGGACGCCGCTTTTCCCCTTGTCCGTTTTCAGCGTGATCCTGCACCGGCCATGACTGGTGTCGGGGGTGCCCGTCACCTGAACCCCGATCTGGCGCGACACCGCTTCTTCCAGCGTCCTAGTCGGCAGTGCGGTGGCCGAATTGCGACCGGGAAAGTTGCTGCGATTGACCTCGCTGTCGTAATCGAGCGCGAGAGCGGCGCGCCGGACTGCATGCGGATCGGCAAGAAAGTCGTCGATGATCGTGAGGGACGGCAACACGGCCATGTTCGAGGCTCCCCTTTCGCTGCAGCGCTTCCCTGCCAATCATGACAGATCAGAAGGTGATACGGAAATAGCGCGGCAGGGCAATGTGCCCGTGACCACGCTGGATTGCCCGCGCCTTATGCGCCGAGCGCACCTTTCAGCTTGTCGAAGAAGCCCTGGGCTGCCGGACATTCCGCGCCGGTCTCCGTTTCGCGAAATTCCTTGAGCAGTTCCTTCTGTGCCTTGGTCAACTTCGTCGGAGTCTCGACCAAGATTTCGACGACGAGATCGCCGCGCCCCCTGCCCTGGAGGACCGGCATGCCCGCCCCCCGCTTGCGCAGTTGCCGGCCCGATTGGATGCCAGCGGGAATGTCGATCGTGTTCGTCGAGCCGTCGAGATCGGGAATGTCGACCGATCCGCCGAGCGCCGCGGTAGTGAAGCTGATCGGAACGCGGGTCAGCAAGGTCGTGCCTTCGCGCTCGAAGAAATCGTGCTGGGCGACGTGGATGAAGATATAGAGGTCGCCCGGAGGCGCGCCGCGCGGACCCGCTTCGCCCTTGCCCGACAGGCGGATCCTCGTGCCCGTATCGACGCCAGGGGGGATTTCGACATCGAGCGCCTGCGGTTTGTCGACACGCCCCTCGCCGCGGCATGTGCTGCACGGATCTTCGAGGACTTCACCGCGTCCATGACAATTGGGACAGGGCCGCTCGACGACGAAGAAGCCCTGGTTTGCGCGGACCTTGCCGTAGCCGTTGCACAGATTGCATCCACGCGTCCCGGTGCCGGGTTCCGCGCCGGAGCCGTTGCAGGTGTCGCATTGCTGCGAAACCTCGATCTCGATCTGGGTCTTCTTTCCGTCGAACGCCTCCTCCATGCTGACCTGCATGTCGTAGCGAAGGTCCGCACCGCGCGCCTGCCGCTGGCGTCCACCACCGAAGCCTCCGCCGAAAATGGTCTCGAAGATGTCCCCGATATCGCCGAAATCGGCATGGCCCCCGCTGCCCATTCCGCCCTGCTGGAAGGCGGCGTGGCCGTACTGGTCGTAAGCTGCGCGCTTCTGCGGGTCCTTCAGGACTTCATAGGCGGCACCGACAGCCTTGAACTGCGCCTCTGCTTCGGGATCGCCCGGATTGCGGTCGGGATGATGCTTCATCGCCAACTTGCGATATGCGCTTTTCAGCGTAGCGGCATCGGCCCCTCGGTCGACGCCAAGCAATTCGTAGAGGTCGGTTTCGGTTGCCAATGAATATCCCCGTCCGGATCGGCCTGTTTTCAAAACGTCAGCCGCCGCCGATGCTCGGTGGCATCGGCGGCGGCCAGGGTTCGCATTCGAGCCTTAGCTCTTTGCGTCTTCGTCGACTTCGGAGAACTCCGCATCGACGACGTCTTCGTCGGCCTTGCCGCCATCGGCAGCATCGCCGCCCGCAGGGGCATCGGCAGACGCACTGGCCTGCTCCTGCTCATAGATCTGCTGACCCATCTTCATGGCGACTTCGGTCAGCTCCTGCGACTTTGCAGAGATCGCGTCGGCATCGTCGCCTTCCAGGGCAGTCTTCACCTCGGCAATCTTCGCCTCGACATCGGACTTCAGGCCGGCGTCGATCTTGTCGCCGTGTTCCTCAATCTGTTTTTCCGTCGCGTGGACAAGGCTGTCGGCCTGGTTGCGCGCTTCCGCGCTTTCACGCCGCTTCTTGTCCTCTTCGGCAAACTTCTCGGCATCCTGGACCATCTGGTCGATGTCGGCCTCGTTGAGGCCGCCCGACGCCTGGATCTTGATCGTCTGTTCCTTGCCGGTGCCCTTGTCCTTGGCGGACACGTTGACGATGCCGTTCGCGTCGATGTCGAAAGTGACTTCGATCTGGGGCACGCCGCGCGGGGCCGGAGGAATGCCGACGAGGTCGAAATTGCCGAGCAGCTTGTTATCGGCTGCCATTTCACGCTCGCCCTGGAAAACGCGGATCGTCACGGCCTGCTGGTTGTCCTCGGCAGTCGAATAGGTCTGCGATTTCTTGGTCGGGATCGTCGTGTTGCGGTCGATCATGCGGGTGAAGACGCCGCCAAGCGTTTCGATGCCCAGCGACAGCGGGGTGACGTCGAGCAACAGCACGTCCTTGACGTCGCCCTGCAGGACGCCGGCCTGGATCGCTGCGCCCATGGCGACGACTTCGTCCGGGTTCACGCCGGTGTGCGGTTTCTTGCCAAAGAACTCCTCGACCACTTCGCGCACCTTGGGCATGCGGGTCATGCCGCCCACGAGGATGACTTCGTCGATCTCGCTCGCCTTCAGGCCGGCATCGGCCAGAGCTTTCTTGCTCGGCTCGAGCGTGCGCTTGATGAGGTCGCCCACCAGCTGCTCCAGCTTGGAACGGGTAATCGTCTCGACGAGGTGGAGCGGCGTCGTGTTGCCGTCTTCCATGCGCGCCGTGATGAAGGGCTGGTTCACTTCGGTCTGCTGCGCGCTGGACAGTTCGATCTTCGCCTTCTCGGCGGATTCCTTCAGGCGCTGCAGCGCGAGCTTGTCCGAACGAAGGTCGATGCCCTCCTTCTTCTTGAACTCGTCCGCGAGATATTCAACGATCGCGTTGTCGAAGTCCTCACCGCCGAGGAAGGTGTCGCCATTGGTCGACTTCACCTCGAACACGCCGTCACCGATTTCAAGAACCGAGACGTCGAACGTGCCGCCGCCAAGGTCGTAGACGGCGATGGTCTTGCCGTCTTCCTTGTCCATACCATAGGCAAGCGCAGCTGCGGTCGGCTCGTTGATGATACGCAGGACTTCTAGACCGGCGATCTGGCCGGCATCCTTGGTCGCCTGACGCTGTGCATCGTTGAAATAGGCGGGCACCGTGATGACGGCCTGCTTCACGTCTTCGCCCAGATAGCTCTCGGCGGTTTCCTTCATCTTCTGCAGGATGAAGGCGGAAATCTGGCTGGGGGAGTATTCCGTGCCACCGGCCTCGACCCAGGCGTCGCCACCCTTGCCGTTGACGATGTCGTACGGGACCATGTCCATGTCCTTGTTGGTCAGCGGATCATCGAACCGGCGACCGATCAGGCGCTTGATGGCAAACAGCGTGTTGTCCGGATTAGTCACCGCCTGACGCTTTGCAGGCTGGCCGATCAGACGCTCGTTATCCTTGGTGAAGGCAACGATGGACGGCGTGGTCCGCGCGCCTTCCGAATTCTCCACGACCTTGGGCTTGCCTCCGTCCATGACAGCAACGCAGCTATTGGTGGTGCCAAGGTCGATACCGATCACTTTACTCATTGATACCCCATTCATTTCAGTATGTTGGACACCGCGTTTAAGGCCCCCCGTCAGTGGCAGGGCCCCGTTACGGCTCGATTATGGGAGCGATATAGGAGGGCTTTTCCTTGGCACAAGGGAGGTAGCGGGCTAGGCCCGCTTCAAGACGGTTTGACGGAGAAATTTCAGTGAAAAAATGGGCATTGGCGCTGGCGTTGGGTGTGGCAGGTACGGCCATCTCGAGCTGCGGCGAAACGGCAGAGGCACCGGCAGGCGATGTCGAGGCCGTACCCGGCCTGACGGTCGAGAATGCCCGCCTGGTGCTCCCGCCGGTGAGCGGCAACCCGGCCGCGATCTACATGGACGTGCGCTATTCCGGCGAACGCTCCACCACTCTGCGCGCGGTATCGGTCGAGAAGTCCGAAAACGCGGAACTGCACGAGACGTCGGAATGGAACGGCGGGATGGTCATGGGCGAAATGGGCCCCCTCCTGCTGAATGACGGTGACGAGGTATCGTTCGAGCCGGGCGGCAGGCACATCATGGTGTTCGGCCTGGAGGACGATGTTGCCGAGGGACAATCGCTCGAAGTGACGCTGACCGTCGTGGGCGGAGACAAGACCTCGTTCGAGGCGGAAGTCGTCGCTGCCGGAGCAGACCGCTAGGGTGCACGGCCCTGACCTGGAAACCGATGCCGACCATGCGGCGGCGGATTTCTGTCCTGTCGGCGGCGAACGGCGCCTGACCGACGGGGAAACCGCCCTCGCCCGGTCGATATTCGGCAATGCGATCGATTACCGCAAAGTCACCATTCGCCGCCGCAAATGGGCTTTCTTCCAGCCGCGGAACGTGACGATGGCCCCGCGCGGGCATCTTCATTTTCACCCCAGGGGCGAAAGCTATTGCGAGGATTTCGCCGCAGCACCGTGGCAGCGGCAGGGACTATTCATCCACGAAATGACCCATGTCTGGCAGACCCAGTCGAAAGGCGATTGGTATCTGCCGCTGCACAGGCATCCGTGGTGCCGATACGACTACGCCCTGAAACCGGGTCGCTCGCTGGAGCAGTACGGGATCGAGCAGCAGGCTGAAATCGTCAAACACGCCTTCTTGCTGAGGCGCGGGATAAAGCTTGCCGGGGTTGCCGACGCGAAGGCCTACGACCTCCTCGTCCGCTTCCCCGGCAGCGACAAGATCTGACCGTCAGTAGCGCGGATCGGCGGGATAGCCCCGCGTGCCGAAGCAGTCGTCGTCCAGGTAGCGGTCATTGTTGTAACCGTCGCACCGGTCGTTCTTGTCGACGAAATAGCCGGCAAGTCCGCCAGCGGCAGCGCCCGCAAGCGCATAGGTCGCGATATCGCCGCCCGTAATGGCAGCGATCCCGGCGCCGGCGGCAGCGCCCGCAAGGCCGCCTTCGGCTGCATAGTTCTCGGCGCAAGCGCTCAGTGAAAGGGCGCTGACCATGGCAACTGGCGCGAGCATCATCTTCTTGTTCATAAATATCTCCTCTGCGAACCCACCACTAGCTAGACTAGCGCAGGTCGCATCGGTTCCGCAGGAAGATTGGCTCAGTCCGGCTTTTTCGCGACACCGACCATCGCAGGCCTCAGCAGCCGATCCTTGATCATGTAACCGGACTGCATTTCCTGCACGATCGTGCCCGGCTCCGCATCCGCCGTGGGGACTTCCATCATCGCCTGATGGACATTGGGGTCGAGCGGAAGGCCCTTTGCAGCAACGCGGGTTACGCCGTGCTGGCCCAGAACCTTGTCCAGTTCGCGGCGCGTCGCCTCGATCCCGGCCACCAGCCCCTTGAACTTGTCATCTTCACGCAGCGCTTCAGGAATGGAATCGACGGCGCGGGCAAGATTGTCGGCAACGGACAGGATGTCGCGTGCAAAGCCGGTCGCGGCATAGGTCCGCGCATCGGTGACATCCTTCTCCATCCGGCGGCGGACGTTCTGCGTGTCGGCGCGCGCGTAGAGAACTTCCTGTTTCGCTTCTGCCAATTCGCCGCGAAGCGCCTCGATCGCGTCGCTCAGGCTCTCGCCTTCTTCGCCATCGGATGCGTTTTCAGGCTCGTCTGCTCCATCGTCACGAAGATGCTCCGGCACACCTTCCATCTCTTTCTCGATCTCGGCGTCGACCTTGGCTTCTTCCGTCTTGTTCGTGTCATCCATCATGGGTGAGTATGTATCCGTTTATCCGATGAGTTTGCCCAGCGATCGGGCCGTGAAATCCACCATGGGCACGACCCGTGCGTAATTCAACCGCGTCGGCCCGATCACGCCCAGTACGCCCACGACCTTCCCCTCGCGATCGCGATACGGAGAGGCGATGACGGAAGAGCCACTCAAGGCGAACAGTCGGTTTTCGCTGCCAATGAAGATCCGCGTCGCGTCCGCGTCCCGTGCGCTTTCGAGAAGCCCTGCAACCGAGTGCTTGCTTTCCAGATCGTCGAGCAGGGAGCGCACCCTTTCCAGGTCCTCCATCGCGGCTTCATCCAGCAGGTTGGCCTGCCCGCGCACGATCAGCACGGGTCGGTGAGAGGCATCCTCGCTCCAGACCGCGATCCCGCGTTCGACCAGGTCGCGGCTAGCCTCGTCGAGAGCCGTGCGGCCACTTGCGAGCTCCTGCCGGATTGCATCGCTCGCCTCGGGAAGTGTCCGGCCCGCAAGGTGCGACGATATGTAATTGCCGACCTGTTCCAGCACGCTGGCCGGCGTATTGCCGACGTCCATCACGCGGTTCTCGATCTGGCCGTCTTCCCCGACCAGCACGGCGAGCGCGCGGCCCTTGTCGAGCGGGACGATCGTAACCTGCGAAAGACGGGGGTCGCGGCGCGGCACCAGGACCATTCCGGCTGCGCCGCTGATATCGGACAGCATGGCGCTGGTCGCCTCCAGCGCTTTCTCGATGGGACCGGACGCCTCTAGTCGCTGCTCTATCGCCAGGCGTTCCTCGCGCGTCGGTTCTGCGACCTGCATCATGCCGTCGACGAAGATGCGCAGGCCCGTTTCGGTCGGCATCCGGCCCGCACTGGTGTGAGGAGCCGCGAGAAGGCCGACCTGCTCCAGTTCCGCCAGCACGGACCGGATCGAAGCAGGCGAGAGGTCGAGGCCCCCCTCCCGGGCCAGCGTCTTCGACCCGACGGGTTGTCCGCTATCGAGATAGCCCTCGACCACGAGCTGGAAAATCAGCCGTGCGCGGTCTGTCAGTTCGAGAAGCGGTGGAGAAGCCATGTCGCCTTCCGAGATAGCGCGCAAAGTCCGGTCCGCAAGCTTGCAAGCCGGTGGTGCATGCGCCTATCGCGGCGCGAAACATTGCCACCCCTTCCGGAGAAACCCATGCGACCTTCTGGCCGCGCGCCCGATGAAATGCGCGCCATCACGATCGAGACCGGCTACACCAAGCACGCGGAGGGATCGTGCCTGATTTCCTTCGGCGAAACGAAGGTCCTCTGCACGGCGTCTGTCGAAGAACGCATCCCGCCGTGGCTGCGGGGCAAGGGCGAAGGCTGGGTCACCGGCGAATATTCGATGCTTCCCCGCGCCACGCATACCCGCGGCAGCCGCGAAGCTGCACGCGGGAAGCAGTCCGGCCGGACGCAGGAAATCCAGCGTCTGATCGGGCGATCCCTGCGCGCCGTGGTCGATCTGAAAAAGCTGGGCGAGCGGCAGATTACCCTCGATTGCGACGTGATCCAGGCCGATGGCGGGACGCGTACCGCCTCGATCAGCGGCGCATGGGTCGCACTGCGCCTCGCGGTCAACGGTCTCATGGAGGAGAAACTGATTTTCGAGGACCCGATTACCGCGAAAGTTGCGGCGGTTTCCTGCGGCATTTATCAGGGTACGCCGGTTCTCGATCTCGACTATCCGGAGGACAGCAATGCCGACGCCGATGCCAACTTCGTCCTGATCGAAGGCGGCAAGATTGCGGAAGCGCAGGCAACGGCCGAAGGTGCGCCTTATGACGAGGAAGCGTTCCTGCGCCTCCTTCGCCTCGCCCAGATGGGCTGTGCGGACATTTTCAAGGCGCAGGATCAGGCTATCGGCTGACCAGGTGCATTCCCCGGTTCGATGTCCGGACCGGGGACCATTGAAGGAAGGATGCGGCGTTCATGAGCAGGCTGGGTAGCGGTTCCCTCGTCATTGCGACGCATAATACGGGGAAGCTGAAAGAGATATCGGCCCTGCTCGATCCCTATGGGGTGAAATGCATCTCGGCCGGTTCACTCGGCCTGCCAGAACCGGCGGAGACCGGCACGACCTTCGCCGAGAACGCCCTGATCAAGGCGCGCGCCTCGGCAGAGGCGTCGGGCATGGCCGCGCTTGCCGACGACAGCGGCCTGAGCGTGGACGCGCTGGGCGGGCGTCCCGGCGTCTACACCGCCGACTGGGCGGAGCGGCAATGGTTCGAAGGCGAAGCCGGGCGCGACTGGTTCATGGCGATGGGCAAGGTCGAGGGGCTGCTGCAGGCACAGGGGCCGGACGCTTCACGCGCCTGCGCCTTCCACTGCGTCCTGGCGCTCGCCTGGCCGGACGGAGAGCATGCGGTGTACGAGGGCACGGCGCCCGGATCGCTCGTCTGGCCGCCCCGGGGGGAACTGGGCTTCGGCTACGATCCGGTATTCGTACCGGAAGGGCGGGAGCAGACATTCGCAGAGATCGATCTGGCGGAAAAGCATGCGATTAGCCACCGCGCCGATGCCTTTGCAAAGCTGGTCGCCGACCAGTTCGGCTAAGCTTCGTCAGGGTATCGCCACGCCGCGCCAATTGCCCGACGGCATATAACGGCAAACCAGCACGTCGTTCTGCGAATTGTTGGCAATTGCGCAGCCGACCTCCTGCGTGTCCTTCCAGATGATCTGGGTGTAATGCCCGACATCGATCCAGTTGCCGGTGGTCGATACATCGGGGAACACGCCCGGCTTGAAGTACCGCTCTTCGCTGAGGAAGGCGTCGATCATCGCCCTGGTCGAATAGAAGCCGGTCGTGCCGATCCATAAATTCTCGCCTGCGCCCTTTCGCGCTTCTGCGCTGGCATGCTCGATCATGTTCTTTTCCGCCAGCACCGCGGCATAACGCGCGGCGTCATCCTGCAACGGGGCACTCCAGCGCAGCGGCGGCGCGCCGACTTTCTGCCGCGCGTCATTATGCGCGCCCAGCAGGCTTTGAGCGAACATGTTGATCTGCTGCGCGGCAGCGGCGGGTTCGGCGGGCCGCACAAGCGGCGTGCCGGTTTCGGCCGAGGTCTGCGCGTCCTGTGCCATTGCCGTTTGGGCACCGAGGAGCAGCGCAGCAGCGGTAAGCACCGGTTTGATCGAACGCATCTTGACTTCCTTTCCCGGGCAGCGCGAGGGTCCGCCCATGGCCCGAGCCTTATACATCCATTGGCCCTTTTGCCTGAAGAAATGTCCTTACTGCGACTTCAACAGTCATGTGAGGGCCGAGGTGGACCATGCTCTCTGGCAGGATGCCTTGCTAGCGGATATGCGCCACGAGGCCGATGCGGCGGGCGGCGAGCCGCTGGAATCGATCTTTTTCGGCGGAGGCACGCCCTCCCTGATGCCACCGCACCTCGTCGCCGCCTTGCTGACAGAGGCGGAGCGCCTTTGGGGTTTTGCGCCGGGCATGGAAATCACGCTGGAAGCAAACCCGACGAGCTTTGAAGCGGACAAGTTCGCCGAGCTCGCACACGCCGGGGTCAATCGCGTATCGCTTGGTATCCAGTCCCTCGAGCAGGATGCGCTTACCTTTCTGGGACGTGAGCACTCCGTCGAAGAAGCGCTGTCCGCGCTGGACCATGCGCAGGAGCTTTTCGGTCGCGTCAGCTTCGACCTCATCTACGCGAGGCCGAGACAGTCTGCGGACGCATGGGCCGAAGAACTGCGCCGCGCGATCGCGTTCGGCACATCCCATCTCTCCCTTTATCAATTGACGATCGAGCCCGGCACCCGGTTCGCGACCGATGTGAGGACTGGTTCGTTCGAACCGATGGACGGCGACGACGCGGCAACGCTCTTCACCGTGACACAGGAAATGACCGCGACTGCCGGGCTACCGGCCTATGAAATCAGCAACCACTCCGCCCCGGGACAGGAAAGCCGGCACAACCTGACCTATTGGCGATACCGCGACTATTGCGGCGTTGGACCGGGCGCGCATGGCCGGCGCGGGGGTCGCGCTACGCAGCGGCACAAGAAGCCGGAGAACTGGCTGTCTGCCATCGAGAACCAAGGGCACGGCATAGCGGAAGAACAAGCGCTCGATCGGCGGGAACAGGCGTCGGAAGCCTTGTTGATGGGCCTGAGGCTGCGCGAGGGGATCGACCTTGTTGCGCTTGGCGTTCGGACTGGGTTCGCGAGTGGCGAGCTCATCGTGCCCGACAAGGCCGCGCTCTACACGGACCTCGGCCTGCTGTGGCGGGACGGCGACCGCGTTGGCTTGACACAGGCGGGGATGCCCCTGCTCGACGGTCTCCTCGGCGAATTGGTGCCGGGCGACCTCGTCGGCGCATGAGGGAGCCATCGGTGCTGGAGCGCTGGGAACAGCATCTCGCGGTCGACCTGCGGCGATCGCCCCACACCGTCAGGGCCTATGGAACGGCGGCCCGCAGGCTGGCCGAAGCGCTGGGACTGGCAACATTCGAAACGGTTGCGGGCCTCGATGCAGGTGCTGTACGGCGCCATCTGGCCATGCGGCGCAGCGAGGGGTTGTCCAATGCCTCTGCCGCGCGGGAACTCTCCGCGATCAAGGCCTTCATCCGCTTCGCCAGGGCCGAAACCGGTGCGGCGGAAACGGACGCCCCCCGGCTCCGGGGACCGCGGATCAAGAAAGGGCTGCCCCGCCCTGTCACGCCCGATGAAGCAATCGGACTTGCGGAGAGGATCGAGAGCGACGCATCCGAAGGATGGGTCGGCGCGCGTGACCGGGCTGTCGTACTTCTGCTCTACGGAGCGGGACTGCGCGTGGCAGAGGCGCTTTCCCTGTCGGCAGACGTCCTCCCGCTCGGCGAGACGCTGCGTGTCACCGGCAAAGGCAGGAAGCAGCGCGTGGTGCCTATTCTGCCGCAAGTGCGCGACGCCGTCGATGCCTATGCGCGGGTATGTCCGTTCACGCTGCAGGCCGACGAACCTCTTTTTCGCGGCGTGAAAGGCGGGCGCTTGTCGCAGGGAATGGTGCAAAAGGCGACGGCCCGGGCTCGTCGTTCGCTCGGACTGCCGGAAACCGCAACGCCGCACGCGATGCGGCACAGTTTTGCAACGCACCTCCTTGGCGAAGGAGCGGATTTGCGAAGCCTTCAGGAACTGCTGGGCCATGCCAGTCTCGGCTCGACCCAGATATACACGAGGGTCGATGCGGCGAAGATGCTGGAAGCGTATCGCGGCGCGCATCCGCGTGAACGCGACGACTGACTACGGCACCGAAGCGCTCAGCGCCTCACCTATCCGCGCGCGGTTTCCATGTGACGAGGCGCAGGACATAGCCCGCCACGGCCAGCACCATGATCGCGACGATCACTCCGCTGACGATATTGTCGATGTCGGAGAAGGTCCGGGACAGCCACTGGGTCCCGACGATCAGCATGACATTCCACAGCGCCGCGCCGGCTGCCGTGAACAGCAGAAACTTGAGCGTGCCCATATGCGCGAGGCCCGCGGGCAGGGAAATCATCGTCCGCATGATCGGAGTGGCACGAAGGATGAACACCACCCATTGCCCGTGCTTCCGGAAGAAATCGGAGGCGCGCTCCACGTCTTCCCATTCCATGGTGAGCCACCTGCCCCAGCGGTCGATGAACGGCCCCAGCCTTTCATAGCCCCACTTGTCGCCTGCCCAGAACCACACGTAATTGCCCAGGGTCGTCCCGATCGTGCCGGCGATCAGAAGCGGCCAGAAATCCATGCTGCCACGTTCGATGGCAAGCGCCCCTGCGCCCATGATCGCTTCCGAGGGCATGGGCGGAAAGATGTTTTCCAGCGCCATCAGGATCGCGACCCCCGCGTAGCCGAGGCGCTCGATCAGGCTGACAACAAAATCGTCCATGGCTGACAAATGCGCGAGATGCGTCGACGTGCCTCGGAAATCAGCCGGTCAGGCGGCGGCGACCATTGCAGCATGGCGACGTTCGACCGCGTCGAGGATTGCGCCGACCGTATCGCTGCCGTTGAACCGGTCGATTGCCACGATCCCGGTCGGGCTGGTCACGTTTATCTCCGTCAGCCATTTGCCGCCGATCACGTCGATACCCACGAAGGTGAGGCCCCGGCGCGCCAGTTCCGGACCCATGGCCGCGCAGATTTCTTCCTCGCGCGCGGTCAGGGTCGCCGCTTCGGCATAGCCGCCCTGCGCGAGGTTGGAGCGGAATTCGCCCTCCCCCGGCTTGCGATTGATGGCACCGGCAAACTCTCCGTCGACCAGCACGATGCGCTTGTCGCCCTCGCTCACTTCGGGGAGGAAAGGCTGGACCATGTGCGCCTCCGGCCATGTCTGGTTGAACACCTCGAACAGGGCAGAAGCGTTGGTCCCGTCGGCGTCGAGCTTGAAGATTGCCTTGCCGCCATTGCCGTGCAGCGGCTTCACGACGATGGCGCCGTGCTTCTGCTGGAACGCGCGCACCTCGTCCATGGTGCGCGCGATCAGGGTCGGCGGCATGAACTGCGCGTAATCCAGAACGAACATTTTCTCAGGAGCGTTCACGACCTCGCGCGGGTCGTTCGATACCAGCGTCTGCCCCTTGAGCCTGTCGAGAAGCAGCGCCGCGCTGATATAGCCAAGGTCGAAAGGCGGGTCCTGCCGCATCAGGATGACGTCCATATCATGCGCGAGGTCCACCTGCAGGGGATCACCCATGGTGAAATGGTCGCCCTCTACGCGCCGCACCTCTACCGGTGCGGCATGGGCGGTAATCCTCCCGCGAGGGGTTCCATCGGATTCCCAGGCCAGCGTGCCGACATCGTAATGGAAGATCTCGTGGCCGCGCGCCTGCGCCCCCAGCATCAGGGCAAAGCTGGAATCGCCCGCGATCTTCACACTTTCCATCGGGTCCATCTGGACAGCTATTCGCAGGGTCATCTGTTGTTTCCTAAGGTTGCCAGGCGTTGGCGATGTGGCGTGGCAGGGTGGCCGGTGCAAGCAGGATTACGTCGACCCGGATATCCTCCCCCTCGGCCGCATATTCATGCGCGATGCAATCCACCGCCGCCGCCACGCGCGAAAGGCGGCGTTCGTCTATCGCATGGTCGAGGTCGGCGGCGTTGCGGCGCCATTTGACCTCAACGAAGGCCACGACGCCGCCGCGCTTTGCAATCAGGTCTATCTCGCCGCGCGGCGTTTTCTTCCGCCGTGCCAAGATACGCCAGCCCTTGGCTTGCAGCCACAGCGCCGCGCGGGTTTCCCCGTCCCGGCCCTGCTTCTCCGCCTTCTGACGCTTCACTGGTTCTTGAGCTCCAGCGCCCGGGCATACAGTGCCTTGCGATCGCTACCCGTCATCCGGGCCACGCTTGCCGCTGCCTGCGAGGCTTTCATCTGGCCCATGGCATTCCGCAACAGCGCGTCCACGTCGTGCTGGACCATGTCGGGATCTGCGGGCCCGATCATGAGGACGATCTCGCCTTTCGGAGGGTGCGTCTCGTAATAGGCAACAAGTCCGTCAGGCAGGCCGCGTCGGCATTCCTCGTGCAGCTTCGTGAGTTCGCGGCCCACGGCAATATCGCGCGCGCCCAGCACCTCGGAAATGGCCGCCAGGCTCTTCAGCAACCGCGGACCGGTTTCGTAGAAAACCAGCGTCGCATCGATCCCGCCCAGTTCCTCCAGCACATCTTTGCGAGCCTTGTACTTCGAAGGCAGGAACCCGGCGAACAGGAACCTGTCATTGGGCAAGCCCGACAGCGTTAGTCCCGCCACGGCAGCGCACGCCCCCGGCAGGGTGGTCACGGCAATCCCGGCTTCCCTGCAATCGTTGACCAGCCGGTAGCCCGGATCGCTGACAAGCGGCGTTCCGGCATCGCTGACCAGCGCGACCGCACGGTCGTGCATCGACGCGACCAGCCGCGCACGGTCTTTCTCGCCTGCGTGATCGTCGTATCGCCAGAGCGGTTTCGACAGGCCGAGATGCTTCATGAGCTTGCCGGTGACGCGCGTATCCTCGCACGCGACGCCGTCGCACCGCGCCAGTATATCGGCGGCGCGCATGGTGATGTCACCGAGATTGCCAATCGGCGTAGCGACGATATACAGCCCCGCGGGAAGGGGTTCGGTCTGGCTGGTCCTTTCCACGAATACGCCCATGAACCACGCAGCGAGGGAGTGGCAAGTTATGAAGGGTTTCAATCTGGGCAAGCGCGCGTTTGTCGTCGCTGGCACAGCGGCCCTGCTGGGCGGCTGCCAGATCATTCCGGGCGCCCCTTCGTCCGCTCCGCCTCCTCCCGAAGCTGCACCGACCACGCCTGCACCGGAACCGAGCGCGACCGCCCTGCCCTCCGGCGATACCGAGCGTCACCGGGTCGCACTGCTGGTGCCGATGTCGGGTGGAAACGCGAATGTGGGCCAGTCGATCGCCAATGCGACGACCATGGCGATCCTCGACACCGATGCGAGCAATCTGCGGATCACCACCTACGATACGTCGACGGGCGCACGCGAGGCTGCCCGCCGCGCGGTCAATGACGGCAACAAGCTGATCCTGGGTCCGCTGATGGCGGAGAATGTCCCGCTGGTCCTGGCAGAGGCGCGGGCTGCCGAAGTCCCCCTGATCTCTTTCTCGAACGATAACGAGGTAGCCGGCCCGGACGTATTCGTGATGGGTCATCTGCCCACCCAGTCGATCCGCCGGTCGGTTGAATATGCCCGCAGCAGGGGTGCGCGAAACTTCTCCATCCTTGCACCCGAAGGCGAATATGGCCGCCGGGCCGAGGCGTCGCTGGCATCGGCCCTGCGCGATACCGGTGGGGGCCTGGTTTCGACCGAGCGCTATTCCCGCGGGAATACCTCCATCATCAGCGCAGCGCAGCGCCTGCGGCAGGCTGGAGGGTACGATGCCGTCGTTCTCGCGGATAATGCGCGCTTCGCGGAAAGGGCTGCAGGAGTCCTGAAGCCGTCCGGTCAGGGCGCCACCCAGCTGATCGGCACCGAACTGTGGAGCGGCGAAAGCTCCGTCACCCGGTCGGCCCCGCTGCGGGGCGCCATCTTCTCGTCCGTGTCTGATGCGCGGTTCAAGCGCTTTTCCGAAAGCTATCGCGACCGCTTCGGAAGCCAGCCCTTCCGCGTTGCAACGCTGGGCTACGATGCCGTGCTGCTGACGCTGAGGGTCGCACGTGACTGGCGGGTCGGTCGCGCTTTCCCCGTGCGCGATCTTCGCGATGACGGCGGGTTCCTCGGTCTGGACGGGGCCTTCCGGTTCGAGCGCAGCGGCGAGGTCGAGCGCGCGATGGAAGTCCGGCAGGTCCGCGACGGATCGGTCGTCATCCTCGATCCTGCGCCCGAGCGTTTCGGCGGCTGAGCAATCTCCACCGATTTAGGCGTAAAACGCCGCACAGCCGCTTGTGACGTCGAAGGCGCGGCCCCATAGCTGTTGTCATGTCTGACGATCTTTTCGAAGGTACGCCCACTTCAAGCGGCGATTACGATTCCTCCTCGATCGAGGTCCTCGAAGGGCTGGAGCCGGTACGTCGCCGGCCCGGCATGTATATCGGGGGCACCGACGATCGGGCCCTGCACCACCTGGTCGCAGAAGTGCTCGACAACGCGATGGACGAAGCCGTTGCGGGCCATGCCAGCCGGATCGAATTGACGGTCGAGGAAGGCAACAGGGTCACGGTGGCCGATAACGGGCGCGGCATACCGGTGGACGAGCATCCCAAATATCCGGGCAAGTCCACGCTCGAGGTCATCCTGTCGACGCTGCATTCGGGTGGCAAGTTCTCGGGCAAGGCCTACGCCACCAGCGGCGGCCTGCACGGCGTCGGTGTCAGTGTGGTCAACGCCCTGTCCAGCCTGACCCGGGTAGAGGTCGCGCGGGACAAGCAGCTTTACGCGCAGGAATTTTCGAAGGGACAGACGCTGGGGTCCATCCAGAAGCTCGGCCCCGTACCCAATCGGCGCGGCACGACCGTCACCTTCGTGCCGGATACCGAGATCTTTGGCGACCGGGCCTTCAAGCCCGCACGTTTGTTCAAGCTGGCCCGGTCGAAGGCGTACCTGTTTGCAGGCGTCGAAATCCGCTGGAAATGCGCCGAGGCGCTCGCCAGCGAGGACGTGCCCACCGAAGCGGTCTTCAAGTTCCCCGGCGGCCTTGCCGATCATCTGGCGGAACAGGTTTCCGGGCGCGAATGCGTTACCGCCGAACCTTTCACCGGCAGCCAGGATTTTCCCGATGACGAGGCTGGCATCGGACAGGGGCGCGTCGAATGGGCGATCGCGTGGCCGCTATGGTCGGACGGTTCGACCAGCTGGTACTGCAACACCGTGCCCACGCCCGATGGCGGCACGCACGAACAGGGTTTGCGCGCCGCGCTTACCAAGGGGCTTCGCGCATTCGGCGAGCTGACCGGAACAAAGAAGGCGAAGGACATTACCGCCGACGACGTGATGACCGGCGGTGAAGTCATGCTCTCCGTCTTCATCCGCGACCCCCAGTTCCAGAGCCAGACGAAGGACCGCCTGACTTCTCCGGAAGCGGCAAGGCTCGTCGAGAACGCCGTGCGCGATCATTTCGATCACTGGCTTTCGGGCAATATGGAACGCGGCAAGGCGCTGCTCGGCAGCGTCATGGAGCGAATGGACGAGCGCCTGCGACGCAAGCAGGAACGGGAAATCAAGCGCAAGACGGCGACCAATGCCAAGAAGCTGCGCCTTCCCGGAAAGCTGACCGATTGCAGCGGAGAAGGCGACGGCGAAACCGAACTGTTTATCGTCGAAGGCGATTCCGCGGGCGGAAGCGCCAAGCAGGCGCGCAACCGGAAGACCCAGGCCATCCTGCCGATCCGGGGCAAGATCCTGAATGTCGCCAGCGCCACGGCCGACAAGATCCGCGCCAACAGCGAGATTGCGGACCTGACGCTGGCCATGGGTTGCGGCACGCGAAAGGACTGCGACCCGGAAACGCTTCGCTACGACCGGATCATCATCATGACCGATGCCGATGTCGACGGGGCGCATATCGCGACGCTTCTGATGACGTTCTTCTTCCAGGAAATGCCGGAGATCGTGCGCGGTGGACATCTCTATCTCGCACAGCCCCCGCTCTATCGCCTGACCGCAGGCAAGGAGAGCCGCTATGCGCAGGACGAAGCGCATCGCGAAGAACTGGAGGCGACCGTTTTCAAGGGCAAGAAGGTCGATGTCGGACGCTTCAAGGGTCTGGGCGAAATGAACCCGCAGCAATTGCGTGAAACGACCATGGACCCCGACACGCGCAGCCTGATTCGCATCACCCTGCCGGCCGAACACGAGCAGCGTCACGCCGTGAAGGAACTGGTCGACCGATTGATGGGCCGCAATCCCGAACACCGGTTCAACTTCATCCAGAACCGGGCCGGGGAACTTGACCGGGATATGATCGACGCCTGACGCTGCAATCAGGGTGGTCGCCAGCTAACCCTTCGTCATGGTGAGGCGCGCGTCACCCTGCTTTTGTGTTTGCCGTGTGCGTATGGATATGCAGGTGGCCCTCCAGCGTCCGGTGGACGGGGCACTTGTCGGCGATTTCGATCAGCTTCGCCCGGTCGGCTTCTGTCAATCCGTCGCCCTCGATCGTGATGACGCGGTTTAGGGCCTGCATCTGAAGGCCTTCCTGCATTGCCTCCACGTGATCGCATTGCTCTTCGTGCTTGCGTTCATGGGTTACGTGGATGCTCACGCCTTCCAGGGGCATCTTCTTGCGGTCGGCATACATCTGCATCGTCATGACCGTGCAGGTGCCAAGCGCTGCATTGAGCAGGTCATAGGGCGTCGGGCCCGTATCGTCCCCGCCATAGCCGGTCGGCTCGTCGGCCACGAAGCGATGGCTCTTCGTATGGACCTCCGTGCCGAACCTGCCATTTCCGCTGCGGACCACCACCCCGTCTTCGGGCATCGGCCAGTCGCTTTTCAGCGGCAGGTAGCGATGGGCCCAGCCCGCAATGATGGCCGCAATGAAGGCGGCGTCTTCCGGCTTGGTCAGGAGATGATCCGCGCCTTCCAGGCTGACGAAGCTCTTGGGATGCCTGGCTGCCAGGAAGAGATGCGATGCATGGTCTATGGAAACCACCTGATCGGTCGGCGAATGGGCGATGAGTACAGGCAGCCGAAGCTTGCCGACTTCGGCCAGCAGATCGGTGCTGCGCGTCTTGTCGAGGAACTCGCGGCTCAGGCTGAAAGGCCGGCCACCGATCGTGACATCGCCCTGACCGTCTCGCTCGATCGCTTCGATGTCGCCCTTCACGTTATGCAGCACGTGCGGAACATCGGACGGGGCACCGATCGTTGCGATGGCCGCGACCTTGCCCGGGCCGATATCGTCGGCTGCGGCCAGAACCGCCGCCCCGCCAAGGCTGTGCCCGACCAGCAATATGCCATCACCGAACCTGTCGCAAAGGGCACGTGCCGCCGCGACGAGGTCCGCCACATCGCTTGCGAAACCAGCCCGGCCGAACTCTCCCTCACTCCCGCCGAGACCGGTGAAATCGAACCGCAAGGTTGCGATTCCCTCCCGCGCGAGTGCGCGCGCGACAGCCACTGCAGCACGGCTCTGCTTGGTGCAGGTGAAGCAATGGGCGAACAGGGCCGCGCCCCGCACCAGCCCGGTAGGCAATTCCAGAGAGCCTGACAGTTCATGGCCTGCATCGGTGGTGATCGCTATGGTCTCGGTCGGCATGAAATCTCCTTGTGGCAAGCGGGTGTAGCAGCCCGCCGCGCAAGAGCCAGACCCGTTGCATGTCGCGATGACTGCTCGCAAAAGACGGACATGAGAACGATCTGCCTGCCAATTGCCGCTTGCCTGCTGGGCATGTCATCCATCCCCGCGGCAGCGCAAGACGCGCCCGTTCCGCTAGAATTGGAAGCACGGGCGGAGGCGCTGGGCGATATCTTCCGCGGGAGCGGCGATGCCGAAACCCTCTTCGGCTCTCAATTCCTGGCAGAAGTGCCCCCCGATCGGTTCGCGCAGCTCGTGGTGCAAATCACGGCGCAATACGGTGAATTCGTCGATGTGGAGCGGGTCGATCCGCGCGGGCCCTTATTGGGGACAGTCTACCTGCACTTCGAGAATGCGATAGCGAGTGGCCCGATCACGCTCGACCCGAACCCGCCGCACAAGATTGCCGGCCTGATGCTTTCGAGCTTCACGCCGGTCGACGATTCGCTGGCCGATATCCGCGCTGACCTTGCAGACCTTCCGGGAACGGTCAGCGCGTACTTCGCCCCGCTCGGCCGACCTGACGATGCGACGCTCGATATCGGCAGTGACCGGCAGATGGCCATCGGCTCCACCTTCAAGCTCTACGTGCTTTCCGCCCTGGGGCGATCCATCGAGGCCGGCGAACGCGACTGGTCTGACGTTGTGACGATCGACATCCGCAGCTTCCCCAGCGGCACGATGCATCTGTGGCCTGAGGGCGCGCCCGCCACCCTGCAGACACTGGCCACGCAGATGATAGCCGGCAGTGACAACACCGCGACCGACGTGCTCATCGACGTGGTCGGACGCCGGGCAGTCGAGGCTGAAGTGATTGCCAGCGGGCATTCCCGGCCGTCCCGGCTCATTCCGCTTCTCTCGACGCTGGAACTGTTCGCGCTGAAAGGCAGTGAGACGAACCGGACCAGATGGCTGGCTGCGGACGAGGATCGCAGGCGGCGCATACTTGCCGATTTCCGCGACGATGTAGGCGGCGATCCTGAGAAGATCGTCCCGCCTCGCTTCAGCAGTCCGACGGCGATCGACACGATCGAGTGGTTCGCCAGCGGACGCGATATTGCAAGCATACTGGGCCGTATTACCCAACTGCGCGATCCCGTCGCCCGGAACATTCTCGCAGTCTACCCGGCCATGCCCGTCTCGCTGACCGAAGAGTGGAATTACACCGGGTACAAGGGTGGATCGGAACCGGGCGTATTGAACCTCACCTGGCTGCTGCGCGACTCCCGAAGCGAGTGGCACGTACTGACCATGTCGTGGAACAATCCCGATGCGGCGCTGGAGCATTCGAGGCTGGAATCGATTGCCCAGCGCCTCATGCGCATCGGACGCTAGGGAACGCTGACTTGCAAGGAAATCGGCCAATCGTTCGCGCCCGAACCGGGCCGATTGTCGCCCTTGCCCTTGCCCGAAGCGCTCGCTAGCCCACTCTCAAATTACAAGTTGCAATGGGATACCTGCTGATGACCGAACGTTTCGAAGGCACCGACGATTATATCGCGACAGACGACCTGAAGGTTGCGGTGGACGCTGCCGTCACCTTGCGCCGTCCGCTGCTGGTCAAGGGAGAGCCGGGCACCGGCAAGACCGTCCTCGCCCACGAAATCGCCAAGGCCATCGGCGCTCCGCTGATCGAATGGAACGTGAAATCGACGACGAAGGCGCAGCAGGGCCTGTACGAATACGATGCGGTCGCCCGCCTGCGCGACGGCCAGCTGGGTGACGAGCGCGTTCACGACATTTCGAACTACATCAAGAAGGGCAAGCTGTGGGAAGCGTTCACGTCCGAACAGCTCCCCGTCCTGCTGATCGACGAGATCGACAAGGCCGATATCGAGTTCCCGAACGATCTCCTGCAGGAGCTCGACCGCATGAGCTTCGACGTTTACGAAACGCAAGAGAGGGTCGAGGCAAACGAACGCCCGATCGTCGTCATCACCTCGAACAACGAGAAGGAATTGCCGGACGCCTTCCTGCGCCGCTGCTTCTTCCATTACATCAAGTTCCCCGACCGGGAGACGATGCAGGACATCATCGAGGTGCATTACCCCGACATCCAGAAGACGCTGGTGAAGAAGGCGATGGATGTCTTCTACGAAATCCGCGAAGTCCCGGGGCTGAAGAAGAAGCCCTCGACCAGCGAACTGCTCGACTGGCTGAAGCTTCTCATGAACGAGGACATGCCGCTCGAGGTCCTGCAAGATGCCAATCCGAACACGGCGATCCCCCCGCTGCACGGCGCGCTTCTGAAGAACGAGCAGGACGTGATGCTGTTCGAACGACTGGCCTTCATGTCGCGGCGCCAGACGTAAGGCGGGCCGGTCGATGTTCTTCAATTTCATGGACGAACTGCGCGAGGCAGGGATCGGTGCGTCTTTCAAGGAACACCTGACCCTGCTCGAAGCGCTCGACAAGGACGTGATAGAGCAGACGCCCGAGGCGTTCTACTACCTCTCGCGCGCCACGTTCGTGAAGGACGAGGGCATGCTCGATACGTTCGACCAGGTCTTCCAGAAAGTATTCAAGGGCATCCTGACCGATTACGGCCAGAACCCGGTCGAAATCCCCGAAGACTGGCTGAAAGCGGTCGCGGAGAAGTTCCTTTCCGAAGAGGAAATGGCCGAAATCGAGAAGCTTGGCGACTGGGACGAGCTGATGGACACGCTCAAGAAGCGGCTCGAGGAACAGGAAGAGCGGCACGAGGGCGGCAACAAGTGGATCGGCACTGGCGGTACCTCGCCTTTCGGTCATGGCGGTTACAACCCGGAAGGCGTCCGCATCGGCGGCGAAAGCCGTCACAAGCGTGCGGTGAAGGTCTGGGAAAAGCGCGAGTTCAAGAACCTGGACAACACCAAGGAACTGGGAACGCGCAACATCAAGATGGCACTGCGCCGCCTGCGCCGCTTCGCCCGGGAAGGCGCGCAGGACCAGCTCGATCTGGATGCGACGATCGAGGGGACGGCAAAGCAGGGCTGGCTGGACATCCACATGCGCGCCGAGCGCCGCAATGCGGTGAAGCTGCTGCTGTTTCTCGATGTCGGCGGATCGATGGATCCGTTCATCAAGGTCGTTGAAGAGCTGTTCAGCGCAGCGACCAGCGAGTTCAAGAACCTCGAATTCTTCTACTTCCACAATTGCCTTTACGAAGGCGTGTGGAAGGATAACCGCCGGCGCTGGTCCGAACGGACGAAGACCTGGGACATCCTTCACAAATACGGCCACGACTACAAGATCGTGTTTGTCGGCGACGCTGCGATGAGCCCCTACGAGATTACCCATGCAGGCGGCAGCGTGGAGCACATGAACGAGGAAGCGGGCGCCACCTGGATGCAGCGCGTCACGAATACCTATCCCGCGACCGTGTGGCTGAACCCGGTGCCCGAAAAGCAGTGGGGCTATTCCCAGAGCACGAAGATGATCAAGCAACTGGTGAATGACCGGATGTACGGCCTGACGCTGGAAGGCCTGGACGAAGCGATGCGGGAGCTCAGCCGCAAGAATGGAGGCTGAGCAGGCGGAGGCGGTCGATCACCGGCCTCCACGCCTCTAGAAACTGTCCACGGTGCCGAACAGCGTTCTGAGCTGGGCTTTCTCGATGTCTTCGATTTCCGGCTTCCAGATGTCGAAGATCAGCACGATCCGTTCTTCCTGCGAACGGTTCCATGCCTCGTGTTCGACGCTGTCATCGAAGACGAGCAGCTTGCCCTTCTCCCACGTCCTGCGCGCGCCGCCGACCCTGATCTCTCCATTGCCGGGCACGATGATCGGCAAATGGCAGATGGCGCGGAAATTGAGCATGCCAGTATGCGGGGGAATGTGCGCGCCAGCAGTCAGGCGCGAAAACAGGACCGAGGGCGTGCGGCCGTCAATCTCGCACAATGGGGCGGCGTCCAGCGCAACCAAGGTCGCGGATGCCGGTCGGGCTTTGCGCGCACCATTCTCTACCAGGTGAAGGCTGCTCCAGTCGCGGTTGCCGAGCATGCCGTGATAATCGTTCTGCGCTGCTCCGCTCTGGCCCGAAACATAGGCCTCGAAAGCGTCGGCGGCGCCGCGCAGCGCGTCCAATTCGCTGGCAATGGCACCGGTGGCCGCTTCGACCTCCCCGGCCCAGTCCGGATCCGCTTCGATGAAGTCGATATCGGGCAGGTCCGGATAGAAGAAGACGCCCGGCATTTGCGGCCACGCGGTCGTAACAGGATTACGGGGGCGCTGGCCGGTCATGATGTCGAGCGCCTTGGCAAAGCGGGAATGCCATTGGGATCGCCCGAACCCGGCGGCGGACAGGGTTTGCATCATGTGATCGACATAGGCTCGCTGCAGCGCCATGCTGGCCTGCGCTGCCCTCACGCGGTCGGGCGAGGCTTGCGAATGGTCGCGGTCCGGCGATCCGGCTGCGGCTGCATACAGCGCGCCGGCCGAACGCCTGTCCCCTGCCCTGAGCGACCAGTCCGCCTTCGCAAGCAGCGCGGTCAAATCGACCGGATTGGCCGCGAGGCGGCTGTCCAACTCGGCCGGAGCAAGTGCGGGTTCCGGTGGAAGCGTCGCCATCAGTACAGCAGGTGATCCCGAACATCGGCGATCCACGACGCCTCGTCCACGCTCGCCAGTTGTTCGAGATCATGAGGGGTTGCACCGGGATCGTCGACCCATTCGCGCAAGGATGGCCCACCATTGATGACGTCGATAGCAAGGACGTCATCGGTATATTCGTATTTGAAATCCTTGCCCCGCCACAGGTCGTAGTCCGGATACAGCGAACGAATGCCCTTGAATGCCAGCGCCTGAAGCCGCCACGGCCTGAAGGCATCGTGATCGTAGCCCGGCCCCTCGGCATGCACCATCAAGGCGTTGCAGAGTAGCCCCCGATGCTTGTGGAATGTAGGCTCGAACCAGCAGTCCCTCAGGGTACAGCCTGCCATCCATTCGGGGGCGATCCGGCGCATCTCCGCCAGCACCGCCTTTGCATCGAGATCGGGCGCGCCGAACAGGACTTCCAGCGGCCGCGTCGTGCCCCTTCCCTCGCTCACCGTGGCCCCTTCGATCATGACCGTACCGGCATAGGCCCGCGCCATGTTGACGCTGGCGGCATTGGGGCTGGGATTGATCCAGACGCGGTCCTGCGGCCATCCGTGGCCTTTTCCTTCCGGCTGCCAGCCTTCCATCCGGATGACACGGTAATCCACGTCGAGCCCGAAATGCGCGATGAACCAATGGCCCATCTCACCCATGGTCAGCCCGTGCCGCATCGGCATCGGTGCCGCCCCGACAAAGCTTTCATGGCCCGGAATCAGCAGCGTGCCCTCGACCGGTCGGCCGGCAGGATTGGGCCGGTCGAGCACCCAGACCGACTTCCCCGTCCTTGCAGCCTCTTCCAGCAGGTAAAGGAGCGTCGTGACGAAGGTATAGATCCGGCATCCAAGGTCCTGCAGGTCGAACAGGAAAACATCCGCGCTCGACATCATCTGTCCGGTCGGACGACGCACTTCGCCGTAGAGCGAAAAGATCGGGATGCCGTAATGCGGATCGGTCTCGTCCGCGGTTTCGACCATGTTGTCCTGCTTGTCCCCTTTCAGCCCGTGCTGCGGACCGAAGGCGCTGGAGACGTTGACACCGGCACCAATCAACGCGTCGAGGCTGTGGGTGAGGTCTGCCGTCACCGAAGCGGGATGCGCGACGAGTGCAACCCGGCGACCTTTCAGTTCGCCGAGAAGCGCCTCGTCTTCTAGGAGGCAGTCGAGTCCGAATTTCGTTGTCATGCAGGGTCAGCCAATCTGATTGTGCGGCAGCGCGCGCTGTGGAAGTCGGGCTTGCCATCGGCAAAGGACGGTGCCCAGAACTGGATGGAGCCATCCACGTTCTCGATCACCGCAGTAAGCGCAACGGACGCGGGCCGGGGCAGGGAAGCCGCGATGCTGCATTCGATCGAAAGCGCCGTATCGCTCGCGCTCGACGCTATGGATATTGCCTCCACCGGAGCATCACGTCCCCCTTCGCGGTGGGCATCGAACTGATACGCAGCCCATCTGGACGAGGGGCTGAGGTTGAATTCGCGGTACGCGTCGGCGCCGTCGGCCTGCCAGAAAATTTCGAAACAGGTGGTGCGCCACAGGCCGTCGCCTCGCGCCGCCATCACGTGCGGTGGTAAGATGACGCGCGGCAAATCGCCCTCGATCCGGAACCGAGCACGGCAACCTTCCGTCGTAGCCTCGATTTCCGCCATGACCCGTTCGATAGGGCCCCGATCGCATAAGGGGTGGAGGACGAGTGGCTGCAACACCCGTCCGCCTATCGCCCACGGAAGGTTGGCCTGCAAGACTCTTGCGCGCAGTGTTTCACGCAACTCTCTTGGGGTTCGATAAAGCCGCTGCTAGAGGGCGCGCATGACCGACTATGCCTCCGACCTGCTGACGCTGCTTTCCGAGCGCGGCCATCTTAACCAGATCACCGATGCCGGCGCGCTCGACGCACTGGCAGCGAAGGAAACGGTGACGGGCTATGTCGGCTTCGACCCGACTGCAGCCAGCCTGCATATCGGCAACCTCGCCTCGATCATGCTGCTGCGCCGTATCCAGCAGGCGGGGCACCGTCCCATCGTTGTCATGGGCGGCGGCACCGCCAAGGTCGGCGACCCGTCGGGCAAGGACGACATGCGCAAGATGCTGACAGACGATGTCCTGACATCGAATATCGCATCGATCAGGAGCAGTTTCGAAAAGATCCTGCGCTTCGACGACAGCGAAACGGGCGCGATCCTGGTCAATAACGACGACTGGCTGAGCGAGCTTGGATACATCGAATTGCTGCGGGACGTGGGCAAGCATTTCACCGTGAACCGGATGCTGACCTTCGATTCCGTCCGCACGCGACTGGACCGGGAGCAGCCGCTGACGTTCCTCGAATTCAACTACATGATCCTGCAGGCCTACGATTTCGTCAAACTGGCCCGCGATTACGATTGTCGCCTGCAGCTTGGCGGCAGCGACCAGTGGGGCAATATCGTGAACGGTATCGAGCTGGGCCGCCGTATCGACGGGCGTGAACTTTACGGTTTTACAGCGCCGCTGATTACCCGTTCCGACGGGGCGAAGATGGGGAAATCGGTCGACGGTGCGATCTGGCTGAACGAGGATATGCTGCCGGCCTACGATTTCTGGCAGTACTGGCGAAATGTCGACGACCGGGATGTCGGCCATTTCCTGCGCATCTTTACCGACTTGCCACTGGACGAGATCTCACGGCTCGAAGCATTGGAAGGCAGCGAGATCAACGCGGCGAAGGAAATTCTCGCCAACGAAGTCACGACCATGGTTCGCGGAGCGGAGGCCGCCGCTTCCGCGCAGGCAACGGCTCGCGATACGTTTGCCGGTGGCGGTGCGGGTGAGGACCTGCCTTCCTTGTCCGTCGGGACGGAGGGCAAGCGCATCGGCGCCATCCTGACCGAACTCGGCTTTACGGCTTCCAACAAGGAAGCGAAGCGCAAGATCGCCGAGGGCGCTGTCAGGCTGGACGGACAGGCCGTCACGGACCCGGGGGCCCTGGTCGAACTGGGCGAAGGCGTCGAGGCGAAGCTGAGCCTGGGGAAAAAGAAACACGCGATCGTAACCAGATAATTCGTTTGTTTTCAGTGTCGTTGTGCCAATTCGGGACAGCGGCGCTTAACCCAATATCAGGCAAATTGCGGCATACAGCCCCTTCGCAAGTATTACTCGAAGGGACGCGTAATATGTCTGTGGGTGCACAGCTAACAGTAACCGATATGCGCCGCGCGGCGCGCCACCCGGTCGATTTTCCGGTGATTGCCGAACATCACCAGCATGGCGACATGAACATGCATATCAGCAATCTCTCCGCGCACGGCTTCATGGTCGACGATGCGCATGACATCGCGCGCGGCGACCGCGTTATCATTCGCCTGCCGATCGTGGGCCGGATCGAAGCCTACGCGATCTGGACCCGCGACCACCGCGCCGGATTCCAGTTCGAGCGGATCGTCCGGCTCGACGACTTCCTGCAGATTATCGATTCACTGCAGCCCAATCCCCGCCTGAGAAAGACACGATAGGGCCAACGCCAGTCGGCTAACCCCTTCCCTCACCCGTTTGCGCCTGCCATGGCGCGCGGGTGAGCATTGCACCGACCGATACCGCACCGCAGCCGACCCACCCGCTGAAGGTCCATAACTTCCGCGCCTACTGGTTCGCGCGTCTCAGCATGACGCTTGGCCAGTATGCGATGATGCTGATCATCGGGTGGCAGACCTATAATCTGGCGCGCGACAGCGGGATGAGCGTGGCAGGGGCATCGGGGCAACTGGCGCTGATCGGCCTGCTCCAGTTCATTCCACTGTTCCTGCTATCGCCGTTTGCAGGACTGGCGGCGGATCGCTTCAGCCGGACCCTGCTCGGGCGGTTGACCATCCTGTTGCAGCTCGGCTGCGCTGCCTTGCTGGCCTGGCTGACGTGGAACGGCTCCCTG
Source organism: Altererythrobacter sp. MTPC7 (assembly GCF_042851395.1). Lineage (NCBI taxonomy): Bacteria > Pseudomonadati > Pseudomonadota > Alphaproteobacteria > Sphingomonadales > Erythrobacteraceae > Altererythrobacter > Altererythrobacter sp. MTPC7. Next base: position 32,705 of record NZ_BTGS01000006.1, on the reverse strand, counting down.
ACTCTGCCGTCTCTCTTCGCGGTTGCCATAGTGCTGGGCATCGTGCGCGCTTTCAACGGGCCGGCCCTGTCCGCCCTCGCCCCGAACCTGGTGCCCAAGGCAATCCTGCCCAACGCCATCGCCCTGTCCTCGATTGCGTGGCAGGCAGGCATGATCGTCGGGCCGGCGGTAGGCGGCTATACCTACGCCATATTGCCATCCCTGCCCTATCTCATCGCTTGCGTCCTGTTCCTGCTCGCAATCGTGGCGCTTTCCACCATCGGCAATGTCCCGCGCTCTGTCATTGTCGGAGCGCAGCGGCCTATCGGACAGATCGTGGACGGCGTGAAATACGTGGTCCACAACAAGATGGTGCTCGGGGCGATCACGCTCGATCTCTTTGCCGTCTTCCTGGCCGGTGCGACGGCGCTGTTCCCGGTCTATGCTCGCGACATCCTGCAGGTTGGCGAGACCGGTCTTGCTCAGCTTGCCATGGCGCCGGCTGTCGGGGCCGCGCTGACGGCGGTCTTCTTCAGCTTCCGCCCGCTCCGGACCAATGTCGGCCCGAAGATGCTGTGGGCGGTTGCCATATTCGGTGTGGCGACGATCGTATTCGGTTTCTCCACCTACATGCCGCTCAGCCTCGCGATGCTGTTCATCGTCGGGGCGGCCGACATGTTCAGTGTCTATATCCGCCAGTCGCTGGTCCAGTTGCACACGCCCGATGACAAGCGCGGCCGGGTTTCCTCCGCCAGCCTGCTCACTATCAGTGCCAGCAACGAAGGCGGCGATGCCTGGTCGGGCTGGCTTGCCAGCCTGGTGGGACCGGTTGCGGCCGTCGTCGCAGGCGGTGTGGGTGCGATCGTGACGGTCGCCTTGTGGAGCACCCTGTTCCCGGTGCTGCGCACGACGCGGACCTTTGACCCGCCGCCCGAGTTGGACGAAGAGTATCCAGAAGAAAGATTGCAGGAGAACATCCCATGAAGGCCGACACGATCCTCCAGACCATCGGCGGAACGCCCCATATCAGAATGGCCAAGCTGTTCCCGGACCACGAGGTCTGGATCAAGTCGGAGCGCGCCAATCCCGGCGGTTCGATCAAGGACCGTATCGCCCTCGCCATGGTCGAGGATGCGGAGGCTGCGGGCAAGCTTCAGCCGGGCGGCACCATCGTCGAACCCACCAGCGGCAATACCGGCATCGGCCTTGCAATGGTCGCCGCGGTCAAGGGCTACAAGCTGGTGCTCGTCATGCCGGAAAGCATGAGCCTGGAGCGCCGCCGCCTGATGCTCGCCTATGGCGCGACATTCGACCTGACGGACAAGGCGAAGGGGATGAAAGGCGCAATCGAACGGGCGGGTGAGATCGTCTCGCAGACCGAGGGCGCATGGATGCCCAGCCAGTTCGACAATGACAGCAACTGGAAGGTGCATACGCGCACCACCGCGCAGGAAATCCTCGACGATTTCCGCGAAACGCCGATCGATGCGATGATTACCGGCGTCGGCACCGGCGGCCACCTGACCGGCTGTGCCGAGGAACTGAAGAAGCATTGGCCAGACATGAAGGCCTATGGCGTCGAACCCGCGCTCTCGCCGGTCATCAATGGTGGGCAGCCCGGCCCTCACCCGATCCAGGGCATCGGCGCCGGCTTCATTCCCGAGAACCTGCACACCCAGTCCATCGACGGCGCGATCCAGGTCGATGCCGAAGCGGCCAAGGATATGGCTCGGCGCGCCGCGGCCGAGGAAGGCATGCTGGTAGGCATTTCGAGCGGGGCGACCCTGGCAGCCATCGCCAAGAAGCTGCCTGAGCTCGATGTGGGCAGCCGCATCATGGGCTTCAATTACGATACCGGCGAGCGGTATCTGTCGGTCCCGGACTTCCTGCCCGAAGCCTAAGGTCTGAGGTAGGGAAGCCGAGTGGGCGAAGTGCACAGCAACCTAACCCGGCGGAGTCTTCTGTCAGCCGGAGCAGTTTCGTTGCTCGCTGCGTGTTCGCGTAGTCCGCGGCAGGTCACCTCCGCCTTCCGGCCCCGGGCTCTTCCGCCGCTTCGCTTCGAGCCAGAACTGGTCCAGCGCACGCTCGTTTGCCTTCGACCGTTTCGAGCCTCCGGCCCCAGGCTCGAGCGCGAGCAGTTCGATGAAACCGCCGTAATCCATAATTACGGTCACGGCGGTTCGGGCTGGTCGCTATCCTGGGGTTGCGCGGCGGAGGCCGTCCGCATTTCCGGATCGGCAGGCTCCGGTCCCGTTGCCGTCGTCGGTGGCGGGGTCATCGGATTGACGACAGCGATCCGCCTTGCCGAAAGCGGCAGGCAGGTGACGCTCTACGCCGACAAGCTTGCCGGAGAGACTGCATCGGCGGGCGCTACGGGGGTATGGTCTCCCAGCAGCCGGGTCGGACTTGGCAGCGGCGTCGCGCCGGGTTTCGCCGACCGCTGGGAATGGTGGGCGCGCACGAGCTTTCCGGAGCATTGGAGTGCGATGGACAGGGCCGGCACGCCGGTCGAGATTCTGCCGCAATACGGAATTGGCGGGGGCAGCGAGCCGGATGTTCGCGCGAGCCGCGACTGGTTGCACCTGTGGGGGCGTCTTCGCGGCCTGCTACCACGTGGCAGGATGCTGGACGAAACCGAGAAACCGTTTCCCAACGTTCCCGTGCGGCAAAGCACGACGATGGTTTTCAACATCGACCAGTATTTCGCGCTGATGCAACGCCGTTACGCCGCCGCTGGCGGTTCGGTCGTCCGGCGACGCTTCGCATCCCGCGAGGAGGTGCTGGCGCTGCCCGAACGGGTCATCGTCAATTGCATGGGGTATGGCGCAAAAGACATCTGGGGCGATCCGGACCTAGTCCCGGTGCGCGGGCAGGTGAGCCATCTCGCCCCGCAGATGGCAGCGCGGTATTCGCTCTATTTCGATGCCGTGCAGGCCATATCGCGCAGGGATGCGCTCGTCGTCCAGTATGTCGGCCCGAACGACGATTACGGATTTGGCAATGCGGACACCGCTCCCGACCTGAAAGAGCAGGCCTTGGCCCTTTCACGCATGCGATCGGTCTTCGCCTGAACGAGAAAGGGCGGCTCCATTCCAAAGCCGCCCTTCCATTCTGCCTAGACGTTATCCAATCAGGCTGCCGTGGCGAAAGCCTCTTCCGGCAGGGCCATCATGCTTTCGCTACCCGCTTCGATCTTGCGGCGCAGCGCCCCCGCATCGGGAACGAAGCGGTCGAAATAGTACCGCGCGGTCGCCAGCTTGGTCTCGTAGAACGCCTTGTCTTCCGGCGAGCCGGCAAGCGCTTCCTTCGCGACTTTGGCCATGCGCAGCCACATCAGGCCGAGCGTCACGATGCCCATCAGGTGCATGTAGTGGTGGGCACCAGCGCCCAGATTGTTCGGGTTCTGCATGGCGTTCTGCATGAACCACATCGTCGCGGCCTGCTGTTCGCCAAGCGCCTTTTCCAGCTTCTCGGCCATCGGTGCGAGATCATCGTCCTTCTTCGCCTCGGCGATGTTTTCACCGATCAGCTTGAAGAACGCCTGGATTGCCGCCCCGCCCTTGCTGGCAAGCTTGCGGCCGCACAGGTCCATCGCCTGCACGCCATTCGTGCCTTCGTAGATCATGGCGATACGGGCATCGCGCACGAACTGCTCCATGCCCCATTCCTTGACGTAGCCATGGCCGCCATAGACCTGCTGCATGTTGGTCGCGAATTCGTAGCCCTTGTCGGTGCCGTAACCCTTGATGACCGGGGTCATCAGGCCAATGAGCTGGTCGGCCTCGGCCCGTTCTTCTTCCGTCTGCGCCTTGTGCGAAAGGTCGACGAGCAGTGCGCCCCACAGGCACAGCGCCCGCATGCCTTCGTTGAACGCCTTGGCATCCATCAGCATCCGGCGCACGTCCGGGTGGACGAAGATCGGATCGGCCTTTGCTTCCGGCTCTGCGGGGCCGGTCAGGGCGCGGCCCTGGCGGCGGTCCAACGCATAGGTCACGCCGTTCTGATAGGCGATTTCCGACTGTGCGAGGCCCTGGATGCCGACGCCGAGACGAGCGGCGTTCATCATCACGAACATGGCGGCGAGACCCTTGTTCTCCTCGCCGACCATCCAGCCTTTCGCGCCGTCATAGTTCAGCAGGCAGGTCGCGTTGCCGTTGATGCCCATCTTGTGCTCGATCGAGCCGCAGGACACGCCGTTGCGCTCACCCAGCGAGCCGTCCTCGTTAACGAGGAACTTGGGCACCACGAAGAGCGAGATCCCCTTCGAGCTGTCCGGTGCGCCCGGAGTCTTGGCCAGCACGAGGTGAACGATGTTCTCGGTCAGGTCATGCTCGCCGGCCGAGATGAAGATCTTCGTACCGGTAATCTCGTAGCTGCCGTCGGCCTGGGGTTCGGCCTTCGTGCGGATCATGCCGAGATCGGTACCGCAATGCGGCTCCGTCAGGTTCATGGTGCCGAGCCACTTTCCGGCGATCATGTTCGGCACATACATCGCTTTCTGCTCTTCCGTACCGGCGGCAATCAGCGCCGCGATGGCGCCGGTCGTCAGGCCCGGATACATGGCGAAAGCCATGTTGGACGTGGCCATGAATTCCTCGACCACGAAGCCCATCACGTGCGGCATGCCCTGCCCGCCGAACTCTTCCGGAGAGGCGATCGTGCCCCAGCCGCTTTCCACATACTGTGCGAAGGCTTCCTTGAACCCTTCGGGCGTAGTGACGCTGCCGTCGTCGTGGCGCGTGCAGCCCTGCTGGTCACCAACCTGGTTCAGGGGGTGGAGGACTTCGCTGCAGAACTTGCCGGCTTCGTTGATGACGGTATCGATCATGTCCGGCGTCGCGCTCTCGAAACCCGGCAGGTTGCCGTAGCTCGCCAGGTCGAGAAGTTCGTTCACGACGAAACGGGTGTCACGCGTCGGGGCAGTATAGGTGGGCATCAATTATCCTTTGTGGACGAGTGGTGTGGTTCGGGGGGTGATCGACCCGAAGGCCGGTAAGGTCACTTCATCGGATCGATTGTCTCGATATGTTCGATGAATTCGGACAGCTCGCTGATCGACGAATCGATATCGTCACGCTGCCGTTTCAGCTTCGCGACATGGGCGCGGCATTTCTCGACCGTAACGCGCCGCTGTTCGACGCGCCCGTCGCCCAGGTCGTAGAGATCGATCATCTCCTTGATCTCGGTCAGGCTGAAGCCGACATTCTTTGCGCGCATGATCCATGCCAGCCGTGCACGGTCGCGCTTGGAATAGACGCGCGTCAGACCGACCCGGGCGGGCGCGATAAGTCCTTCGTCTTCGTAGAATCTCAGGGCACGCGCAGTGCAGTCGAATTCGCTCGTCAGGTCGGAAATCGAAAACTGTTCCCTGGCGAGTTCGTCGGGACGTTCGAGATGCGCGTATTCACGCTTTGCGGTGGTGGCTGACATGCCATCCGCCTACATCCCCCTTACGTAAAGGTCAAGATATTACGTTCCGGAGAACACCGCCCTCCAACCGGCGATAGAAACAGCTGCGCGCGCCGGTGTGGCAGGTGGGCCCCGCAGGTTCGCACTGCAGAATGATTGCGTCCTGATCGCAGTCGACCAGCACCTCTCTAACACGCAGGATATTTCCGGAACTTTCGCCTTTCTGCCAAAGCTTCCCGCGCGACCGCGAATGAAAATGCGCGAGCCCTGTCTTCACCGTCGCATCCAGCGCCTCGCGGTCCATGAACGCGACCATCAGGATGTCCTTTGTCGCTATATCCGTAACGACGGCCGTCAGCAGTCCATTTTCATCGAACTTGGGGAGAAAAGTCTTGCCAAGTTCCCGCTCTTCTTTGGTCGGCTGTTCCATGTCGTTGATCGGTCCACGCTATAGTTGTTGCAGTTACGTCACAGGCGCGATGCGAAATCGGCAGTTGCGGCTAATGCCTCTTCCTCATTGGCCGCGCAAATGGAACATCTTGTCCCACGACGTAGCGACGTCGCCCACATTTTGGATTGCAGTTTGCAGCCAGGTTTTGGGGAGAGGGTGCCGGTCAATAGGCCGGTATCATTTGACGGATGAGGGACCGGGTTCCCAGTGCGGCCATCGGGGGAAGGCCGCCGGAATTCGGAAAAGTTTCGTCACGCGGCGCCCGGGGTTCCGAAAGGAACCTCGGGCGTTTCGTTTTCCCTGTCTGCTGCGACCGGGCGACTTCCCCCTCGCTCTCCATCGACGACCCGCGCAAAACAGGCGATGCGGACATCGTGGGCGCCGTCTTTCAGCAATGCAGTCAGGCATGCATCGGCCGTGGCACCGCTCGTCATGACATCGTCGACCAGGACGACGCGTCGTCCCGCGATCATTCGCAGGCCCCTCGCGGACACCCGGATGGAGCCCTGCAGGGCCTTGCTGCGCGCTTGCCTCCCCAGGCCCCCGAGGCTCGGGGTGGCAACGGTCCGTTCCAAGGCGTCGAGAACGACACGGGCATCGGTGATCCGTGCGATCTCCGTCGCCAGCAGGCCCGACTGGTTGTACCCCCTCCTCCAGATCCGCCATCGATGCAGCGGCACCGGGACGAGCACCGTCTCCGGGTCCAGGGGTCCGAGCCGCGCGGCCATCAACCGTCCCATCATGCGGGCAAGCGCGATCCGCCCGCCATGCTTGAACGACAGGACCAGTTTTCGCGAGGCATCGTTGTAGAACGTCGCTGCGGCAATTCCGGAATGGCGCGGCGCTTCCTTCATGCACGGCGCGCAAAGCGGCGCGTCATCCATGCCGAGGGATGCGGGCAACGGCCTCTGGCAGGCACCGCATTGGGGCGCGACCGGAATGTCCAGCTGCGCCCAGCAATCGAGGCAGAGCCCTTCCTGCGTCCCCAGCGCATCGCCGCACAGGGGGCAGCGCGGCGGGTAGGCTAGGTCGATCATCGGCTTCAGCGCGCCGGAGAGTCTCGAAGGCAAAGACATCCCGTCCCTGCTGCACCTCTTGCCGCGGACAGGCAAGCGCGTCAGGAGACGGGGCATGTCCCAGATACAAGTTCCCCGGATTTTCAGTTCCAACCGCCGCCGCGCCCGTAGTCTTCGCGCCGCGAGCCGGCGAGAGCGCGATCCCTCGGCTGCGCGTTTCATCAGCGAAGAGATTGCAACCGACATGACCGAGCGGCTTCAGTTCGTCCGGGCAGAGCCGGACAGTGCCTTGCTGGTCGGACAGGTCGGCGGAGAACTTCTATCCCACCTCGCCCCGGCCGCCGTGACTGCCCTGCCCTTTCTTGATCTGGAGCGCCCTTACGATCGGGGCAGTCCGGCGCGAGGTTTCGATTTCATCGGCATTTCGGGCGAATTGGACGCGGTCAACGACCTGCCGGGGGCGCTGATCCATGCTCGCAATGCGCTTGCCCCTGGCGGACTCGTCATTGCCAGCTTCGTCGGCGGCGGAAGCCTGCGGCACTTGCGTAGGGCGATGATGGCTGCGGAGCCGGGGCGGACCGCCGCGCGGATGCACCCCCTCGTCGATGCCCGCGCCGCCCCCGACCTGTTGCAGCGCGCAGGCTGGAAGGACCCGGTCGTCGATACCTTCACCCTGAAGGTTCGCTATGGCTCGCTGGACCGACTGGTGTCGGATCTGCGCGACCAGGCACTGGGCAATGCCCTGGCCGATCATGCGCCGCCCCTGGGCAAGGAGGCTCTTGCCCGCGCACGCAGCGCGTTTCTCGATCAGGCCGATGACGACGGGAAGGTAACGGAAACCTTCGAGATCATCACCCTGACCGGCCGCCGATCGCTAGCTGGAACGTAGCGAAGCCTGCGCCGCCGCCAGCCGCGCGATCGGCACGCGGTAAGGCGAGGCACTGACGTAATCGAGCCCGGTCGCTTCACAGAACGCGATGCTGGCCGGATCGCCGCCATGTTCGCCGCAGATCCCGAGCTTGATATCGCCGCGCGTCGCACGTCCGCGTTCTGCGGCCAGTTCGACCAGTTGGCCCACGCCGTCGATATCGAGGCTGACGAACGGATCGCGCGGGAAGATTCCCTTGTCGACATAGGTCGCGAGAAAGCCGCCTGCGTCGTCCCTCGAAACGCCCAGCGTCGTCTGCGTCAAGTCATTGGTTCCGAAAGAAAAGAACATCGCCTCGTTAGCGATCTCGCCAGCCATCAGCGCAGCGCGCGGCAATTCGATCATCGTCCCGACGAGGTAATCGAGCGTCCGGCCCCGGCTTTCAAAGACTTCCCCTGCGACCCTGTCGACAAGCTGCTTCAGCAGCGCGAGTTCGCGTCGGGTGGCCACCAGCGGAATCATGATTTCCGGCACGGGCGCTTCCCCGCTTTCCTCGGCCACATCGCAGGCCGCCTCGAAGATGGCGCGCGCCTGCATTTCGTAGATTTCGGGGTATGTGATACCCAGACGGCATCCACGATGTCCCAGCATCGGATTGAATTCATGCAATTCTTCCGCACGGCGGCGAAGCTGCGCCACCCCGATACCGGTGGTGTCGGACAGCTCTTCGAACTCGCGGTCGTTGTGCGGCAGGAATTCGTGCAGCGGCGGGTCGAGCAGGCGGATGGTGCAAGGCAGGCCTGCCATGACTTCGAAAATCTGGCGGAAATCGCCGCGCTGTTCGGGCAGAAGCTTCGTCAAGGCCTCGCGGCGGCCGCGTTCGTCCTCGGCCAGGATCATCTGGCGCACTGCGCTGATCCGGTCGGCATCGAAGAACATGTGTTCGGTACGACAGAGCCCGATACCCTCCGCGCCGAACTGCCGCGCCATGCGGCAATCGCCCGGCGTTTCGGCATTCGTGCGCACCCGCATCCGGCGATGGGCGTCGGCCCATTCCATGACGGTGCCGAAGTCGCCGGCGAGCTCGGGTTCGATGGTGGCTACTTCGCCTGCCATCACCTGACCATTGCCGCCATCGATGGTGATGACGTCACCTTCCGCCAAGTCGCGGCTGGCGATGCGAAGCGTGCGTGCCTCGCGGTCGATCGAGACGGTGGACGCGCCCGAGACGCAGGGACGCCCCATGCCGCGCGCCACCACGGCGGCGTGTGACGTCATGCCGCCACGCGCGGTCAGGATGCCCTGCGCCGCGTGCATGCCGTGAATGTCCTCGGGGCTGGTTTCCACGCGGACGAGGATGACCTTCTCGCCACGTCCCGCCCACTGCTCCGCCGTATCCGCGTCGAGAGCGATCTTGCCGCTGGCCGCGCCCGGGGATGCGGGCAAGCCCGACGTCATGACGTCACGCGGCGCATCGGGATCGAGCGTCGGGTGCAGCAGCTGGTCGAGCGCCATGGGATCGACCCTCAGGATTGCCGTGCGTTCGTCGATCAGGCCCTCGCCGACCATGTCGACCGCCATCTTCAGCGCGGCCTTGGCCGTCCGCTTGCCGTTGCGCGTCTGCAGCAGGAACAGCTTGCCGCGTTCCACCGTGAACTCGATGTCCTGCATGTCGTTGTAATGCTGCTCCAGCAGCTCGAACACGCGGGCCAGTTCGCCGTAAGCTTCGGGCATGGCCTCTTCCATGCTGGGCTTGTCCGCACCCGCTTCCTCGCGCCGCGCCCTGGTCAGGTATTGCGGCGTGCGGATACCGGCGACCACATCCTCGCCTTGGGCGTTGACCAGCCATTCGCCGTAATAGGTCCGTTCCCCGGTCGAGGGGTCGCGGGTGAAGGCGACGCCGGTGGCACTGGTGTCGCCCATATTGCCGAAGACCATCGCCTGCACGTTCACCGCCGTGCCCATATCGTGCGGTATGTCGTTGAGACGGCGATAGATTTTCGCCCGCTCGCTGTCCCAGCTGTCGAACACGGCACGAATGGCGCCCCACAGCTGCTGCGTGACGTCCTGCGGGAACGGTGTGCCCAGTTCTTCCTCGACGATGCGCTTGTATTCGCCGACCAGCGCCTTCCAGTCCTCAGCCGACATCTCGGTATCGTTGTAGAAGCCGTTGTCTTCCTTGGCGATTTCCAGCGCTTCCTCGAACAGGCCATGGTCGAGGCCGAGCACGACGTCGGAATACATCTGGATGAAACGGCGATAGCTGTCCCAGGCAAAGCGTTCATCGTCGGCAATCGCTGCAAGGCCCAGCACGGTTTCGTCGTTCAGGCCGAGATTGAGGACGGTGTCCATCATGCCTGGCATCGAGATCGCTGCGCCGGAACGCACGGAAACGAGCAGCGGGTCTTCCTTGTCTCCCAGACGCTTACCCACGGTTCCTTCGATATGGCCGAGGGCCGTATGCACATCGTCCCGCAAGGTTTCGGGGAATTCGCCGCCCTGTTCGAGATAGCGCAGGCATTCTTCCGTGGTCAGGGTGAAGCCCGGGGGAACGGGCAGGCCGATCTCCGCCATCTCGGCAAGGTTCGCGCCCTTGCCGCCGACCACGGTCTTGTCCTTGGCCCTGGCATCGGTTGCCTTTGCCGAGCCACCGAACGTGAAAACTGTCTGTGCCATTCAAACCCCGGCGATGTTGACGAAGTTGACAGGTGCCAACCTCACGTCAGGCAATCAAGTTCCTGACAGGAAATGGTTTCTTACCCCCGGCAAAGTTGACACTCTGGCGGGGAGAACGCGAAAAATCTCAGCCCTCTATCCTGCTGAAATCGGCCACGGAATGCACCGCATCGCGGAAACGGGCGAGCAGGCCGAGCCGGTTGCTTCGCTTGTCCGGATCGCCCGCATTGACGATGACCTCCTCGAAAAAGCTGTCGATCGGCGCCCGCAGCGTGGCGAGAGCCGACATGGCGGCGGCGAAGTCCTCCGCCTCGACCGCCTCGGCCGCCCGGCGCTCCGAATTGTCCAGCGCGTCCGCCAGTGCCTTTTCCGCAGGTTCGGGCGTGTAGGAAAGTGATTTCGACATCTCGGCCCGTGCAGCGACGATGTCCTTCATGTCCGGATCGTCGACCAGCACCAGCGGATCTTCCTCGCCCGTGTGGGGGGACAGACGATCGTCGCCCTGCCAGTCCTCTTTCTTCAGGATATTCGCCGCGCGCTTGTACCCGGCGAGAAGGTTCACGCCGTCATCCGTCGCGATGAAGGCCTGCAGGGCATGGACGCGGGCGAGCAGGCGCACGAGATCGTCTTCGCCGCCAAGGGCAAAGACGGCGTCGATCAGGTCGTGGCGGACGCCAGCTTCGCGCTGCTGGACCTTGAGGCGATCGGCCAAAAAGACAGTAGAATTCCTCAGCGCAGCAAATCCCGCCTCAATCCGTTTTGGAATTTCGGCCACATCCGTTTGAAATTTCTGCATCCCTTGCTGAACACTTTTCGCGATACCAGTGAAATCGATAGGATTGTCGCGGATCGATTGAGCAAGCGTTTTCAGTTGGGGTTGAGCCGCCTCCATCATGCCATTCTGAATCAAGATTTCAGCATCAGTTTCCGTCAGTCCCAAGTGCTCCGCGAAGGTGCGGGCCAAGCTGAACCTCAGTTTATTTATGAGAACTAGACTTCCAATACCCAGCGCCGCTCGCCTCAGGGCGAACGGATCTTTGGACCCAGTCGGTAACTCATCTATCTCGAAGAATTTAGCGATATTATCCAGCTTGTCCGCAAGGCTCACCGCCACCGTCACCGGCGCTGTCGGCACTTCGTCGCCCTGCCCCACCGGCTTGTAGTGATCGCGAATGGCGTCGGCCACTTCATCGGGCTGACCTTCGGCGCGAGCGTAGTAACCACCCATAAGCCCCTGAAGTTCGGGAAATTCTCCGACCATCTCGGTCACGAGGTCCGCCTTGGCGAGGCGCGCGGCCTGCTCGGCGAGATCGGGGTCGGCCTTGACGATGCCCTCCTCGGCCAGCCAGCGGGCCAGCTTCGCCACGCGGTCGACCTTGTCGGCGACGGTGCCAAGCTTCTCGTGGAAGGTGATGCGTTCGAGGCCCTTCGCATGCTCGGCCAGCGTTTTCTTGCGATCGACGTCCCAGAAGAAGCGCGCGTCGGACAGGCGCGCGGCGAGGACCTTGCGGTTGCCGTCGACCACTCGCTTGCCGCCATCTTCCGCCTCGATATTGGCGGTGCAGATGAAGGCGTTGGCGAGTTCGCCAGCCTCGTCCTCGCAGACGAAATACTTCTGGTTCACGCGCGCGGTGAGCTGGATGGTCTCGGGCGGGACCTCGAGGAAGTCTTCCTCGAACCGGCCGAGCAGCGGCACCGGCCACTCGGTCAGACCGGCATTCTCGATCACGAGGCCCTCGTCCTCGACCAGCTTGAGGCCTGCTTCTTCGGCAACCTTGGCCGCGCCCGAACGGATCAGGTCCTGCCGTTCCTCTTGATCGACGATGACATGGGCCGCTCGCAGCTTCATCGCGTAGTCGTCGGCGTCACCGATCGTGATGTCGCCCGAATGGTGGAAGCGGTGGCCCAGCGTCACGGCGCCGGATGTCACGCCATGCACCTCGCACTCGACGATGTCGGTGCCCAACAGCGCGACGATGCCCGACAGCGGGCGCACCCAGCGAAGGCTCTCGGTGCTGATGGAGGCTGCGCCCCAGCGCATCGACTTGGGCCAGCTGAAATCGCGGATAATGGCAGGGATCGCCTCGGCGAGGAGGTCCCTGGTCGCGCGGCCGGGAATGTTCTTCACGGCAAAATAGGTTTCGCGGCCCTTCACTTCGCGGACTTCGAGATCGGCCTTCTCGACCCCGGCCTTGCGGCAAAAGCCGTCAAGCGCCTGGTCGGGGGCTGCGACCGGTGGGCCTTTCAACTCTTCGCTCACGGCCTCGGTCGCCTCGGGCAATCCACGCGCAATCAGCGCGAGGCGCCGCGGGGTCGACCACACGGTAATCGCGCCGCATTCGACACCGGCGGCGTCCATTTCGCGGCGGAACAGCTTTTCGAGTTCGGCGCGCGCGCCTGCCTGCATCCGGGCAGGGATCTCTTCGCTGCGAAGTTCGAGGAGGAAGTCGGACCCGCTCATTTCGACCACTCCGGATATTTCTCGGCCCAGACCGGCGCTTCCTTCGCCATGTGCGCCTCGCAGCTCCCGCGCGCGAGGTCGCGGACGCGGCCCATGTAGCTGGCGCGCTCCTGCACGCTGATCACGCCGCGCGCCTGCAGCAGGTTGAAGATGTGGCTGGCCTCGACCGCCTGCTCGTAAGCGGCGATCGGCACTTCATTGGCGAGCGCGTTCTTGCACTCGGCCTCGGCCTTGTTGAACAGGTCGAACAGCGCGTCCGTCTCGGCGACCTCGAAGTTCCACTTCGACATCTGCTTCTCGTTCTCGAGGAAGACGTCGCCGTAATTAACGCCCTGCCCGTTGAAGTCGAGGTCGTAGACGTTGTCGACGCCCTGGATATACATGGCGAGGCGTTCGAGCCCGTAGGTCAGCTCGCCAGCGACCGGCTTGCAGTCGAAGCCGCCCATCTGCTGGAAATAGGTGAACTGGGTGACTTCCATACCGTCGCACCAGACTTCCCAGCCAAGACCCCATGCGCCCAAGGTGGGGCTTTCCCAGTCATCTTCCACAAAGCGAATATCGTGCTTGAGCGGATCGATGCCGATCACGCGCAGGCTTTCCAGATACAGGTCCTGAATGTTCGCCGGGCTCGGCTTCAGGATGACCTGGTACTGGTAATAGTGCTGCAGGCGGTTCGGGTTCTCGCCATAGCGGCCATCGGTCGGGCGGCGGCAGGGCTGGACGAAGGCCGCATTCCACGGCTCCGGCCCCAGCGCGCGCAGCGTGGTGGCTGTGTGGAACGTGCCCGCCCCCATCCGCATGTCATAGGGCTGGAGTATCAGGCAGCCATGCGCGCTCCAGAAATCGTGGAGGGCGAGGATCATGTCCTGGAAGGACGCCGCAGGATTGCGGCCGCGGTTTCGTTCGGGCAGGCGGTCCATGGGCTGGCCCACTGCCTTAGCCATCTGGAGCGGTCAATGCTGCACTGCACGCATCGGGCAGGCTGCGTCGCTGCAAGGGCGGGTTAGCCCTGCATTCACCCTTGCGCTGGCAGAGGGCGTGGCCGAAGGAGATTGTATGCGATTCCCGATCCTTGCCAGCGCAGCCCTTGCCCTGTCCTCCGCTCTTTGCCTCGCCGGTCCTGCCGCGGCGCAGGACCAGCAATTGCCAGCGCCCGTTCCGGCCAAGACGGTCCCGGCGGAAACGGTCGGCCTGGACGAAACCGGCAGTGGGGTCCCGGCCCTGTGGAAAGTCGCCGACGAGGACACGACCATCTACCTGTTCGGCACGGTCCATTCGCTGCCCGCAGATGTCGACTGGTATCGGGGGGAACTCGCCGCTGCCCTCGATTCTTCCGACGAGCTGGTGACGGAAATCGACATGAACCCCGAAGCGATGGCCGCGATGCAGCAGGTGATCGTGTCGAAGGCGCTCCTGCAGGAAGGTACGTTGCGCGGCCTGATGAGCGAGGATCAGCTGGCCATCTACGAAGGCGCGATGGCGAAGTTGGGCCTGTCGCCCGACTCGTTCGACTCGATGGAACCGTGGTTCGCCGCCCTGATGCTGAGCAACAGCGCCCTGTCGGAAGCTGGCTTCAGCCCGGCCGCCGGTGCGGAATCGGTGCTGGAGGATATCTCCGACGGATCGAAGAAACGCAGCGCGCTGGAGACCGTCGAGTTCCAGATGTCGATCTTCGACGAATTGCCGATGGATGCCCAGATGCGTTTCCTGCTGGAAGGGGCGGAGGAAATCGACACGCTGGCAGACGAGCTTCAGAAGATGGTCGACGAATGGGCGGTCGGCGATGCCGAGGGCCTGGCCGTTCTCCTGAACGAGGCGTTCGAGGAAGACCCCGTGCTGGCCGAGCGGCTTCTCTATTCCCGCAATGCCGATTGGGCGGTCTGGATCGACGATCGCCTGGACGAACCGGGCAAGGTGTTCATGGCTGTTGGCGCAGGGCATCTTGCCGGCAACAATTCGGTGCAGGAATTGCTGGCAGAGCGCGGGATCACGGCGCTGCGCGTCCAGTGATGTGTCGTTTGCCCTGACCGCGGGCGCGCTGTGAAAGTCTGGCGGCGTTTGCTGAAGTCAGTGCTGGCAGGCAGCGTCCTGCTGGCTGCGGCGTCGTGCGACGATGCTCGCAAACCGCCCTCGCCACCAATTCACGGCACACCGGCCATCTGGGAAATCGCCTCTGCCGATGGAGAAGTCGAAGGCTGGCTGTTCGGGACCATCCACGCCCTGCCCGGCAATGCGCGCTGGCGCAGCGAAGCGGTCATGCTGGCGGTGGAGGAAGCTGACCTGCTCGCGGTCGAGATTGCCGCTCTGGACGACGGGGACGCCATTGCCGCCGTCTTCGCTCGCCTGTCCCATACGCCGGGCCAGCCTGCCCTGACGCAGCGCGTTCCGGCGGAACTGCATTCCCAACTGGCCGAACTGGTCAGGCGCAGCCCCTACGGTCCGAATGACTTCACCGCTGTCGAGACGTGGGGCGCCGCGCTGATCCTGGCGCAGGAAGCCCAATCTTCCAATGACAAGGCCAACG
Source organism: Altererythrobacter sp. MTPC7 (assembly GCF_042851395.1). Lineage (NCBI taxonomy): Bacteria > Pseudomonadati > Pseudomonadota > Alphaproteobacteria > Sphingomonadales > Erythrobacteraceae > Altererythrobacter > Altererythrobacter sp. MTPC7. Next base: position 17,321 of record NZ_BTGS01000006.1, on the reverse strand, counting down.
GCGTGGACAAGGCCCTGATCGAAACGTTCCGCCCCGGCAGGCCCGTCCGCGAAGTGGAAGGAGCCGTGGCGCAGCTCGGCGTTTTCGATAGCCTGCCCGAAGAGGACCAGCGAGAGCTTCTGGCCGTGACGATCAAGGAAGCAATGCGGGGCGGCGACGCAGGCCGCAAGACCGCCGAGCGCTGGCTGGCAGGCGATGTCGAGGGAATGCTCGACCCGGGAGAGGAAAGCCTGCTGGACGACCCCGAACTGCGCGAGGCGCTGGTCGAGGGCCGCAACAGGGCCTGGATGCCGGTCATCACCGCCATGCTGGAACAGCGCCCCCGCCCGCTGATTGCCGTTGGCGCGGGGCATATGGGCGGGCCGGAGGGCTTGCCAGTGCTTCTTCGAGCGGCAGGCTACACCGTCACCCGGATGCGGTAGCGGCGACCACGTCGGTCAACCGTTCCCGATGCGCGGATGCAGCGGCCAAATCCCTTGCTTTTGCCCGCCTGCGCCCGTAAGGGCCGCGGCTCCGGACACCATGGTCATCCCTGGAGGCGTGGTGGATCCGGATATTACAGCACATGCATTTTGAAAGGTAAGCGATATGAGCGATGCTCTGAACCTGCCGGCCGAAACGCGCGAACGGGCAGGCAAGGGAGCCTCCCGTGCACTGCGTCGCGAAGGCCGTGTTCCCGCCGTTGTCTATGGCGGCAAGGAAGAACCCACCCCGATCCACGTCGAGGAGAAGGAACTGGTCCGTCAGCTGATGACCGGCCACTTCATGAACTCCCTCGTCAGCATCGAGATCGGCGGCAAGAAGGTTCGCACCATCCCCAAGGATGTCGCTTTCCACCCGGTCACCGACCGTCCGATCCACGCCGATTTCTTCCGTCTTGCGAAGGGCGCGAAGATCGACGTCAGCGTCCCGGTCGTCTTCATCAATGAAGAAACCAGCCCCGGCCTGAAGAAGGGCGGCGTCCTGAACGTGGTCCGTCACGAGCTGGAACTGGTCTGCGATGCGGACAAGATCCCGGGCGAGATCGAAATCAACGTCGAAGGCAAGGAAGTCGGCGACTCGATCCACATCAGCGAAGTCACCCTTCCCGAAGGCAGCGAAAGCGCCATCACGGACCGCGACTTCACGATCGCCACGCTGGTTGCCCCGTCCGCTCTCAAGAAGAGCGAAGGCGACGACCAGACCGGCGAAGGCATGGAGCCGGGCGAAACCGCTGCCACCGAGCAGGGTCCGGACGACGACGCTGCGCAGGAACAGGAAGACAAGAGCGAATAAGCTCTGCGTCATTCGAAACACGAAACGCCGGTCTCGAGAGAGGCCGGCGTTTTTGTTTGCGCACGCCGTTCGGCGTGCGGTTTCCTCGCTCTCGTGCCCTTTGGGCACTTCGCTGCGGGCGGGCAGTCGCCCTTGCGGTCGGCTCGTCGCCGACCGGGCTTCGCCATCGGTCCATCAAGCTGCGACCATTCGAAACCGCAAGCCTTTGCGCGGTCGCCAAGAGGGACCCTGCCGAAACTCAAACATTGCCTCGCACGCGCACTTCTCTATCCAGCCCGCATGCAGATCTGGACAGGGCTCGGCAATCCAGGGCCGAAATACACGATGAACCGCCACAATGTCGGCTTCATGGCGGTCGACGTCATCGCCAACATGCACGGCTTCGGCCCGGTGCAGAAGAAGTTCTCCGGCTGGGTGCAGGAAGGCCGCATCGGGCCCGAGAAGATCGTCCTGCTGAAGCCGGCGACATTCATGAACGAGAGCGGCCGAAGCGTCGGCGAGGCGCTGCGTTTCTACAAGCTGGACGAAGGCGCCCTCACCGTCTTCCATGACGAGCTCGACATCGCGCCGTACAAGGTGAAGGTGAAGCGGGGTGGCGGCCATGCCGGCCATAACGGCCTGCGGTCCATCGGGCAGCATGTCGGCACTGATTACCGCCGCATCCGGCTCGGCATCGGTCATCCCGGACACAAGGACGCGGTGCACGGCCACGTCCTGGGCAACTATCCCAAGGGCGAGCAAGACGATCTGGTCCAGATGCTCGCCGCCGTCGGTGCAGAGGCGGAATGGCTGGCCAAAGGCGACGACGCCCGCTTCGCCAGCGACGTCGCGCTGCGGATGCAGGACTAGCCCGCCGCCCGCCGGATCCCAGCGAAAATTGTCGATTTTCTTGACAACTCCCTGCGCTCGAAAAGCCCGTTAACCATTACAAGCCGCAGCTGGCGGGAACTGGCACGCAAGCTGCATTCCAAGTCGTAAACCATTCTCAGGGGAACGACGTTATGGCTCGGAAACTTCTTTTCGCAACGGCAGCAATCGCCGGACTGTCTCTGGCAACGCCCGCATCCGCCACCTGGTGGAGCACGTGGGGCAACTGGGGCAACTGGGGCGGCGGCGGTACGCACGCGCACTATTGGGATTGCGGTCACTACACCGGTTCCAGCGGCGGCAGCACCAGCAGCGGCGGTTCCACCACGTCCGGCGGTTCCACGACGTCGGGTGGCTCGACCACTACGGGCGGCTCGACCACGACGACCAGCGGCGGTTCGACCTCGGGCGGCAGCACGTCGGGCGGTACGCAGGTTCCCGAGCCGGGCATGCTCGGCCTGTTCGGCCTGGGCCTGGTCGGGATCGGCCTCGCTCGCACCCGTCGGCGCAAGCTCGTCGGCTGACCGACCGACACTATGCAAGCCAAAAAAAAGGGCGGGTCGCGTGATGCGGCCCGCCCTTTTTCGTATCCGCGTGTTTCGCGCCCGGTCAGTCGGAAGACTGGATCCGCGAACGAAGCTGGGCGACGCGCGGGTCGCCCGGATACCGTGTCTCCAGCCGCGTCAGATAGGTTCGCGCCAGTTCGCGATTGCCCAGCTGCGTGAGCGCTGTGGCGTAGATATAGGCTCCCTCGGGCTGGTCGCGCAGTTCTTTCTCCCGCGATTGCAGGAGAGAGCGCACCTCTTCCCATTCGCCTCTCGTCGCGGCTAGGCGGGCCTGGAGGACGGCGAATCTCAGGTCGCTTCCCAGGGTGGCTTCATTGGCGTCGAGGAAATCCTCCAGCGCGTCCAGCTGGCCCAGCTCGCCAAGCGCATCCGCCTTGCCGATGACTGCGGCGGCATGGTCGGCACGCTGTTCCAAGATCGCATCGAAATGCGACAGCGCACGGTCGGGTGACTCCTTTGCAAGCGCGAGGCGTCCCATCGCGAGGCGCGTGCCGATGGCATCCGGCGCAGCCTTGGCCGCACGCCGGGTAAGCTCGCTCGCTTTGGGCGTGTCCCCGTCCGCGAGTGCGAACAGGGCATAATCCGACAGGATGGCAGCATCGCCGGGTGACGCTTCGACGCCTTTTTCCAGTTCGCTGCGGGCCGCATCGAAGTCGCCGAGCGCGACATGCGCGCGGGCCCTGATGCGGTGGGCATCCGCGTCGTCGGTCGTCGCTGCCAGCTCCAGCGCTTTGGCAGGTCGTCCGCGGTAAAGTTCCGCCTCGGCGCGCAGGACCGCGAGATCGGCCCGAGTGTCCCCCAGCGCGTCGAGCTGCGACCAGGCTCCTTCGCCGTCTTCCAGCGCGAGGTAGGTCTGCGCCAGTTTCAGGCGAGCGTCGCGGTTGTCCGGCTGTTCGTTCACCACCGAAATCAGGTCGAGACGCGCGGCCTTCAGATCGCCCGATTGCAGGTTGCTTTCGGCACGCGCAATCCGGTCGGCCACGCTCGGTTCGCTGCAGGCACTCAACATGGCCAGCCCGGCGAACGCGGTCAGGGCGCGTCTGCGAAAGGCGGATGCGTGTTTTGGCTTGGATATTTGCATGTGCTGCGCGCTACAGGGTAAACCTGAAAAAAAGGTGACGGGAACGCTTCCGGCAGGCTCATGCCGAACCCCGAAACCTGCCGTGCCGTCGATGTCTGGAGATACTGTATGACCGCCCTCACCCGCCGCTCGCTCCTTGCCGGCGCTGCTGCCACCGGCGCCCTCGCCGCGACCTCGCTGCGCGCACAGGCCGACCTAGTCGAGGCGACGTCAGACCTTTCGGGCAAGTCGGTTCTCATCACCGGCTGCTCTTCCGGCTTCGGCCGGTTGGGGGCGGAGCATTACGCGCGCCTCGGCGCGAAGGTATTCGCAACGATGCGCAACATGCCCCGGCCCGAGGCGGACGAACTGCGCAACCTAGCGATGGCAGAAGGCTTGCAGCTCTACATCATCGAGATCGACGTGACCGACGACGAGAGCGTGATGGCCGGCGTCGAGGAAGCGGAGCGCCTGAACGGCGGCGGGCTTGACGTGCTGGTCAACAATGCCGGCATCGGCCTGTCGGGCCCGATCGAGGTGCAGGACATGGAAGCGACCATGCTCATGTACGATACCAACGTCTTCGGCGCGCACCGCATGGCCCGTGCCGTGCTTCCGGGAATGCGCGCGAAGGGCGGCGGACAGATCTTCCAGATTTCCAGCCAGCTTGGCCGGGTCATCATCCCCTATTCCGGCCACTACTCGCCAACCAAATTCGCGCTGGAAGCGACCAGCGAGGCGATGGCCTACGAACTGGTGCCCCACAATATCGACGTGACCATCGTAGAGCCGGGCGGCTATCCGACCGAGGTCTGGGTCAATCGCAACATCTATACAAAGGCGCTGAAAGAGCGGGCGCAGGACATCCATATTTCCGGCTATCCGCAGGTCGTCGCCCGCATGGGGACCGAGGACGGTTCGGGACGCTCCGCCGATCCGATGGACATACCGCGCCTGATCGCCCGGACGATCGCCATGCCGGCGGGCACGCGTCCGCTGCGTGCCGAGGTCAGCGGCAGCCGCATCCCGCAGGTCGGGATCAACAAGGCGACCCGCGAAACCCAGCTCGCATGGCTGGGCGAGAGCGGCTACGGTCCGCTTATCAAGGCGGTGCACGACTGACACCACGGGTTCGGCCCATCGCCTCTCTCGGGCTCCGCCGGCCGATCAACCGGCGTAAGAACTGGTAAAGCCGGCCGCGCCCCGCTAAGGGCGCGCGAAACCTCATTACTGGAGCACCCCCATGGGATTCCGCTGCGGGATTGTCGGCCTGCCCAATGTCGGCAAGTCCACCCTTTTCAATGCCCTCACCGAAACGCAGGCTGCACAGGCCGCGAACTATCCGTTCTGCACGATCGAGCCCAATGTCGGGCAGGTCGCGGTCCCGGACGAACGACTGGAGAAGATCGCCGGCATCGCCAAGAGTGCGAAGGTGATCCACACCCAATTGGGCTTCACCGACATTGCCGGCCTGGTGAAAGGCGCGTCGAGCGGAGAGGGCCTGGGCAACCAGTTCCTCGGCAATATCCGCGAAGTCGATGCCATCGTCCACGTGCTGCGCTGTTTCGAGGATGACGACATCCAGCACGTCAGCAACAAGGTCGATCCCATCGCCGATGCCGAGGTGGTAGAGACCGAACTGGCGCTGGCCGACATGGAAAGCCTGGAGAAGCGCGTCGCCAATGCGGAAAAGCGCGCGACCGCAGGGGACAAGGAGGCGAAGGCTCTCGCCAGTGTCCTGGGACAGGCGCTGGAGCTGCTGAAGGAGGGCAAGCCCGCCCGCCTCGTCGAACCCAGGGATGACGAGGAAGAGCGGCTGTTCGCGCAGGCGCAATTGCTGACCGCCAAACCCGTTCTGTATGTCTGCAATGTCGCCGAGGAAGATGCGGCGGACGGCAACGCCCTCTCCGCCCGCGTGTTCGAGAAGGCCGAGGCCGAAGGCGCGCAGGCCGTTGTCGTATCCGCCGCCATCGAGGCCGAACTGGTTGCGATGGAGGGCGAGGAACGCGCCGAGTACCTGTCCGAACTGGGCCTGGAGGAAAGCGGGCTCGCCCGCGTGATCCGCGCCGGTTACAAACTGCTCGGTCTCAACACCTTCTTCACGGCCGGTCCGAAGGAATCGCGCGCCTGGACATTCCCTGCCGGTGCCAGGGCTCCGCAGGCTGCCGGTGAAATCCATACCGACTTCGAGAAGGGCTTCATCCGCGCAGAAACCATTGCCTACGACGATTACGTGGCGCTGGGCGGCGAAAGCGCGGCGCGCGAAGCCGGCAAGCTGCGGCAGGAAGGCAAGGAATACCTCGTCCAGGACGGCGACGTGATGCTGTTCAAGTTCAACGTCTGATCGGCCGGACCCATTTCCCCCCTCGCCCGTTGCAACAGGCAACCAGCAGGGGAGATATTTACGTGGTAGACAAGTCCGAGAAATTCAATTGGTTGGTGCGGGTCGGCTATTTCAGCCGCGCGATCCTATACACCGTGCTGGGCCTGATCGCCCTCACGAGCGCCAGCAAGATCGCCGAAGGCACCAATGGCGTGTTCCGCGCCATCGAGGACTATCCGCTGGGCACCGCGATCCTGTGGATCATGGTCATCGGCCTGATCGCCTATGCCCTGTTCCGTTTCTGCTCGCTGTTCTTCGATATCGAGAACAATGGCTCCGACGCGAAAGGCTGGGGCAAGCGGATCGGCCATGCCGGTAGCGGCATCGCCCACCTCGCCCTCGCCTATTCCGCCTACCGTTTCGCGACGAGCGAAGGCGGCGGCTCGGGCGGCAGCGGCGGCGGCGCGCAGGAAGCGGCGTCCGGTGTCCTCGGTTTCGAACTGGGCGGCGTCGTTCTCGGCCTGCTCGGCATCGCGCTGTTCGTGGCAGCATTCCATCAGGCGAAGAAGGGCATCACCGGCAGCTTCATGCACCGCATCAGCGGGCAGGCCCCGGACTTTACCCGCTGGCTGGGCGGCGCGGGCTTCCTGGCCCGGGCAGTCGTCTATGTCGTCATCGGCTGGTCGCTGTTCCAGGCGGGCTTCATGTCCGGTGGAAGCGACCAGGTGAAGACGCTGGGCGATGCCGTGGCCAGCCTTGCCGGTGAAGGCATCATCTTCACACTCACGGCGATCGGTCTGCTGCTGTTCGGCATCTTCAGCCTGATCCTCGCCCGGTATCGTATCATTCCGGAACTGGACTCCAGCGCAGGTGTCCCCAAGTTCCGAACCTGATGACCAATACTACCGACAGCAACGCACAGGCGGGCGTCCGGAAGGTCGCCCGCCTTTACCGCATGGTGATGGACAAGCACGTCTGTCCCTACGGTACGAAGTCCAAATACCTGCTCGAGCGTGAGGGATATACGGTGGAGGACCACCACCTGACCACGCGCGAGGAAACCGACGCGTTCAAGGAAAAGCACGGCGTGAAGACCACGCCGCAGACCTTTATCGGCGGGGAGCGATTGGGCGGATACGATGCGCTTCGCGCCCATTTCGGCCGCGACAAGGACGATGGCGGCAAGAGTTATACGCCGGTCCTGGCAGTGTTCGCGGTCGGACTGGCCCTCGCCGTCTCCCTCGCGTTTTTCGTCTACGGCACACCGCTCCACATCCGCACGGCCGAATGGTTCGTCGCCTTTTCGATGGCAATGCTGGCCATGCTGAAATTGCAGGATGTCGAGCAGTTCTCGACCATGTTTGTCGGCTATGACCTGCTGGGGCAGCGCTTCGTCCCCTATGCCTACGCCTATCCTTTCCTGGAGGCGGCGGCTGCGGTGCTGATGGCCGGGCGGATCCTGCCGTGGATCTCGATTCCGGTGGCCCTCGTCATCGGGACGATCGGTGCGGTGAGCGTGTTCTACGCCGTGTACGTCCAGAAACGCGACATCAAATGCGCCTGTGTAGGGGGCAGCGGTGATGTCCCACTCGGCTTCATCTCGCTCAGCGAAAATCTTGCCATGGTCGGGATGGCGATCTGGATGCTCTTGCGCCCTACCCTTTAACGCGTAGTGTCGCGCCATGCTGTATTACGAAGATATAGAGGTCGGATCGCGTTCAAGTTTCGGCCGTTACGAAGTCACGGCGGAAGAGGTTCGGGAATTCGCCTCGAAATACGACCCGCAGGCTTTCCATCTCGACGCAGACGCCGCGGCAGCGACCCATTTCGGCCGCATCTCGGCAAGCGGGTGGCACACCTGCGCCATGACCATGCGGATGATGGTCGATAACATGAAGGACAATGCGCAGGCAGGGCTGGGTTCGCCCGGGGTCGACCAGCTGCGCTGGAAGAAACCCGTCTATCCCGGCGATACGTTGCGGGTAGAGACCGAGGTGATCGAGAAGCGCCGCAGCAAGTCGCGGCGGGAAATGGGTATCTTCAAGTCACGCGGCACCACCTACAACCAGCACGGCGAAGCGGTGTTGGAAATGGTCAGCAACGGATTGATCGAGGTCCGGGACAGGGATGCCCCGATCGAGGATTGACGACCGCGCCCGACCGCGTCCGGCTGCGTCCGGTCAGACGGAACCGGACGAACATTGCAGCGTGCCTGATAGCTCGGCTGTATCACCCGCCGCCGTGCGGACGGTCAGCGTGGCGCCAGTTTCGCTGCGACCGCCTCCGGATGCTTTCTCCTCACCCTCGACTGCCAGCGACAGGCTCGCCGGGGCGGCGGTATAGGCCAGCCCGATACCGAGCGGCCCCTCGCCGGCATCGTCGGCCACCGGCAGCGCAACCGCTTCGCCGTCCAGCTTGACCCATGCCTGTTCGGGCTGGATCAGGGCCAGCGCCCTCATGCTACCCCCGGCTTCGCGGAAACCGCAGACCGTGCCGTAGATTTCGTGACGTTCGATATCGGGCGCACCGAGCGCGCCAAGCTGGAGAGATGCAGCAGTTTCGTCGGCAGCGGTTTCCTCGCCCGAGTTGCAGCCTGCCAGCAGGATTGCGGCAAGCCCCGCGCTAATGACGCCCGAACAGTTTCTCGACATCGTCCATCCCCAGTTTCACCCATGTGGGCCGTCCATGGTTGCATTGCCCCGATCGCGGCGTGCGCTCCATTTCGCGCAGCAACGCATTCATTTCATCGACGCGCAATGTGCGCCCCGCTCTGACCGATCCGTGGCACGCCATCGTGGCCAGCACGAGGTCCAGTTTCTCCCCCAGCAGCAGGCTCGTGCCATGCTTCGCCAGGTCGTCCGCAATGTCCTGCAGCAGCTTGTGCGGATCGCCGCCCGCCAGTGCATGAGGCATGGAACGGACCAGCATTGCGGCGGGACCGAAACGTTCGATGGCAAGGCCCAGCGCGTCCAGCTTGTCCGCTGCCTCTTCCAGCCGGTCGCAGGCCGGCTCCTCCAGCTCGACGACTTCGGGGATCAGCATGGCCTGGCTGCGGGCGACCGCTTCCCCCGCCCCCGCTGCCTTCAGCCGTTCGAGGACGAGCCGCTCATGCGCCGCGTGCTGGTCGACCAGAACCAGCCCGTCCTTCGATTCCGCGACGATGTAGGTGTTCGCAACCTGCCCCCGCGCAATGCCCAGGGGGAAATCCTGCTCTGCCGCCACGGGCGCCGCTTCCTCGGCGCGGCCCATCGGCGCGGTCATCACGTCCTGTTCGTAACCCCGCCAGCCGGGGCGAGCTTCGCCAACGCGCTGCGCAGGTGCGCTCCAGTCGCGGTTGTCGAAGATGGACCGCAGCGCCGGTGCCGGTTCCTCGCGGACCGGTTCCTGCTGCCACCTTTCCATGGCTGCGCGGTCCGGACCCTGCGCGCTTCGCCGGTCGCCCGTCGATAGCGCCTGCCGGAGCCCGGAAACGATGAAGCCGCGAACGCCCTGCGCATCGCGGAAACGGACCTCCGTCTTTGCCGGATGGACGTTCACATCGACATCTTCCGACGGCAGGTCGAGGAACAGGGCGAGCACGGCGTGGCGATCTCGGGCCAGCATGTCGGAATAGGCGCCCCGCACCGCGCCGACCAGCAGGCGGTCCTTTACCGGGCGACCGTTGACGAACAGGTACTGGTGGTCCGCCACGCCGCGATTATAGGTCGGCAGACCTGCAATGCCGGTCAGCCGCATGGCGCCCCGCTCCATGTCGAGCAGCACGCCGTTGTCCTTCAGCTCGCGCGTGACGATCTGCGCCACGCGGTCGGCCAGCGCCTCGTCCGGCTGCGTCGCAATGGTCCGCCGGTCGCCATGCTGCAGGGTGAAGCCGATGTCCGGCCGCGCCATTGCCAGGCGCCGCACGATGTCGAGGCACGCGCCGTATTCGCTGCGCGCCGTGCGCAGGAACTTGCGCCGGGCAGGAACCTTGGCGAACACCTGTTCGACCCGCGCCCGTGTGCCCGGCGGCAGGGCGGCCGGCCCCTCATCCACCAGCACGCCGTGATCGACCACGCGGCGCCAGCCATTGTCCGCATCGTGTGGCCGGCTTTCCAGCGTAAAGCGCGACACGCTGGCAATGGAAGGCAGGGCCTCCCCCCGGAAACCCAGCGTCGCCACGCGCTCGATCGCCTGGTCCTCTCCGATAAGGGTATCGGGCAATTTCGAGGTCGCATGGCGCTCGAGCGCCATTTCCATCGCCGCCGGTTCCATCCCGCAGCCATTGTCGGTCACTTCCAACCGGGCGAGCCCGCCATCGACCAGCGAGACAGCAATCCGGGTCGCCCCGGCATCGACTGCGTTTTCCACCAGTTCCTTCAGCGCGGCGGCCGGACGTTCGACCACCTCGCCAGCGGCGATCCGGTTGACGAGATGTTCTGGCAGGCGACGAATTTCCGGCATTTGCGGAACCATAGCGACCAGTGGCCCGCTATACGAGACGGATGGGGGGTTTTACCCCGACAATCTGGCAATTCGCATGGCATTCTGCCCGGCGACTCGGTAAGGACGCGCATTCACAAACGCGCTGGGTTGCACGCTTCGCAAGAGACGGTCTTATCCCACGGGAATGTCACGGCTAATTCTGAATAACTTCAAGACAATGGAATCCGGTTCACGATGAGTTTTCTGAGCAACCTTTTCAAATTCGGTTCGCAGAACATGGCGATCGACCTCGGAACGGCCAATACGCTGGTCTATGTGCAGGACCAGGGCATCGTGCTGGATGAACCCTCCGTCGTTGCGATCGAGACCATCAACGGCCAGACCAAGGTCAAGGCCGTCGGCGACGATGCCAAGCTGATGATGGGCAAGACGCCCGACAGCATCCAGGCCATCCGCCCGCTGCGCGACGGCGTCATCGCCGACATCGAAATCGCGGAAGAAATGATCAAGCACTTCATCCGCAAGGTACACGGCAAGAAGAGCCTGTTCCGTTATCCCGAGATCACGATCTGTGTGCCCTCCGGCTCCACCTCGGTGGAAAAGCGTGCGATCCGCGATGCGGCGAGCAATGCCGGTGCCAGCGCGGTCTACCTGATCCTGGAACCCATGGCCGCCGCCATCGGCGCCGACATGCCGGTGACGGAGCCGGTCGGTTCCATGGTTGTCGATATCGGCGGCGGCACGACCGAAGTCGCGGTGCTGTCGCTGCGCGGCCTCGCCTACACCACTTCGGTGCGCACCGGCGGTGACAAGATGGACGAAGCCATCGTCTCCTACGTCCGCCGACATCACAACCTGCTGATCGGAGATTCCACGGCTGAGCGGATCAAGAAGGATTACGGCGTCGCCGTCGCTCCTGCCGACGGGATCGGGGAAAGCATCGTCATCAAGGGCCGCGACCTGGTGAACGGCGTGCCCAAGGAAATCACCATCAATCAGGGCCATGTGGCTGAGGCCCTGAACGAGCCGATCGGCGCCATCGTTGAAGGCGTGCGCATCGCGCTGGAAAACACCGCGCCCGAACTGGCTGCCGACATCGTCGACCAGGGCATCGTGCTCACCGGCGGCGGTGCGCTTATCGCAGGGCTCGACGATCACCTGCGCGATGAAACCGGCCTGCCGGTCAGTATCGCGGAAGATCCGCTGACTTGCGTTGCCATCGGAACGGGGCGCGCGATGGAGGACCCGATCTATCGCGGCGTCCTGATGACGGCCTGATAGGACGAGGAGGGGCAACGCATGGCGCCGCCTGCATCATCCAGGCGCTCCGGCCATTCGCGTAGGGCGCAATACGGGCTGTTCACGGGGTATGTCGTCGCCGGACTGGGCGCGCTGATCGGTGCTGTCCTGCTGGCGCTTTCCCTGTTCAGGCCGGACATCATGTCCGGCCCGAAGACCGCTGCCAGCGATACGGTAAAGCCGGTGGCGGAGGCGAATGCCGTCGTTCGCAGCGAAAGTCGCGGCTTTATCGAAGACATACGCGGCTATCTGCGCGCGGGCAGCCAGAACGAGGCGCTGCGGCGCGAAGTCGAACTTGCCCGCATCCGGCTTGCCGAAGCAGAGGCGCTGAAACAGGAAAATGCCCGCCTGCGCGGCATTTTGGGGCTGCGCGAGGATGGGCGGGAGCCAGTGACGGTTGCCCGCCTGATCGGGTCGAGTTCGTCCAGCACCCGCCGCTTCGCCTATCTCGGCGCAGGCCGCCGCGACGGTGTCGAGGCGGGCATGCCCGTCCGCTCCGCCCGCGGCGTGGTCGGCCGCGTGCTGGAAGTCGGCACCAGAAGCTCGCGCGTCCTCCTGCTGACCGACAGCGAAAGCATCGTGCCGGTCCGCCGCGCGACCGACGATACGGTCGCGTTCGCCGAAGGACGCGGCGACGGGCAGATCGACATCCGCCTTATCAATCTCGGTATCAATCCGCTCAAGGTCGGCGACGTGTTCGTTACCAGCGGCGCAGGCGGGTTCTACGCCCCCGGTATCGCCGTCGCCATCGTATCGAAGCTGACGGATGACGGCGGGATCGCCCGCATCATCTCCGATCCCGCGGCCACCGACTACGTGTCGGTCGATCCAATCTTCCAGCCTGCAGCAACTTCGGGCGCGGCGACCCCGGTCGAGATCGACCTGTCGGCCGATGCGGATGGAGAGACCGAAGGCGACACGGGCGCAGACACAGACATCGACCGGTGATCGAGCGGCTGTCCAACAATTCGCGGCGCGACAGATATGGTAGCCGGATAAACCGCGATCACTCGCGGATCCTCGCCAATGTCGTTCCGTGGCTTTCGATCCTAATCGGTTCGATGCTGCCATTCCTTGCCATGGTCAGCGCCATCCCGCTCGTTCCGCCGCTCGGGTTCCTGATGATGCTGGCCTGGCGGCTCGTGCGTCCGGGGCTCCTTCCTGTCTGGGCCGGTTTCCCCCTCGGCCTGTTCGACGACCTGTTCAGCGGACAGCCACTCGGCAGTGGTATCGTGTTCTTTTCCGTGACCATGCTTGCCATCGAGGCGTTCGAGACCCGCTTCCCGTGGCGCAGCTTCTGGCAGGACTGGCTGGCCGCCTCGCTTGCCATCATGGTCGCAATCGTCGGCGCGGCTCTCCTGTCGGGGGCCGATGTCAGTCTGTTGGCAATCATCGCAACCGGTCCCCAGATCCTGCTCTCGATCCTCATCTTCCCGGTTATCGCGCGCATCGTGGCGGTGCTCGATCGGCTGCGCCTTCTTCGCTTCAGGGTGAACGACTGATGCTGAGCGGGAAGTCGGGGCAGATCATCACCGGGGCGACGCTGAAGAACAGCTTCGACCGGCGCAGCTTCGTGCTCGGATCGTTCGGGGCCGGCATCGGCACGCTGCTGGCTGTTCGCATGGGCTATATCGCGATTGCCGAGAACGAGCGGTACGAGGTCGAGAGCGAGAGCAACCGCGTCAACCTGACTCTGATCCCGCCGCGCCGGGGCTGGATCCTCGATCGCAACGGCGCCCCCCTCGCCTCCAACCGCGCCGATTTTCGGGTCGATATCATTCCCGAACGTTTGGTGAATGCAGAGCAGCAGGTCGAGATCCTCGGCGAGTTGCTGGACCTCGACCCGGTGCGCAAGGCGGACATCCTCGACGAGATCGAGAAAGGCACGAGCTACCAGCCGGTCGAGGTTGCCAGCGGCCTGGATTACGACCAGTTCGCCGCTGTCAGCCTACGCCTGCCGGACCTGCCGGGTGTCATCCCGCAGCGCGGTTTCTCGCGCTATTACCCGACCGGCCCCAGCGTCGGCCATCTCATCGGCTATGTCGGCGTGGCCAATGCGGAAGAATATGAGGAGGAGAAGAACCCCCTGCTCGTGACGCCGGGCTACAAGATCGGCAAGGACGGCCTGGAAAAACAGTTCGAGCAGGTCATCCGCGGCGAACCCGGCGCGCGCCGGGTGGAGGTGACCGCATCGGGCCGCATCGTGCGCGACTTGGACACGCGGCCCGATGTGCAGGGCGATCCCCTCAGGACCACGATCGACGGACCCCTGCAGGATTACGCCGCGCGGCGGATCGGCCTGGAAAGCGGCTCTGTCGTCGTGATGGACTGCGAAACGGGCGACCTGTTGTGCATGGCATCCATGCCCAGTTTCGATCCCAACAGCTTTTCTTCCGGCATCGGCAGCCTGGAATATTCGATGCTGCGCGATGACGAGCGCGTTCCGCTGCGCAACAAGGTCCTGAAAGGCCTCTATCCGCCCGGCTCAACGATCAAGCCGATGCATTCGATGGCCTTCCTGCTCGACGGGGTCGATCCTTCGGAGACAATCCAGTGTGGCGGCGGACGGCGCATCGGCAACCGGTTCTTCAATTGCTGGAGCAATCACGGCACGGTCGACATGGCGAAAGCCATTTACCAAAGCTGCGACAGCTATTACTACCACTTCGCGCAGCAGGTCGGCTTCGGCAAGGTCGCCGCCTTTGCGAAGCGGCTGGGCATGGGGCAGCAATTCGACCTGCCGGTGCTCAACCAGTTCTACGGCACGGTGCCCAGCCCGGACTGGAAGCAGAACAAGTTCGACCGGGCATGGCAGCCCTACGACACCGTCAACGCTTCGATCGGCCAGGGCTATTACCTTGCCAATCCGTTGCAACTGGCGGTGATGTCGGCACGGCTCGCAACGAACAAGCATGTCGAGCCGCGGCTGCTGCTAACGGGCAAGGATCCGGTGTTCGAAAGCGAAGGGTTCAACTCCGAACACCTGATCAAGGTGCGCGAGGCGATGAGCGACGTCGTCAACGGGCCCGGCACGGCAGGCCGTGCGCGCCTGCCGCTCGACGATGTGAAGATGGCGGGCAAGACCGGTACGGCGCAGGTCGTCTCGCTCAGCGTTTCCGATGGACGGTCCGGCCCCTGGAAATACCGCGATCACGGCCTGTTCGTGTTCTTTGCTCCACTGGAAAACCCGAAATACGCAGGCGCGGTCGTGATAGAGCATGGCGGCGGCTCCGGCTCCGCCTACCCGATCGCGCGCGACGTCATGACCTACCTCTTCGACCCGGCAAAAGGCATGGAGGCCCTGCGCACCTACGAGGAACAATGGGGCGGCACCGCGCAGGAACGCCTCAACCGCAAATATGCAGCCTATGCCCAGGCAGCGGGTGAACAGGTCGAGCCGGTCGCCGCCCGGAACGAGGATATCGGGGCCCGCGTCGAAGCAGAGGCACGCGCCGCCGCCGCGCAGCAGGAGGCCATTGCCGAGCAATTGCGCGGGGAGCGGGCGGAGTGAGCGGTATCGTCCCCACCCCGGTGGCCCGTCAGCCATGGGGGATGCTTTTCCCGCTCCTGTTGCTGACAGGCTTCGGCGGGCTGGTCCTGTTCTCGGCAGCGGGCGGCAATCTCCAGCCCTATGCCATGTCGCATGGCATCCGGTTCGCCGTATTCCTGGTGATGGCCGGCATCCTGACCCTGTTCACGCGCGACCTGGCGCGGTTTGCCGCCTATCCGATCTATGCGATCACCCTTGTCCTTCTGGTCGGGGTGGAGGTCATGGGCGCGCTGGGGGGCGGCGCACAGCGCTGGCTGGACCTGGGCTTCATGCGCCTGCAGCCGTCGGAGATCATGAAGCCGGCGATCGTCCTGGTGCTTGCCCATTTCTATGCCTCCCTGCCCACCGGCATGATCAATACCTGGCGCGCTCTGATGCCGGCAGCAGGTCTTATCGGAATGCCTGTCGCGCTGGTCCTGATGCAGCCCGATCTCGGGACCTCGCTCGCGATTGTTTTCGGGGCGGGCGTCGTTCTCTTCCTCGCCGGCCTGCCGCTCAAATGGTTTGTCGGAGCCGGGCTGGCAGGCGCAGCCGCAATCCCGCTCGCCTATTTCTTCGCACTGCAGCCGTACCAGCAGAAGCGCGTGAACACCTTCCTCGACCCGGAAAGCGATCCGCTGGGCACCGGATATCACATCACCCAGTCGAAAATCGCAATCGGGTCCGGCGGGTGGTTCGGCAAGGGTTTCAACGAAGGCTCGCAAAGCCATCTGAACTATCTGCCCGAACCGCATACCGACTTCGTTTTCGCCACAATGGCAGAGGAATGGGGGCTGCTGGGCGGCATATTCGTAATCGGCGCCTTCGGCCTGATCCTCGGCTGGGGGATGAAAGTCGCGCGCGCTGCGGAACACCGGTTCGACCGGCTACTGGCATCGGGGATGACCGCCACCATCTTCTTCTACGTCGCCATCAACCTGATGATGGTCATGGGGTTGGCGCCGGTCGTCGGTATCCCGCTGCCATTCATGAGCCATGGCGGTTCGTCGATGATGACCAACATGATCTGCATCGGCAGCCTGATGATGGTGAACAGGTGGAACCGCAAACGCAGCAGCGGCGGGCTGATTTCGGACTGAGCGACTTTGGCGAAGGCCGTAAGCCTGGGTCGTCGATGCGCGACGAAATGAATGCCGCGCCTGCCGGGAAAGGCCGAATTGCAACCGTCGTCGAGCCGCCCATTTGCAAGAAATGAAAATTGCCTCTTGTATCGCGCCGCGCACGCGCTAAATGCGGCGCCTCTCGTGTCGAGATGGACATCGGATGATCCATCGTGGCCCCGAGCGTGGACGCATAGCTCAGTTGGTAGAGCAGCTGACTCTTAATCAGCGGGTCCTAGGTTCGAACCCTAGTGCGTCCACCAATTTTTCAATGACTTAAGCGAATTTTTCTCAACGAAGACTTGCCTTAGGTTACGCCCTAGGTTACGATCGCTCTCACATTGAGTTTCTCGACCAACTCCCCCGCCATCTTCCTGGCTTTTGTGCATTATGACACAGATTCATGGGAAGCGGCTTCCATCCAGCGTTATAAGTTCGGCAGGTTTCAGCTGACAGGATCGCAAGCCCGCACGGCCGAGTTAGGGTGGATGTGCGACGGTCGGCTTTTAGGCCGCGCATTTGAAATAGCGGACATTGGACCGGCGACGAAGTCGGGGGCGTATACGATCTGTCCGCCTTGAGCATTCGAGGAATAAAATGCTGCCGTGCGGCTTCCGACACCATTCGCGATATTCAAGGCAAGGGCTTGTGAGTCGATCTCAGATGAAAGCGAAAGCTGGTGCCAATCCAAAGGTCGATAGATCAACATCCGGGCATTTCAGCTGGTGACCTAAGCAGATGCGATGCATTAGATTCACCTCCCCCAAAACGGCGACCATCGTCTGGCGGTGTTGTGACGTGATGTCGTGGACGGCTCTCGCACCAGCCTAAATATGGCAAGGTGCAGTCGTTGTAGGTC
>NZ_BTGS01000005.1:0-214462 GCF_042851395.1 Altererythrobacter sp. MTPC7 | reverse complement strand
GTGCGGCATGAAGATGATCGGCCTGATTGGCGGTATGAGTTGGGAGAGTTCCGCCGCGTATTATCGCATTCTCAACGAAGGAATTCGAGACCGGCTTGGATCAACCGCATCGGCCCGCTGCCTTTTGTGGTCCTTCGACTTCTCAGAGATCGAGGAATTCTAGTACAAGGGCGATTGGAAGGGCCTGACGGCGCGAATGGTGGATGCGGCAAAACGCCTTGAAGCGGGCGGTGCGGCCATATTGCTGATTTGTACCAACACCATGCACCGCATGGCAGCAGACGTGCAGACTGCTGTGTGCATACCCCTGCTCCACATCGCCGATCCGACAGCCGCTAATATCAAAGCGGCAGATCTCAAAACAGTCGGGCTGCTTGGTACCGCGTTCACGATGGAGCATGAATTCTACAAAGGACGGCTCGTCGATCGGCATGGCCTAAATGTCGTCGTTCCGGACGAGGATGATCGGGCTACCGTCCATCGCATAATCTACGAGGAACTGGTCAGTGGTAAGGTTTTGCCGGCATCGCGGAATGCCTATTGCGCGGTCATCGAGCGGTTGGACGAGCGCGGCGCCGAGGCGGTGATCTTGGGCTGTACCGAGATCATGCTGTTGGTTCGGCCAGAAGACAGCCCGGTGCCAATCTTCGATACGACTGCCTTACATGCGGCAGCAGCGATTGACGTGGCCTTGGCTGGCAACGACGACCATGCCGCAACTGTTGCCGAGATTTGACGTGACCGGTTTTGGGCAGATTCTACGATCCTATTAACGACCGAAATGGGGTCGCAAGCGGAATGGCAGCTTGGGGCGCTCCGTCACCCGGGAGCCGCCAGTCCGCAACCGGCCCCAATTCCGCCGCTTCAAATGACAAGCGAAGTGGGCAATTAGATTGGATACTTTCACCGACCGCACTCCAAGCTGGGCATACGCCAAGCCAACCCTTGCACCTTGGAATCGGGTGGTTCAGAATGCCGCAATGCAAACGCCAGAGTGCGCCACGAAACTCCGAATTGTGCTTCCCCCGTGCTTCCCCGGAGTAACCGACAGACCGGGGAAGCAGGATCCGCCAACTTGCGATCCGCTTAAGCGGTTCAATTTTCGAAAGAAAAATGGAGCGGGCGAGGCGATTCGAACGCCCGACCCCAACCTTGGCAAGGTTGTGCTCTACCCCTGAGCTACGCCCGCTCACTAGACGCTCCCCGATGACGTTCCGTTCGGCCCGTATCGGTGGGGAAGCGCGCGGTTAGCAGGGGCTTTTGTGCCCGGCAAGCCCTAATTGCATGAAATGCCGATTTGCGGTCCCCGCATGGGCGGACCCGCCCGATTCAATTCGCGCCCACCCCTTCACATCGCGCCGCAATGGTCCACATAGGACCTACGCTAAGCCCCCTTCGCGGGTGGCACGACACTGGATTCGATCAGGGGAATACGCCGTGGCCAGCATGGGTCTCAATCTCGACGAGCAAAAGGCGGTGGACCGCTTCCGCACACAGGTGGTGGAACCGTCCATGACCAAGCTCGTGATTCTCGATTTCTGGGCCGAGTGGTGCGGGCCGTGCAAGGCGCTGACCCCGACGCTGGAGAAAGTCGCCGCGGAATATGCCGACAAGGGCGTGATCCTGGAGAAGGTCAATGTCGATGAAGAACAGTTCATCGCCGGCCAGTTCCAGGTGAAATCGATCCCCACCGTCTATGCGATGTTCCAAGGCCAGCCGGTCGCGGACCTCACCCCGGCCCGCACGGAAAGCCAGCTTAAGGAAGCGCTCGACCAGATCCTGGCGCAGAAACCCATCGGCGATGCAGCGACCGGCGGCGGTCAGCAGCAGCCGGACATCGAGCAGTTCATCACCATGGGCGAACAGGTTCTCGCCGAAGGCGACGCTGAACGCGCGGCAGGTGTTTTCTCGCAGGTTGCCGAAATGGCGCCGACCAGCGCGGCGGCCCATGCCGGGCTCATCCGCGCGCTTGTCGCGGGCGGGAAGGCCGATGCTGCGCAGGCGCATCTTGCTTCGCTGCCGGAAGAGGTTGCCAACGATCCGCTGGTCCAGCAGGCGAAAAGCGCGCTGGAACTTGCCGGAACGCAGGTCGACGACGGCGAACTTGCCATGCTCCGCGCCACTGCTGCGGAAAAGCCGGCCGATATGGATGCGCAATTCGCATTCGCCGAAGCCGCCTATGCCGCCGGTCAGCGCGACGATGCCGCCGATACCCTGCTGGCCATGGTCGAAAGCGACCGCGAATGGAACGAGGGCGCGGCCCGCACGAAGCTGCTGCAGATTTTCGAGGCGGTCGGCCTTGAGGACGAATGGGTCGTCTCGACGCGGCGACGCCTGTCCAAGATCCTGTTCGGATAAGCGGGGCCCCTGCTTTTGCGCCTCTCCATCTTCCCCCTGCCCGGTGCGATCCTGTTCCCGGGGCTGCAATTGCCCCTCCACATCTTCGAGCCGCGCTACCGCGCCCTGATCGGCGATGCGCTGGCGCGCGACCGGCGCATCGGGATGATCCAGCCGCAGGAGCCGCGCGAGGGCGCGCCACTCTACAAGGTCGGCTGCATCGGGAAGATCGAGGAGATCGAGGCGCTGGATGACGGGCGTTACAACCTCATACTGACCGGCGAGACCCGGTTCCGCCTGATCGAGGAACGCGAGGTCGAAACCGCCTTTCGCCAAGTGGAGGCAGAACCCATCGCCGACGACGGCGACGAAGTCCTTGCCGCGGTAGAGCGTGCGGGCTTCGAACGGGAAGCGCGGCGATTTGCCGATGCGCAGGGCTACAAGGTCGACTGGGACAATGTGGAGCGGCTGGACGACCAGTCGCTCATCAACGGGGTGTCACAGATTGCGCCCTTCGATCCGGCCTCGAAACAGGCCCTGCTGGAAGCGCCCGACCTGGCGGCGCGTTGCGAGTTGCTGATCCAGCTGATGTATTTCTACGGCCGCACCGATGGCGAGGACGACAAGGTCACCTTGCAGTAAGGCCGGGCTCAGATCCCGAAGCTGCCCCTGATACCGTCGATCACATATTGCGCGGCAAGTGCGGCCAGCAGCACGCCGAGAAGCCGCGTGATCGCAGCTTCCACCTTGTCGCCCAGCAGCCGCATCAGCGGGCCCGCCGCGATCAGCGCACCCAGCGTCAGCACCAGCACGGTGGCCAGCGCGCCCAGCACGACCATCGTGCCGCTCAGCCCGTCCGCCTCGTTCGTCAGCAACATGATGGCGGCAATCGCGCCCGGTCCGGCCAGCATCGGCATCGCCATCGGGAAGACCGAGACATCCTCCACCTCGGGCGTCGCGCGCACGCGGTCGGCACGTTCCTCGCGCCGCTGCGTGCGTTTCTCGAACACCATCTCGAACGCGATCCAGAACAGCATCAGCCCGCCAGCGATCCGGAAACTGTCGAGTTCGATATGCAGCGCACCGAGCAATTCCTCGCCAAAGGCTGCAAAGCCGACAAGGATCGCCGCGGCAATCAGCACGGCGCGGGTCGCCATGATCCGCCGCGCGCGGGCATCGGCGGCATGGGTCAGCCCGGCATAGATCGGCGCGCAACCGGGCGGATCGATGACCACGAACAGGGTCACGAATGCGGAGATGAAGAGATCGACCATCCCGCCTAGCACCTTTCATCCGTCGGCACGGCAAGCTCCAGCGCCTGCGTCCACTGCGCGTTTTCGAGGTACCATGCGGTCTGCGTGCGCACCCCGTCCGCCTCGTCGCAATAGGTTCGCAGCGTATAGTCGGACGAAGTCATGGCGCCTTTCCTGCTCGCCCCGGATTGCATTGCAGGATTGAGCACCGGTCCCTCGGTCGATGGAATGCATTCCGACACGATCCCTTCGACGGTCGGCGTTCCCTCGACGACGATTGCGCCGTCGTCGGGGTCGGCGTCACGCGCTGCGACCAGCCTGCGCTCGGCTGCCGCATCGCGTATCATGTCGTGCGCGATCCAGCGATAGCTGCGGTCGGTCTGCCATTGCCACGTGGTGACGTAGGTTCCCGCCTCGCCCTGCGGCGTCTCGAACTGCCCGCGCGTGATGGCCAGTGTTCCGTCGCAGCTGATCCAGACCGTCTTGGTATCGTAGACGCTCGCCAGCGCCATGCTCGGCTCGCTTGCACCCATGGCAGCGAATTCCCGCCGTGCGTCCGCAGTGCCGTCCTCGCGTACGGAGCGGGCGAAGGCCATTTCTGCCGCGACCACCACGCTCGGCTGCGCCTTGCCCGGTGCATTGCTCAGCATCCGGTCGATGCGCTGTATTTCGGCCTTGCCCGGTCGCGGTGGGCCGGAAGCGCAGCCGGCAAGGGAAGCAATGGCGACAGCCAAGATTGCGAATGTGCGCATGACAGAGCCCGGCCCGGTCAGAGACCGCCGAGCACCTCCATCCCCTCGCGCCGGTGAGCGGCAACGACGGTATTCCTCAGCAGGACCGCGATCGTCATCGGCCCGACCCCGCCCGGCACGGGAGTGATCGCCCCGGCCTTCTGCGAGGCCCCGGCGAAATCCACGTCGCCGACAAGGCGCCCCTTTTCCGCGCCCGGTTCGGGCGACAGCCGGTTGATGCCGACATCGATTACCGTCGCGCCTTCCTTCAGCCAGTCGGCCTTGACCATCTCTGCGCGGCCGACCGCTGCCACGACGATATCGGCGCGGCCGACGACCTCCGGCAGGTTCTTGGTGCGGCTGTGCGCAATCGTGACGGTTGCATTCGCATCCAGCAGCAATTGCGCCATCGGCTTGCCCACCAGGATGGAGCGTCCGATGACGACCGCGTCCATGCCCGACAGGTCGCCCAATTGGTCCTTCAGCAGCATCAGGCTGCCGAGCGGGGTGCACGGAACCAGCCCGGCCTGCCCCAGGGCCAGCTGACCGGTGCTGACCGGGGTCAGCCCGTCCACATCCTTTGCCGGCGAGATCCGGTCGACCACCGCTTGTTCGTCGAGATGTTTGGGCAGGGGCAACTGGACCAGGATACCGTCCACGGACGGATCGGCGTTCAGTTCGTCGACCTTCGCCAGCAGCAGCTCCTGCGAGGTGCTTTCCGGCATCCGGTGCTCGAAGCTTTCCATGCCTGCCGCGATGGTCGCCTTGCCCTTGGACCGGACATAGACCTGGCTTGCCGGATCCTCGCCCACCAGCACCACGGCGAGGCCTGCCTTGCGGCCCGCTTTCTCTTCGAACTCGGCCGCGACCTTCGCCACCCGCTCGCGCAGGCCGGCCGCGAAAGCCTTCCCGTCGATGATCCGCGCGGTCATACGACGGACCGCGCAACGCCGGTCAGGACGATCATCAGAACCTGAAGCAGGATGATCAGCACCAGGGGCGAGAAATCGATCGCACCCGCGCTGGGTATCAGCCGGCGGATCGGGGCCAGGATCGGCTCCAGCAAGGCGTTGATGGAGCGGTAGACCGAGGCCATGAACTCGTTCGACTGGTTGATGACGTTGAATGCGAACAGCAGCCCGATGACGAACTGGATGATGACCAGCGTGATGAGCGCCGTGGTCAACAGGTCGACGATCTGGATCAGGGTGAACAGGAGGTTGGACATGGTCGCCTTTCAGGCCGGTAGGAGTAGCGCCGATCTAGCGTCGGCGCACAGGTGTATCAACAAACTAATACGCATGGACGGCGGCGCAAGGCTCAATCGCCGGCATCCCCGCCGGGTGCCGCAAGGCTGATGAGCGTACCGGCCCCGCGCGAGGTGAAGAATTCCAGCAACATGGCGTGCGGAACCCGCCCGTCGAGAACGACCGCCGCCTCGCACCCGGCCTCCACCGCGGCGGTGCAGGTTTCCAGCTTCGGGATCATCCCGCCCGAAATCGTGCCGTCCTGCCGCAGCGCGGCGATCCTTTCCGGCGTCAGGTCGGTCATGAGCGCCCCTTCCTTGTCCAGCACGCCCGGCACGTCGGTCAGCAGCAGCAAGCGCGCCGCACCCAGGGCAGAGGCAATCGCACCGGCCATCGTATCGGCGTTGATGTTGTAGGTTTCCCCGTCCTCGCCCCGTCCGATCGGTGCCACGATCGGTATCATGCCCGCCGCGCTCGCCGTCTGGAGGATGGTGGTGTCGACATGGGTCGGTTCCCCGACGAAGCCCAGGTCCAGCACCTGCTCGATCTGGCTGTCGGGGTCTCTGGTCGTGCGCTCCAGCTTGGTCGCGGTGACGAGACCGCCATCCTTGCCCGAAATGCCCATCGCCTTGCCGCCGGCGCTCGCGATCCAGCTGACGAGCTGTTTGTTGATCGCGCCCGACAACACCATTTCGGCGACTTCCGCCGTCGCCTGGTCGGTTACGCGAAGGCCATCGACGAAGGTGCTTTCCACCCCCAGCCGTTTCAGCATGTCACCGATCTGCGGACCGCCGCCATGTACGACGACCGGGTTGATGCCGACCGCCTTCAGCAGGACGATGTCCTCGGCAAATTCGCGGGCGGCCTTCGCATCGCCCATGGCATGGCCGCCATATTTCACCACGAAGGTACGCCCGGCATAACGCTGGAAATAGGGCAGGGCCTCGATGAGGACCTGTGTCTTGGCCAGCGTTCCGGGCGATGCGCTCTTGTCGGTCATGCGCCGCGCCTAGCGCAAGCGCAGCCGACTGGAAAGCGGCTGCGCCTGCGTAGTTATTCGCCTTCGGTCGGCGTCGTCATCATCGGTTCGGCCGTATCGCCGGCTTCGGCGCCGTTCACCTGTTCGGCCGCCTCGTCCATGTCGGTGGCGTCGAGATCGGTATTGAGGCGTTCCTCCGTCGTGGTGATGTCCGCATCGGTGACGGTGAAGTCGTCCTCGTCGCCATCGGCATTGAAGACGAAGATGATCAGCACCACTGCCAGCAGGACGAGCGCGCCGACCCAGAACCAGCGGGTGGACGGCTTTGAATCGGGGACGGGATCGGTCATCGAATATTCTCCTGTTGCACGCGCATTTGCAAACGCGCTTCCTTCATCCAACATCCTGTTCGCCAAGCCGTTCCGCATTCGTCCACGCGTCCGGCCTTCCCTGGACCGCTGCGACGCGAAGCGATTGCCGCCGCGCATGCGCTTTGCCATGAGGGCGGTCATGACCCTTTACGTCCCGCGCATCGCCATCCTCCCCGCTCTCGCCGTGATCCTGCTGGCAGGCTGCGAGCACGCGTCCTCCGGGCCGTCTGGCGTAGCAGAGACGCCGCAGGATGCGTTCTTCGCCAATCTCGCCAGCCATTGCGGCAAGGCATATTCGGGCGCGCTGGTCAGCAACGATGCCGCCGATAGCGACCTCGCGGGCGCTAAGATGGTGATGCATGTCCGCGACTGCTCGGCGAACCGCATCGCCGTGCCGTTCCACATCCGCCCGGCCGGTGCCGAGTGGGACCGCAGCCGCACCTGGGTGTTTACCCGAACGCCCGGAGGCCTGCGCCTGAAGCACGACCACCGCCACGAGGATGGCGAGCCCGATGCTGTCACCCTGTATGGCGGCGACACCGCCACCCCCGGCAGCGCCACCGCGCAGGCCTTCCCGGTGGACGAGGAAAGCGTCGCGCTCTTCCTGACCGAGGGGCTGGACGCCTCGGTCACCAATGTCTGGTCGGTCGAGGTCGACCCCGCCGGCACAGCGGGCGGGCAGTTCGCCTACCAGCTGCGCCGCACGGTCGAAGGCGGCGCGCCCGCACCGCGCCTCTTCCGCGCCGAGTTCGATTTTGAGGACGAGGTTTCCCCGCCCCCGGCGCCGTGGGGCTTCGAAGGCTCCTGACCCCTCGCCCACAGTCCGCCGCGTGAGCCGCCGCCACCAACCCCCACGCTTCGATGCAAGGTGGCATGCGAAGCGGCGCTTGACCGCATGGTGGCATACGGTCCGCCTGCCGCTGGTGCTTGCCGCGATACTGGCAGCGAGCTGGCTGCTCACCCGCACGACCACCCCCGCGCCCGATCCGCAGGCCCTGCCGCAGCGCTTCGTCCTGTGCGGTGGGGGTAGTGCGAGCGCCTGCGTCATCGACGGCGACACCATCGCCCTTGGCCCTTTCGAGCAGCGGCGGCGCGTGCGCCTGACCGGGTTCGACGCCCCGGAAATGAACGCCGCCTGCGCGGGCGAGCGGGAGGCGGCGCAGAGGGCGCGGTTCGCATTGCTGGCATGGCTCAATGCCGAGCGCGCCTTTGTCGATGGCGGGGAGCAGCCGCCGCGCGACCGCTATGGCCGCGAACTGCGCGCCGCATCGCGGGCCGATGGAAGCCTGCTGGCGGATGTCATGATCGACAGCGGCCTGGCGCAAGGGTCCGGCTGGGGCGCGGCGGCTATCGACTGGTGCGCCTGACCCCCGACCGGCCGGCGAACGCGTCCAACATGGCACAATTGGATTGGCGCCGCCGATCTCCTTTTCGGAAAGCCCACCGGCAGGCCACTTTTCGCAGGCCCAGGGTGACAGATGTGACAGGACGCCGCAGACCGTCATCCGGCGCAAAGCCGCCGGTGGAGCGGCTTTCGGGTCCCCGACCCGCCCATCGCAAAACAGGGCAGCGCGCACGAATATGTCGCGCGAGTTTCCGGAGATTTCCTACAGCGCGGCCAGGCTCAAACCCGTGCCGCGCAGACTAGCCCTCCGGCCCGGACTCGCGTCCGCCGACGATGCCATAGCCTTCGACGGCATCCTGCTCGACATGACCGCGGTGATACATGTCCATGTAGATCGTGCGCTCGGCCGGCTCGCTGCCTGAGCAAACGACCTCGTAGCCATCCATGATATTGCCGTAAGGCGAATTGCCGAACGATCCGAGGCGCGAGAACTCCGGCGCCTTCAGATCGGCGCAGCGCAGGCGCGACAGATAGGCGCGCTGGCCCCGCGGCATCTCGGCCCGGACCGGATTGGCCATGGAACCGAGCGGCTGGGCCGACGCGTCCTGGACGGCAGCGTCCAGCGCCGCACCGCTGACTGCGGATTCCCCGGCCATCATCGCAGCCAACCTATCCGACTGGCTGGCACTGCCGGTAGCACATCCTCCCAGCATGATCGCCGGGCCAAGCAAAATCGCGTATCGTCGCATGATATCATCCCCCCTCGAAGACGCGATCGTGCCCTGACGAGGTCCGCAGCACAACCCGCCGAATCCGAGCGACATCGCGCGCGGCAGGAAATCGATTATCCGCCAATACGAAAGGGGCGCGCCTTGCAGCACGCCCCTCCTGTCTCGCGTTCGATCGCCGTATGGGCGACCGGAAGAACTTACGCCTCAGCTATGGCGGCGCACCTTGCGATATTCGACCGGCGAAGCGGCATGGTCGTCCGTGTAAATGACGTGATCGTCCCTGATGTCGAGATGCTCGACACCGACGAGGCGGCCATCTTCCATGCGCACGGCGAGTACGTGCTCGTTATCCTTGTCGACCAGCATGTCGTCGATCTTGCCGTATTCCTCGCCAGTAATCGAGCGGACGGGATAGCCACGAATGTCCTGGTCTTCGTTGACGAGTTGCCAGTCGGAAAGACCGTGCAGGCTCTTGAATCGATCGTCGGTTTTCATCGCGGGTTTACTCCACCATCTTGAACATTGACGCGCGCGGCGCGGATGTAGGCGTCGCTGCCGCCTTCCATGTCGTCTTGTACCGATTGCGGCATGCTGGACAGGTCCAGCCGCCGAACGGTACCGGCCAGCGATACGGTCGAGCCGGGATTGACGTCGATCAGGCCTTCGCGGGCCGTATCGGGCGTCTGCACTTCGTCGAAGCGCACCAGCGTTTCGTTATCGCCTTCGCCAATGGTGAAGGCCATGTCGCCGATCACGCGGTTGACGGCCACGGTGTCCAGTTCGACTTCATTGCCGATCCGGTCGCCGAGCGATGACAGCGCGGCAAGCGTCGTTACCGCACCGCCCGCGGCAGCGGCCGCACCGGTGTCGGTATCTGCATCGGCCGCATCGGCGTCGGTGCCCGGCGCGTCGAGCGTCAGATCGTCCTCTTCAACGATCGGGCCGTCGGTCGTGACCTCCGCCATATCGTTGTCCAACATGTCGGGCGTATCGTCGTCATTGTCGAAGATCGCCCACAGAAGGGCCGCGATGCCTGCCAGCAGCAAGAGCCACCAGAACCAGGCCATCCCCCCCGATTTTTTCTCTACCGGAATTTCTGCCATAATTTCCCCACCTTCTGCGCGGGCAGGTTCGCCCGCACGAGAACAGCGGGTTCAGGCACTTAAAGTTCCGTTGATAAATGACACATGCGGCGCAGTAAGGGGCATCCGCCCAAAGCGGCGTGTCGGTGCTCATCCGACAGGATGAAGCAGATCGCGCGCGCGATTGGAAAACGGATTCTACGGGCGAACCCTTAACCGCTCGAAAGCGACAGGGCGGCTATGACAGGCACCATGCCTTCCGTCATACCCTTCCGCCGCCCGCCTGCCCGCCGCAAATCCGGGCGAGGCCGGGGAAAAGGTGGCGCGCAAGGGCGCTCGGCCCTCGGTTTCCCGCTGATCGTGGCGGCGCTGTTCCTCGGCGTGTTCACGGCGGTGTTCGCCTGGAACGGCCAGGGTCCGGAGGGGCAGGCGGCCACGCCCGTAGACGTGCAGGGCGGGTCGCCGCCCGGCCGGACGGTCACCGCCTTCTTCAATCCGTGCATCGGCGGGTCGCGGACGACCTGCGTGGTGGACGGCGACACGATCTGGGCCGAGGGGACGAAGATCCGCATGGCCGATTACAACACGCCCGAAACCGGCAGCCCCGGCTGCGAAAGCGAACGCGAACTGGGGGAGCGCGCTACGGCCAGGCTGACCGAACTGCTCAATTCCGGAGAGGTGACGCTACACGCCGAAGGCGGCCGCGACACCGACCAATATGGCCGGGCCCTGCGCGTGGTAAGGGTGGATGGCCGCAGCGTCGGCGATACGCTGGTTGCGGAAGGACTGGCGCATGAATGGGAAGGCTATCGGCGGGAGTGGTGTTGAGGGGAAAGAGGCCGGTTCCGGCGAAGCCATTACGAGGCCGCTCCGCTTCGTTACCCGGACAATCTTTACTTTTTACGATCAGCAAACTTCGCTTTAAATAATTCAAGAAAGCAGGTTACTCTTTTAGCTCGCGCAACTTATGATCTTGGCATAAATCCGGCGAGCTGTGCATGGCGTTTCATAGTTTCCCGAACTGCATCGCGTATTGAGGACGGTCTTGTGTTTTCGGTCGAATATGCCTTAATTTCAACGATGAAATCGCTGTTATCAACGCTGTCTTCGATGAAAACATCCGCACGAACCTTCGAGTGCGGCGATACTATACTCTTTTCATGCTGCGCCTGAAGACCTAATTTGTTTAAAGTATGAGCAAGTCGACGACCTATTTTAGTTGGGTCGCGCGTTACTGTTTGATACCAATCCTTTGCTTCAGTCGCTCGCTTAGAGGTTCTTTCTTTCAACGGAGCGTATTTGACACTTCCCCAGTTTCCCGCAACGATATTGAAAAAGTGAGTGCTTTTGAAATGACCGAGATAGCTTGCAGCAATATTTGGTGACTTTTCGTCCAAGTCTTTACAGACATCTTTTAGATCGGCTGCTTGAATGGGCACAAGCCTCAAGTCGTAGTACAATCGCGCTCGATTGTAGGCATGCAAGGGCAAACTGGATTTGTCGTCATCGCTTAGTTCTCGATACCAAGAATCCCAATC
Organism: Altererythrobacter sp. MTPC7; assembly: GCF_042851395.1. NCBI lineage: Bacteria > Pseudomonadati > Pseudomonadota > Alphaproteobacteria > Sphingomonadales > Erythrobacteraceae > Altererythrobacter > Altererythrobacter sp. MTPC7. The sequence continues at coordinate 202,848 of NZ_BTGS01000005.1, read as the reverse complement.
TAGTTTGTACCCACGCTGGGCATCTACGAACTGGTGTATTCTCGCTATGCGGGTCGAGTCAGTGACTGGCCAGAGCATGATGACTTTATATCGCGAGAGGTCCTTGAGCCCTGGAGTTTCCTTATAGAGGTTCTTCCCAACTACCTCGATTGCTGTACCCAGTGAGTTAGCGTCAATTGCTGACTTCTCAATGTCTCCCCTGAGAACATCGTAATCAGAAAGCTTTCGAGATTCGTTATGAAACGAAAATGTCTCTTCGATAATATCTGCCCATTCCTCTTTCGGTGGGCCGTTTATTTCGAATCCTGAACTCTGTAGTACCCTCCTGTTTCGAGAAGTCGCTTGCTCAAGCGAGCTTTGAAAATCTTGATCAGTGGTCAACCAGAGAAAAAGAACTTTAAAAGAATTCGCTCTATCTCTATCAAGGCGTGAAATGGTTTCGACGAATGCAGTTGGCACATCTTCTCGTCGAGCAACATCTTCCTCATATTGATCAACGACACATACCAAGGATTTATGAGGGTTGTGCTGGCGCTCGTAATTAAGCCGCTTAACTAGCTCAAAGCGATCTCGGATTTCTTCATCAGTAAGCTGAAAGACATGCACCTCGGGCAGATGAGTGTTCAATTCTAACGATGCAGATGTCTTCCCAATACCAGAATCTCCAAAGATTGGTAAGAAGCGCACGCCACCACTTCTAGCCATGGATGCGAAAGCTCGCTGCGTCTCCTGGATCAATGCTTTATTCGGCTGCAGGCGACCGCGGAATGAATGATCGAGATCCTCGTATCTAGAAGGTAAAGAAACCATCACTCCGCCGCCACACTCCCGCTCTCATCCCCGAACAGACACGGACCGTCATCCGCGGCCTCGTCTTCGGCGTTGGCGGCTTTGCCTGCGCCTTTGCGCTTGTCGAAGGTGCTCCACACGTCCTGCCAGTTGCCCTTCGTCGCGCCCTTGGAATATTCGGTCGCGCGCTGTTCGAAGAAGTTGGCGTGCTCCACGCCGTTCAGCAGCGGGGCGAGCCAGGGCAGGGGGTGGTCTTCCACCATGTAGATCGGCTGCAGGCCCAGCTGGCCCAGGCGCCAGTCGGCGATATAGCGGATGTATTTCTTGATTTCCTTGGGCGTCATGCCGCTGACGGGGCCCATCTCGAACGCCAGGTCGATGAAGTTGTCCTCCAGCCGGACGGACTTCTGGCAGATGTCGATGATGTCTTCCTTCACCGCCTTGGTATAGCAGTCCCGCTCGCGCACGAATTCGTGGAACAGCTTGATGATGCCTTCGCAGTGCAGGCTTTCATCGCGGACCGACCAGCTCACGATCTGGCCCATGCCCTTCATCTTGTTGAAGCGCGGGAAGTTCATCAGCATGGCGAAGCTGGCGAACAGCTGCATCCCTTCGGTGAAACCCCCGAAGGCCGCCAGCGTGCGGGCGATATCCTCGTCCGTGTCGACGCCGAAGATCTGCAGGTAGTCGTGCTTGTCCTTCATCTCCTCGTATTCGAGGAAGGCGCTGTATTCGCTTTCGGGCATGCCGATCGTGTCGAGCAGGTGGGAATAGGCCGCGATGTGGACCGTTTCCATGTTGCTGAACGCGGTCAGCATCATCTTGACCTCGGTCGGCTTGAACACGCGGGCATATTTGTCGTGGTAGCAATCCTGCACCTCGACATCGGCCTGCGTGAAGAAGCGGAAGATCTGGGTGAGCAGGTTGCGCTCGTGCTCGGAAATCTTCTGCGCCCAGTCGCGGCAATCCTCGCCCAGCGGCACCTCTTCCGGCATCCAATGGACCTGCTGCTGCAGTTTCCAGAAATCATAGGCCCACGGATACTCGAAGGGTTTGTAGGTCTTGCGGGCTTCGAGCAACGACATCTTGTATCTCCGTGGGATTGGGCGTGGTCTATCTTGTTACAGAATCATAGCGGTGATTCGATAGCAAGCCTGACCAAAGGGTCGGGGATAAGACCGGTGATACTGCCGACCCCGGACCAAAGCGGGTGGGAACGGCAGGGGCGCGGGACCCGTTCTTACCTGTGTACACGCACAATATAGGAACGGCCATGACCAAGAACACCACCGAGCACGACCAGCGCGACGTTGCGCTGGAGCCCTCCACCAATCCGATCGAACCGACCCGCACCGGCCCCGAGGTCGAGAAACGCCGGGGCGAGGACCAGGACGCCGAATTGCGCGATAACGCCATGGGCAAGGAGACGACCGATGCCGAGGTCGACGGCGCGCAGGTCGGCTATGGCAACAGCCGAACCGAACACGGCAAGCGCGAGCAGGACGCGGCGAAATAAGGCCCGCACCAAGAGCCGGCTCCACAAGGCGTTTCGCACCATCGACGAACCGGGGAACGCAAGTCCGGCCCGCCCGTTAATAAGGCATAACCACTTAGAAAGGCACGGGAAATCCGGCCAGAAAGAACACTATGTTTGAGAAGATCCGTATCAAGGAACACATGGAAGTCGCCAATTCGGAAGGCCTGCATGTCGGCACGGTGGATGAAGTCACCGGCGACAAGATCAAGCTGACCAAGTCGGACAGCATGGACGACATGCACCACTTCCTGATGGTCGACGATGTCGAGGAAATCACCGAGAACCGCGTCGTGCTGAAGAAGGATGCGCGCATTCCGGAAGGTCTCGGCAACAAGGCGACCGCCGCCTCGTAAGAACCGACTAGACGTTACTGCCGCGCCCCGCGTGGTAGCAGCAGGAGCCCGGCTCCTCGCAAAAGCCTCAAGGAGGCTATGCGAGGGCCGGGCTTCTTGCGTTCAGGTGGGCGTTCAGGTCAGCATGGCCAGCGCGATCGTCGCAATCGTGGCGGTGACGGGCACGACCACGGTGACCATGCCGATATCCTTGTAAGCCTGCTTATGCGTCAGGCCGGTAATGGTCAGCATCGCGATGACCGCGCCGCAATGCGGCAGGGAATCGAGGCCTCCGCTGGCCATGGCGACCAGCCGGTGCAGCTTTTCCGGCGCAATACCCAGCGCGAGGTAGGGCTCCGCCAGCGTCGCCATGAAGATCTGCAGGCCGCCGGACGAGGATCCGGTGATGCCCGACACCGCGCTGGCAGCGGCGAACATGGAGACGAGCGGGGGCAGGTCGAGGCCGAGCACCGTCTGCGTGAACAGTGCAAACCCGCCCGTCTGCGCGACCACGCCGCCGAAGCCGATCACTGCCGATGTCGCCATCAGCGGCATGATCGCGTCCTGCGTTCCCTCCCCCAAGGCTCTTAGTGGTGCGCGCCTGACTGCAGGGAACAGCCCCAGCGCCACCACGCTCGCCAGCAGCAGCGCGATGGAGGGCCACAGCACCGGCTGGGCATTGGCGAATTGCAGCAAGGCGATGTCCCCGCCCGTCCCGGCCAGCGCCAGCAGGCGCGGAGCCAGGATCGTGCCGATCACCAGCACCAGGGGCAACACCGCCAGCCACCAGGGCGGCACGTCCTGCGCGATGCTGTCCAGGTCGGGAATGACATCGCGCGGACCGGGCTCGAACCGCTCGCCCGCGGCCTGCGCCCGGACCCGCTCCCGCTCGAGATAGGTCATGCCCAGGATAAACATCAGCGCCCCGCCGAACAGGCCCAGCCCGCTGGCGGCGAAGAGGTCCGTCCCCAAGGTCAGGGTCGGGATAACGTTGTGGATGGACGGCGTGCCCGGCAGCGCGGTCAGCGTGAATGTCCCTGCGCCCAGCGCCGCCGCGCCGCAGAACAGGCGCTTGGGAATGTCCGCTTCCTTCATCAGGCGCAGGCCGAGCGGGTACATGGCGAAGATCACCACGAACACCACCACCCCGCCATAGGTCAGCAGCGCGCAGGACAGCACCGTGATCCACAGCGCCCGCTGCGCCCCCAGCGCGCGGACCATGGCCATGGCGATGGAGGTCGCGGCATGGCTTTCACCCATCACGCGCCCGAACATGGCCCCGGCGGCGAACAGAAGGAAGAACCGCCCGGCAAAGGTAAAGGCGCCCAGATCGCCGAAAGTGTAGGCATTGGTCAGGCTGGCGGCGAGCGGCAGGCCGTTCGTGGCAATCACCAGCAGCGAACACAGGACCGATGCGAAGATGATGTTCACATCGCGCAGCGCCAGCCAGATCAGCAGGCCGAGCCCCGCCAGCAGTCCCATGATTCCCAGCATCCGCCCTCTCCCCTCGCCATGAAATACACCACAGCGAAGGCATCATGGGAAGCGCGGAATGGATGCGGCGTAACCGGTTGGGGACCCGGGTGCCGGGCGGACCCGCACGGCTAGATCATCAGGTCGATCACCGGCCAGATGAAGATCGCGGCCAGCGCGGCCATGGCAGCGGCAAATCCGCGCCCCATCGTGCGCCGCCTGCGCCCGACCCCGCTCCAGAACACGAAGGCGAGGATCAGCAGCAGCACCGTGCCGCCGATGCGGAAGATGAGATAGGCTGTCATGAGAAAACGAACCAGCCAAGCACGACAAGGCTAACCAAACCTATCAGCCCCGTTTTCCCATCGTACCAGTGCTGGTCCGGGCCAAACCGCTCGACAAGCTTTTCCAGCGCTGCGGGTGTATCGCGCCCATGCTTGTCTTCGATGTCCTCCTGATCGACCACGTCCGGCGCGATGAAACTTCTAAGGCCGTCGAAGAGCCACCAGACCGAGAGCGCCAGTGCAATCAGCACCAGCGCTCCCAATCCCAAGTTTTCGGCCATGTCGAAGATGCCTCACTGGCAGCTCAGGCATTCCTCGTAATCGGTCTGCTGTTCGCCCAGTTCGGCCTTCAGCTCGATTTCCTTGGCGCCCGACGTGTTGTCGGCCTCGACACCGCCGGCGAAGCCTGCGCGCTGCACGCTCTTCGAGCGGAGATAGTAAAGCGACTTGATGCCCTTCTCCCACGCCTGGAAGTGCAGCATCATCAGGTCCCACTTGTCGACATCGGCCGGGATGAACAGGTTCAGCGACTGGGCCTGGTCGATATAGGGCGCGCGGTCGGCGGCGAATTCGAGCAGATAGCGCTGGTCGATCTCGAAGCTGGTCTTGAACACCGCCTTTTCGTCCGGCGTCAGGAAATCGAGGTGCTGGACGCTGCCGCCCTTCTCCAGGATCGAGTTCCAGATATTGTTGGAATCCTTGCTCTTCTTCTGGAGCAGTTTTTCCAGATAGGGGTTCTTCACCACGAAGCTGCCGGACAGCGTCTTGTGGGTGTAGATATTGGCCGGGATCGGTTCGATGCAGGCGCTGGTGCCGCCGCAGATGATGCTGATCGACGCGGTCGGCGCGATCGCCATCTTGCAGCTGAAGCGTTCCATCGCGCCCATGTCGGCGGCATCGGGGCAGGGGCCGCGTTCCTTGGCCAGCATCAGCGACGCCTCTTCGGCGCGGGCGCTGATATGCTTGAACATCTTCTCGTTCCACGCCTTCGCCATCGGGCCTTCCATCGGCAGGCCCTTCGACTGGAGGAAGGAGTGGAAGCCCATGACGCCCAGGCCCACGCTGCGTTCGCGGTGCGCGGAATATTTCGCCCGTGCCATCTCGTCCGGCGCGCGGTCGATATAATCCTGCAGGACGTTGTCGAGGAAGCGCATCACGTCCTCGATGAAGGTCTTGTCGTCCTTCCACTCGTCCCATTTTTCCAGGTTGAGCGAGGACAGGCAGCACACCGCCGTGCGGTCGTTGCCGAGGTGGTCGATGCCGGTCGGCAGGGTGATCTCGCTGCACAGGTTCGAGGTCGACACCTTCAGGCCCAGGTCGCGGTGATGCTTGGGCATCATGCGGTTCACCGTGTCGCTGAACACGATGTAGGGTTCGCCCGTGGCCAGCCGCGTTTCGACCAGCTTCTGGAACAGGCTGCGCGCATTGACGGTGGAACGGACTTCGCCCGTCTTGGGCGATTTCAGCTCGAAATCGTCGCCTGCGCGGACCGCTTCCATGAATTCGTCGGTCAGCAGCACGCCGTGATGCAGGTTCAGCGCCTTGCGGTTGAAGTCGCCGCTGGGCTTGCGGATTTCGAGGAACTCCTCGATTTCCGGATGCGATACGTCGAGATAGCAGGCCGCGCTGCCGCGCCGCAGCGACCCCTGCGAAATGGCCAGCGTCAGGCTGTCCATCACGCGCACGAAGGGGATGATGCCGCTGGTCTTGCCGTTCAGGCCGACCGGTTCCCCGATGCCGCGCACATTGCCCCAATATGTGCCGATGCCGCCGCCCTTGGACGCCAGCCAGACGTTCTCGTTCCAGGTATCGACGATGCCGTTCAGGCTGTCGGACACCGAATTGAGGTAGCACGAGATGGGCAGGCCGCGATTGGTCCCGCCATTGGACAGGACCGGCGTTGCCGGCATGAACCACAGGCGGCTGACGTAATCGTACAGGCGCTGGGCATGGTCCTGATCGTCGGCATAGGCGTCGGCCACGCGGGCGAACAGGTCCTGGAAGCTTTCGCCGGGCAGCAGGTAACGGTCGATCAGCGTTTCCTTGCCGAATTCGGTCAGGTTCGCATCCCGCTCTGCGTTGGTCGTGATCGTGAAGCGGCGGTCGTTGACCTTCTTGCTGTCATCCTTCGCCGCGGCGACGGAGGCCATCGCCTTCGCCGCTTCGCCCATGGCGCCAGCGGTCGCGCCGGCAATGTCCTGTGCCAGTGCGTCGGTGCCGGGGTCGCTCTTGTCCATCGTTACGATGCTTTGCTGACTTGTATCTTCGGTTTTCTGCGCATCGTCGATATTATCGTCGATTGTTGTCTGTTGCACGCCATCATCCCGAAACTCCATCATCTCTTCCCCGTTAATAACCCGAACAAACGCGTGCGTTGAGTCCTCTCTCGCCTTCGAAAGCAGATGCGATCAAAGCGAGAAAACCCGTCAGACTGTGCGCTCCATCGACACATCATGTTGTGCGCCATGGATATGGTCTCAACTAAGGCTTGAGTTAATGATTCGTTTAACCGCTGTTGTCAACGACGCGAATCTGAACCTGAGATGGAATGCGATATGTCAATCTAGAACAGTATATTCAGGGAGAGCCACTTCCTGAATCTTTGCGACGAGGCAGGAAGTCGCTCTCCCTGACGTTATCGTTGACGACCGAGTGCCATTTCCAATCGGCTGTCCCCCGAATGATATCCACAACCCAGCGAGATTGGTTCACATAGCCCGCGATCTCAACCGGCACGCGACGTGTTTTCATTTTCTAGATCTCCGTCAGGGCATTTCAACATGAAGTGCCTCTTGCGGCCAACGGACACCAAATCTTGTGCCTCGGCAAGATGGTTAACGCCGAATCGTCATTTGTAGCGGGGACAAGGTTGTCGATATGTTCTCACCCCCCTGCTGCGACGCGTGGACAAAGCTGGGCTGGCGCGAGGCGCAAGGCCGAAAATAAAAAACGGCAAAAATTTTTCGCGGGAAAAAGCGCCTGCAGGGGCTTTGAATCAATCGAATCGAGGCGCGCAATTTTGCTTCGCGGTAAGGGGCGCGCACGCTCCCTCGAACGCGCTCCCTCGAACGCGCTCCCTCGAGCGCGCCCCCGCAACCGGTCAGGTGTCCGGGCGATTAGGCGGCAGAGCGCGCGTGGGCCGCGATGTCATCCGCGATCGGTTCCGCCAGTTCTACCGGCAGGTCGTGGCCCCAGCCGGGATAGGTCTTCAGCTTCGCACCGGGAATCGCGGCGGCGGTATCGCGCCCGCCCTCGACTTTCACCAGCGGGTCGTCCTCGCCATGCAGGACCAGCGTTGGAACCTTCACCGATTTCAGCCGGTCGCGGCGGTCGCCATCGTCGATGATCGCGGCCATCTGGCGCACCATGCCCTCGGGATAGACGCTGCGCCGCACGCTTTCGCGAACACGCTCGCGCTGCGCTTCCGGATCGGGGCGATAGCCGGGGCTGCCGATGGCGCGGGTGACGTTCAGCCCGTGCTCGACCAGCACTTCCTCCTCCATCGATTCGGGCCGCTTCGTCAGCGCCTGCATCGCAGCCTTCTCCGCCTGTGGCAGTTTCGGATTGCCGGTGGTGGAGAAGATCGAGGTCAGGCTAAGCAGGCGGTCCGCATGGTTCACCGCCATCAGCTGCGCTATCATGCCGCCCATGCTGGCGCCCACGACATGCGCTTTCTCTATGCCGAGGCTGGTCAGCAACGCCATGCCGTCATCCGCCATGTCGGACAGCGTATAGGGCACGCGCGGGCGCAGACCGATGCGGCGGAACAGGATGTGACGCACCATGCCCGGCGCCTTGGCCCCGCCCATTTTCTGGCTGAGCCCGATATCGCGATTGTCGTAGCGGATGACCCGGAAACCGCGCGCCACCAGCGCCTCGACCAGCTCCATCGGCCACATCGTCATCTGCGCGCCCAGCCCCATGACCAGCAGCACTGGCGGGTTCGCCGGATCGCCGTGGTCGTCGTAATGGAGGGTCAGGTTGTTGGCGGTGGCTTCGGGCATGCTGGTCTCTCTCCTTGGTCCTTGTTCTTGCGCGGCGCCGCTAGGGCACCAGCACCGTGTCGCGCGCGACCGGATCCGTTTCGGGATGGTCGAGCGTGAAGTGCAGCCCCCGGCTCTCGTGCCGCTGCAGCGCGCTCTCGACGATCAGGTAGGCCGCCTGGTGCAGGTTCCTGAGTTCGATGAGGTCGGTCGTCACGCGGAAACTGCCGTAATATTCGTCGATCTCCCGCCCCAGCAGGCGGATGCGGTGGCGGGCGCGCTCCAGCCGCTTGGTCGTGCGCACGATGCCGACATAGTTCCACATGAAGCGGCGCATCTCGGTCCAGTTCTGCTTGATCACGACTTCCTCGTCGGAATCGGTCACGCGGCTCTCGTCCCACGACTTGATCGCAGGCGGTTCCGGCAGTTCGTCCCAGCGCGCGAGGATGTCCTTGGCCGCCGCCTCGCCATAGACGAAGCATTCGAGCAGGCTGTTGGAGGCGAGGCGGTTCGCGCCGTGCAGCCCGCTCTCGGTGCATTCGCCCGCCGCCCACAGGCCAGGCAGGTCGGTGGCCGCGTCCAGCCCGACGATCACCCCGCCGCAGGTATAGTGTTGCGCCGGCACGACCGGTATCGGCTGCGTCGTCATGTCGATGCCGAGGCCGGACAGTTTCTCGTCAATGGTGGGGAAATGGGCGCGCACGAAATCGGCCGACTTGTGGCTGATATCGAGATGGACGTAATCGAGGCCGTAGCGCTTGATCTGGTCGTCGATCGCGCGGGCCACCACGTCGCGCGGGGCCAGTTCCATGCGTTCCGGATCGTAATCCGCCATGAAGCGGTGCCCGGTCTCCGGGTGCAGCAAGTGGCCCCCTTCACCCCGCACGGCCTCGGTGATGAGGAAGTTCTTGACCTCCAGATTGTAAAGGCAGGTGGGGTGGAACTGCATCATCTCCATGTTGGAGACGCGCGCGCCTGCCCGCCACGCCATCGCAATCCCGTCGCCCGTCGCGCCGCGCGGGGCGGTGCTGAACTGGTAGACCCGGCCCGCGCCGCCTGCCGCCAGCACGGTGGCGCGGGCGACATGCGCCTCAACCCGGCCGGTCGCCTCGTCCAGCGCATAGGCGCCCCACACGCGCCCGTCGCCCGAATATTTCTCGCCATTGCGGCTGGTGATGAGATCGACACAGGTGCGGCCCGGCAGCAGGGTGATGTTGCCATTGGCCTCCGCCGCCTTCAGCAGCGCCTCCTGCACCGCCCAGCCGGTCGCATCGTCGACATGGACGATGCGGCGGTGGGAATGCCCGCCTTCGCGGGTGAGGTGGAGGTCTCCCGAATCCCGGTTGAACGGCACGCCCAGCTCGCACAGGCGGTCGATGCTTTCGGGCGCACGCTCGATCACGAATTCGACCGTCTCCCGGTCGTTCAGGCCCGCGCCTGCCACCATCGTGTCGCGCACGTGGTTCTCGAAAGTGTCGCCTGCGTCGAGGACCGCAGCGATCCCCCCTTGCGCCCATGCGGTGGAGCCGCCGGTCAGCGAGCCCTTGGCCAGCACCAGCACGCGCTTGTGTTCGGCCAGCGCCAGCGCGGCGGTGAGTCCGGCGGCGCCGGAGCCAATGATCAGGATATCGTGTTCCATCGCCCTAGCCCCCGCCCGTCAGTTGCACGAACACGTCCTCCAGGTCCGCCTCGCGCGTGGTGACGTCCTCCACCGTATAGCCGTGGCTCTGGATCACGCCCAGCACCTGGCCTGCGCTCATCGCGTCGCGGTCGTAGGTCACTTCCAGCGTGCGCGGTTCGATCGTCTCGGCCTTCAGGAAGCCTTCCTCCATCACCGGGCCGCCCAGATCCTTGTCCACGGTGACGCGCACGATCTTCTCGCGCGCCATGCCGATCAGGTCCTGCGTCGGCTTGTTCGCGATCAGTTCGCCATTGCCGATGATGGCGATGCGGTCGCACAGCTCCTCCGCCTCTTCGAGGTAATGCGTGGTCAGCACGATGGTGACCCCCTGTTCGTTCAGCTGCGTCACCAGTTCCCACAGCTGCCGCCTCAGTTCCACGTCCACCCCGGCGGTGGGTTCGTCGAGCACGAGGATCGGGGGCGAATGCACCATCGCCTTGGCAATCAGCAGGCGGCGCTTCATTCCGCCCGACAGCGTGCGGGCATAGGCATCGCGCTTGTCCGACAGGCGCACCGCTTCCAGCAATTCCTCGCTCCGCCGATCGGCCTTGGGAATGCCGTAGAAGCCTGCCTGGTTCTCCAGCACTTCGTATGGGGTGAAGAACGGATCGAAGACGATTTCCTGCGGCACGATACCGATGGCGCGTTTCGCGTTGCGGCGCTGGGCGTCGATGTCGAAGCCCCAGATTTCCGCGCTGCCCGATGACTTGGAAACCAGGCCGGCAAGGATGTTGATCAGGGTCGACTTGCCCGCGCCATTGGGGCCCAGCAGGCCGAAGACCCCGCCCTGCGGAACATCGAAACTGACGCCTTTCAGCGCCAGCTTTCCCTCGGCGCCCTTTTCCCCGGCATAGCGTTTGACAAGGTCGCGGATCGCAATGGCGGGAGGCGTATCGGTCATGGCCATGCGCCTACGCCGGGCGGGGCCGCTGCGTCCAGTGCCCAGCGGCATTAACCCGCACGAAAGCCTGTTCCGGCGGGAAAGGGTTAATACCTGCCCAAGTATCGGTCGACGCGATGAAAAGCGAAACAGCTCGAAGCCGGCGGGACCGCATATCAAGGCCCCGCGCCGCTGCATTGCCGGGCGCGACGCTTGAAAGAGCGCTTGGCAGGGCGCTTGCCGGTGCCCTCGCGCTGTCATCCCTTGCCGCCAGCCCCGCCCATGCCCAGACCGCCGGCGATCCGGCGGCGAATGCCGCGAATGCCGATGCATCGGTTGGCATTTCCGCAGGCGCTGCGCTGCGTTCGACGCAGGACCTGGAACTCGGCTCGATCGTCGCCGGGCCGGGCGGAGGCACGTTTACCGTGCGGCCGGACGGGACCAGCGCCATGACCGGCAATCTGGTACCCGTGGGCGAGAATTATCCGGCGGCTTTCCGGCTGGATCGGCGAATCCTGATCGAATTTCCCGCCGGTTACGAACCGGACCTGCCCGATACGATCACGCTGGTCCACGTCGCCGACCCCTCGCACAGCATGACGGTCAGCGACATGACCAGCGATTTCGGCCGCACGATTCTTCAGGTCAGCCTGCCGTTCCTGCCGCCCATCCGCGTGCCCGCATGGCTCGGCCGGACCGAATACGATTTCCGGATCGGCGGAACCCTGACCGTGCCCGACGGCCAGCGCCCGGCCTCTACGAAGGCGCGTTCGAAGTCGTGGTCGAATTCCAGTAAGGCCCGCACAGCGTGAGCGGACTTCGTTAGCGCGCCCTTAACCATGTCCGGATGACGAGGGTTAACGGCTGGCTAGGTAAGGGTGCGGACATGGGATCGCTCCATTCACGTTTTCCGGCAATACCGGTGGCAGGTGTCTTCGCGCCTCTTGCGTCGCGCGCGCGTCAGGCGCTGCGTGCCGGAATGCGCGCGCCCATTGCCGTTCTTGCCATGCTGGCCATGCTGTTCGCGTCCTCCGGAGCGAGCGCGCAGACCTCGGCCAATGCCAATGCCAACGCATCGACGGCCGAAACCGCCGTCACAATCAGTACCGCCAGTTCCCTTTCCAATACCGGGGACCTCGATTTCGGCAGCATCATAGCAACCGGCGTCGCCGGAACCGTCAGCATCGCGCCGGACGGCACCGTCACCAATACCGGAGGGACGATTCCGATGGGCGGGTCGCGGGCGGCCAGTTTCCTGCTGGAACGCGATGTCGGGATCCAGTATCCCACCGGCTATTCGCCCATTCTTCCGAGCACGGTCGAAATTACGCACGAGACCGATCCGTCCGCGACAATGACGATCCGCGACCTGACTTCGGATTTCGATCGCACACGCCAGATCTTCATCTTTACCGTGCCGGGCTGGTGGGGCTTGACCGAGTATGATTTCCGGGTGGGTGGAACCCTGGAGGTTGCGGCGGACCAGTTGCCGGGCGTTTATACCGGCACGTTCACCGTGCAGGTCGACTTCCAGTAGGCTGCCGATTGCATTGCCACCCGCCCGTGGGCGCAGTATGGGCAATCGCATCATGAGCATCGCCCCTCCCGAAGTAAGCAAGGTCACCACCACCCGCGTGTGGTGCGATGGCGCGACCGACATCCGCAGCGGAGAGAATTATCGCCCCGCGGCTCTCGGCCATCCCAAGATCTACCTGCAGATCGACGAGCATGGTTATGTCGATTGCGGCTATTGCGACCGGCGCTTCGTGCTGGAAGGCGGCCCGGCGGACGGGGTCGACCAGTCGCAGCTGACGGACATTTCCGAAGGCGCCGATCCCGGCCACCGGTAAGCGCCGCCGGTCGGAATGGGCATGCGGCCCGCTCAATCCGGGTTCATGAAGCCATGCTATCATGGCCGCCCAGATCGAGGACCGTTTCCATGACCAACTCCTATCCCGCAGTAATTGCCGCCTTCGCGCTGGCTCTCTCGCCGGCCATTCCCGCCGCGGCGCAGGACGTGCCCACGCAGGGCAATCTGCTCGAAGAACAAAGCCTCCTGACAGAAGGCGAGGAACGTCTCGTCCGCCTGACCGAAAACCGCGTGGAGGGCGAGCCGCAGACCTGCCTGCCGCGCCGGGGCCTGCGCAACATGACCATCATCGAGGATACGGCCGTCGTGTTCGATTACGGCAGCACGATCTATGTGAGCTACCCCGCCCAGCCCGAACTGCTGAGCAAGCGCGACCGGCTGGTCACCCGGCGCAGCTTCGGCGGCCTGTGCAGCAACCACCTGATCCGGACCGAGGATCGCTCCAGCGGACACCCCACCGGGAACCTGTTCCTAGGCGACTTCATCCCCTTCACCCGCGCGTCGGACGAGGGGTAAGTCGGCGGATGGCGCTCACGCGGCGCGATTGGGCGAGCGAGGTCCTGCACATCTGGTTCGGCGTGCTTGGCCCCGCCGACTGGTTCGGCGGCGCCGATGCGGTCGATCGTTTGCTGGAACGGCGGTTTTCATCCGACTGGCAGCGGCTGAGGCATCGTCCGCCGGGCGAATTCCTGATCGATCCTCCCACGACGCTGGGCGCAATCATCCTGTTCGACCAGGTGCCGCGCAACCTGTTCGGCGGCACTGCGAAAGCGTTCGCCTCCGACCCGCTCGCGCTGGCGCTCAGCCATGCGGCGCTTCGCCGGGGCTGGCACCGCGCCATGGCCAGCGAGGAAATCCAGTTCCTCGCCATGCCGCTGATGCATAGCGAGGACCGGGCCGATCAGCGCCTGTGCGTGGAAATCTTCGCCCGCCACGTTCCCGGCGCGCTGTCCTTCGCCCGCAGTCACAAGGCGATGATCGACCGCTTCGGGCGCTTCCCCCATCGCAACGAAACGCTCGGCCGCAATACCACCCCGGCAGAGCAGCGCGCGATCGACGCCGGTTTCAGCTGGTAGCGATCAGGCCGCAGCGACGTTGGCCGCATACCATTCGCAAAAGTCCGACACAGGGCATTCGGCGCATTTCGGGCTGCGCGCCGTGCACACGCGCTTGCCGAACTGGATCAGCCAGAAATGTCCGTCGCGCATCGTCCAGCCGGGACTGCGTTCCTCAAGCTGCTGCGCCGTCCGATCCGCCGTCTTCGCCTGCGTCAGTCCGATGCGGTTGCACACGCGGTGGACGTGGGTGTCGACCGCGATCACGTCCTGCCCGAAGGTGAAGCTCAGCACGATATCGGCGCATTTGCGCCCGATGCCGGGCAGCGACAACAGACCCTCGCGCGTGTCCGGCACCGTGCCGCCATGCTCCGCCAGCAGCGCCTCGCAGAACATGCGGATATTGCGCGTTTTCATGTTGTAGAGGCCGCACGGCTTTATCGCCGCAGCAATGGCGCGGTCGTCCAGCACCAGCATGTCTTCCGGCGTCGTCGCCAGCGCGAACAGGGCGCGCGCCGCCTTCGCGGTATTGGTGTCGAGCGACTGGGCGCTGAGCATGCAGGAGATACAGCTGCGAAAGGCGTCGGGCTGCCCCTTGGGTCCCTTGGCATTCTTCGTGCGCCCCGGCATGGCCTGCGCCAGCCGCTGATACACCGTCTCGGTCTGCTCTTCGCTCAGCATGGATAGGGAACGCACGGGCGCAGCCGATGGTTGCGGGCATGTATTCCAACGGGAGCCGAACGATGACAGCCAATCCGCACGATTTCACCCTCAACCACACGATGCTGCGGGTGAAGGATCCGGAGAAAAGCCTCGCCTTCTATTGCGGCGTGCTGGGCATGACCCTGCTGCGCAAGGCGGATGTGGAGGCGGGCGAGTTCTCGCTCTATTTCCTCGGCTTCACGGATAGCGACGACGAAGTCCCGCAGGGCGATGCGGAAGCGACCGAATATGTCTTCAGCCGGCAAGGCGTTCTGGAGCTGACCCACAATTGGGGCACGGAAGACGAGGACGGCCCGGTCTATCACGATGGCAACGCGCAGCCGCAGGGCTTCGGCCACATCGCGCTCGACGTGCCGGACCTTGCAGCAGCGGTCGCGCATTTCGACGAGCACGGCGTCGAATTTCAGAAACGGCCGGAAGACGGCATGATGAAACAAATCGCCTTCATCAAGGACCCGGACGGCTACTGGATCGAGATCTTGAGCGCAAAGGCGATGGCCGGGCTCTAGGGGGCGCGTCCCCGGCCCGTCGCGCACAGCGCCTGCGCCGGGCAGTCCCCGCAGTGGAGAGCGGAGGGGCGGCAATAAGTCTGCCCGACCTTCTTCATCAGCAGGTGATGCTCGTCAAAATCGGCCGCGCTCCATTCGGGCGGCATCGCAGGCATGATCGCCTCGAAAGCCCGGTCATTGCTGGCCTTGGCCGGGACCAGTCCCATGCGCTGAAGGATGCGGGTGTGATGCCCGTCCAGCACGATGGCGCGGCGATCGAGCGTGCTGGCATTCATGACGCCCGCAGCGATTTTGCGCCCGATGCCGGGCAATTGCTCCAGCCAGCGCATCGCCTCGCCCGTCGCCATGTCCGCAAGATGCGACAGGTCCACGCGCCCGCGCCGTTCGATCAGCGCGCTAAGGCTCGCCTTCAGGCGCTCCGCCGCGATATTGGGATAGGTCTGGGTGGAAAGCTCGTCCTGCAATTGCTCCAGCGGCACCGCGGCCACCGCTTCCCAGCTGCCATGCCGGTCCAGCAGGCCCTGGGTGGCAGCATTGGAAATTTCGGATTTGGTGCGCGCCCCGATGACCCCCTGCACCAGCACCCATTCCGGCGCCCGCCACTCAGCCGCCGCCCGCTCGATCCGCCCGAACCGCTGGACCAGCAGCGGCTGCAGGCGCCGCAGCGTTTCGGTGCGCGGGTCCGGGCATAAGGGGAGTTGCATCGCCGTCTGGCTTACTGGCGAAGCTGTCCGCGAATCGCTCCCTTCGGATATTCGGCCGTGTGGACGTTGACGTAATAATTGCCGATCCCTTCGGCGAATGCTGCCTCGACCCAAGACGTGTCGCTGCTGCATCCGCGCCAGCCGCCTTCGGTCGCCTGCTTGAGCGGGAGCACCACCGGGCCATCCACGCCCGCCGGACCGCGGTGGATATGCGCACCGGTTATCGGAGCGAGGTTTTGCAGGTCATTCAAATCCCAGCATACGCGTGTAAGTTCATCGGCGAAGCTGATTTCCGCCGTCCCCGAGCCATTCGGATCGCCCGCATCGACCTCGTTCGCTCCGGACAATTCCGCCGTATAGGTCGACGAGATCGCTTCGGTATACGTTTGCTGGACGGTCTCGCACCCGGAAAGCGCGAATGCGGATGCGGCGAGAATGAGCGACTGGCGGATCATGGTTTTCCCCTGTGGCGACGGTAGATGTCGTGTGGGAAACGGGACGGACCGACCTACGTTCCGCCAGCCGCGCTCACTCCCATTCAATCGTCCCCGGCGGCTTCGACGTATAGTCGTAGACCACGCGGTTGATGCCCTGCACTTCGTTCACGATGCGGGTGGCGCAGCCGGTCAGGAAGGCGGCGTCGAAGGGGTAGACGTCGGCCGTCATGCCGTCGGTGCTGGTCACGGCGCGCAGGCCGCAGACGCTGTCATAGGTGCGTGCATCGCCCATCACGCCGACGGTCTTGACCGGCAGCAGCACGGCGAAGGCCTGCCAGATCGCATCGTACAGGCCCGCCTTGCGAATCTCGTCGAGATAGATCGCGTCGGCTTTCCTCAGGATGTCGCAGCGCTCCTTCGTCACCTCGCCCGGGATGCGGATGGCGAGGCCGGGCCCCGGGAACGGGTGGCGGCCGACGAACATGTCGGGCAGGCCCAGTTCGCGGCCCAGCTCGCGCACCTCGTCCTTGAACAATTCGCGCAAGGGTTCGACCAGCGCCATGTTCATGCGTTCGGGCAGGCCGCCGACATTGTGGTGGCTCTTGATCGTGACGCTGGGCCCGCCGGTGAAGCTGACGCTCTCGATAACGTCGGGATAGAGCGTGCCCTGCGCCAGCAAATCGGCACCACCGACATTCTTCGCCTCGGCCTCGAACACGTCGATGAAGGTCTTGCCGATGAACTTGCGCTTGGCCTCGGGATCGGTGACCCCGGCAAGGCCGCTCATGAACATCTCTTCCGCATCCACCACGACCAGCGGGATGTTGTAATGGTCGCGGAACATCGTCTCGACCTGTTCGCGTTCGTTCAGGCGCAGCAGGCCGTGATCGACGAAGACGCAGGTCAGCTGGTCGCCGATCGCCTCGTGGATCAGGATCGCCGCAACAGAGCTGTCGACGCCGCCGGACAGGCCGCAGATGACCTTCCTGTCGCCGACCTGTTCGCGAATCTCGCGCACTTTCGTTTCGCGATAGGCGGCCATCGTCCAGTCACCGGCCAGCCCGCAGACATGGCGCACGAAATTGGCGATCAGCTTGCCCCCGTCGGGCGTATGGACGACTTCGGGGTGGAACTGCGTGCCGTAGAACTTGCGGCTTTCGTCGGCGATGACCGCGAAGGGCGCGCCGTCGCTGGTGGCGACGATCTCGAACCCGTCGGCGAAGCGCGTGACCTTGTCGCCGTGGCTCATCCAGACCTGGTGCCGCTCGCCTTCCTGCCACAGCCCGTCGAACAGCGCGCAGTCCTTCGTCACGGTCAGGAAGGCGCGGCCGAATTCGCCGCCTTCACCGGTATCGTGACCCGGCCTCACCTCGCCGCCGAGCTGGTGCGTCATCACCTGCTGGCCATAGCAGATGCCCAGGATCGGGATGCCTGCCTCGAAAAAGGCGCCCGGCGCGCGCGGGCTGCCTTCCTCGGGTACGCCTGCGGGGGAACCGGACAGGATGATACCCTTGGGCCGGAGGCGTTCGAACGCTTCTTCCGCCTGCGTGAAGGGCGCGATCTCGGAGTAGACTCCCGCTTCGCGCACGCGGCGCGCGATCAGCTGGGTCACCTGGCTGCCGAAATCGACGATGAGGATGGAATCGGGGAGATGGTCTGGCTGCATGGCCATGTGCGTTACGGGCGGGTGCAATTCCTGTCCAGCGAGGCGCGGCACATGGATGTGGCGCAAGGCGGCAGCGGCGCATCACCATGACGACGACAACCCCTTATATGTTGCAAAAAACTGCACAGAAGATGCGATTATCTCGCTTTTGGTTACTGCCATGTAACGCTAGATAGCCCCTCGAAGCCGGGCGGTGGCAGTCCTCTCTCCCTCCCTAGACACCCCGTCCGGCCCTTCAGCAGGTTTAAAACCGGCTCCCAAGGCCGGCTTCCTGCAGGCCCGGCGAGACATTTCTCCCGGCCAGGTGTTGCTGCCGCGAAATCCGGGACTGCCGGGCGGAGCGGGCGGCATTCACTCGAACAGGCCGCGCGGTGGTGTGAGACCCTTTCTCCTCTCTCCCCCCTCGACCGGGTCCATATCCCGCGCGGTTTCGAGTTTCATGGATTTCCCTGCACCCTGCTGTAACCGCGCCGCCCTGCCGGCCGTATTGCTCGGGGATCAGGATAACAGCCTTACCCGGTCCTTCCGGGTCGCCGCCCCTCATGAAGGGGCGATAGCGTGTGGTCCGCCGGTATACCCCCCTCCCCCAAGACCGGCGGACCATGCGCGAAAGCCGCGCAAAGACAGCCGGGCATGATTCGATCAGGCCCGCCGGTCCGCCATGTCCCGCAATTCGGTCTTCAGCAGCTTGCCGATATGGCTGCGCGGCATCTCGTCGATGGCATGAAGGCCCGACAGGCGCTGCGTCTTGCCGACATTGCCGTTCACGCCGGCAAGGATATCGGCAACCTCGTCCCGGCTCACACCTGCCTCCAGCCGGACGAAGCCCAGCGGCGTTTCGCCCCATTGCGGGCTGGGCACGCCGATCACGGCCGCCTCCGCCACGCGCGGATCCTTTTCCAGTTCCGCCTCCAGGTCGCTGGGGAAGATGTTGAAGCCGCCGGAAATGATCATGTCCTTCGCGCGGCCGACCAGCTCCACGAAGCCGTCGGCATCGACCCGCCCGATATCGCCCATGCGCTGCCAGACCTCGCCCGATGCGGGATCGATCCAGTATCCCTCGCGCGTTTTTTCGGGCTGGTTCTTGTATCCCGCCATCATCGTCTGGGAGCGTCCGATCAGGTTGCCCGGCTCGCCTGCGGGTACGGGCCGGTCGTCGTCGTCCAGCACCATCAGCTCGCTGCCGGGCGCAGGGCGGCCCACCGTATGCAGCTTGTCCGGGAATTCATGCGCCTGCAGCAGGCAGACGACGCCGCCTTCGGTCATGGAATAAATCTCGATCAGGGCGCCGGGCATCCTGTCCAGCACCTGTCGCTTCAGCGCGGCGGGGAACGGTGCGCTGGTGCAATATTTCAGCTTCAGCGCGGACAGGTCGAATTCGTCCAGGCGCGGTTCGTCCATCAGCCGCTGGTATTGCACCGGCACCAGCATCGTGATGGCGACGCCAAACCGCTGCGCGGTGGCGAGCCAGTCCACCGTCTTGAACTTGCCCATGATGTTCACCGTCCCGCCGGCCAGCAGGATGGGGAGGAAGGCGACCATGGTGGTGTTGGAATAAAGCGGCGTGGAGGCAAGGCTGACGGGATCGACGCCGGCCTTCAGGTAGGACAGACCCGTAGCCGCGAACTGCGTCCAGCGCATGGCGTGCGAATGAACGATCCCCTTCGGCGTACCGGTCGTGCCGCTGGAATAGATGATGTTGAAGGGGTCCGATTTCTCCGGCGTGACTGGCGGGGCCGCAGTCCCTTCGGGCGCCATCCAGGCGTCCAGTTCCTCGTCCAGCACGATGCGCTGCAGGCCGGGCATGAAATCCTCGCCCAGTTCACCAAGCTTGGCCCGGTCGATGAACAGGTGCGCCGCGCCCGAATCGCTGGCCATGCCCTCCAGCTGCTGCGGGCTGGCGCTGGTGGTGAGCGGGGCCGCCACCCCGCCCGCGCGCACCGCGGCGAGGAAGACGAGCGCATAGGGAACGCCCGACGTGCCGAGGATGGCGACCGACTGCCCGCGCTCCAGGCCGGTTTCGACCAGGCGCGCTGCAATGCGTTCTATCAGGGCATGCATCGCGGACCAGCTCAGCTCTGCCGAGGTATCGCGCAGGGCAATCGCGTCCGGCTGGCGTCTGACCCAGAAACCCAGCATTTCGCTGAAGGAATGGAAGGGCTTTTCGAGGAATGCCTGTCCGGCGATGTCGTGATCGGTCATGCGCTTTCTTTTAGGGCGCACCGACCCCGTGTCGAGAGCACGCAGGCCTTGCGCCGCCTCAGCCTCCGGAAAGGGAGCCGAGGGCGAAGGCGAGGATTACCCCCAGCGCCGTCGCGACGCCGGCCCAGTGCCGGTCTTCGCGGAAGGCCTTGGGAAACACCTCCGTCGCGAGGCTGGCGACCACCGCCCCTGCGGCAAAGCAGCGGATGGCGGCCAGCGTTTCGTCGCCCGCACCGGCAAGGGCGACATTCCCCACGACGGCTGCTGCGGACAGGAGCATAGCGGTCGCGATCCACAGGGCGATGACCCGCCCGCGCGAACGCCCTCCGCTCGCCATTTCCCGTGCGCCGCCGGCCGCCTCGGGCAGGTTGGAGAGCAGGATGGACCCGGCGAGCGCTGCGACTTCCGCCGGGCCAGCGCCGATCAGCGCGACGCCCAGCGCCAGGTTCTCCGGCACACCGTCCAGTGTAATGGCCGCCAGCAGGCCGCCGCCTGAATCGCTGCCCCATTTCTCGTCGACGAAATAGTCGAGCAGCGAAAACACGATTGCGCCTGCGGCAAGCCCGGCCATCGCGATCCAGACGGAGCCTGCCTCGATACTGGGTTCGACCAGCTCGCTCACCACGGATACCAGCAACGCCCCGCCCGCCAGCGCGATCAGGAACCCTTCCGTGGCAGGCTTCATCCGCCCGAAGACGCCCCATGCCGCCCCGGCGACCAGCGCGCCCGACACCACCCCCACCACGACCAGCATCATTACCATGAAGCGCGAACGCACGGCCCCGCGAAAGGGTTGCAGGCAGGGGGAAATTCGGGCGGTGGAAAATAGCTGGCAAAATGCCGCCTATTGCTTGGGATTCCGCCCGTCTGCGACTATATGCAGGGGATGGACGAAAACACTTCCCAGCAGCCGGAAAACGCAGCCGCCACTCCCGATAACGGGGCGAAGCGGATGGGCGAATACGGCGCCGATTCCATCAAGGTTCTGAAAGGGCTGGACGCCGTGCGCAAGCGGCCCGGCATGTATATCGGCGACACCGACGACGGCAGCGGCCTGCACCACATGGTGTTCGAGGTGTCGGACAACGCCATCGACGAGGCGCTGGCCGGTCACTGCGACCTGGTGCTGATCGAGCTCAACCCCGATGGCAGCGTCTCGGTCGAGGACAATGGCCGCGGCATCCCGGTCGACATGCACAAGGAAGAAGGCGTGTCGGCGGCGGAGGTTATCATGACCCAGCTGCACGCCGGCGGGAAGTTCGAGAACACCTCCGACGACAATGCCTACAAGGTGTCGGGCGGTCTGCACGGCGTGGGCGTGTCGGTGGTGAACGCCCTGTCGCAATGGCTGGAACTAACCATCTGGCGCGACGGCAAGGTCCACGAGATGCGGTTCGAGGACGGCGACGCGGTAAAGAGCCTCGAAGTCACCGGCGATGCCCCGAAGGTTGAACAGAACCCCGACGACAATGGCTTCAAGAAGGGGACCCGCGTCACCTTCATGCCGAGCCACGACACGTTCAAGAACGTGACCGAGTTCGATTTCGACAAGCTGGAGCACCGGTACCGCGAGCTGGCCTTCCTCAATTCCGGCGTGCGCATACTGCTGCGCGACAACCGGCCCGAGGAAGCGCTGGAGCACGACCTGTTCTACGAAGGCGGCATCGCGGCCTTCGTCAAATATCTCGACCGCAACAAGCAGCCGCTGATTTCCGAGCCGATCTCCGTTTCCGCGGAGAAGGACGGCATCGGTATCGACGTCGCGCTGGAATGGAACGACAGCTATTACGAGAACGTCCTCACCTTCACGAACAATATTCCGCAGCGCGATGGCGGTACGCACCTCGCGGCCTTCCGCTCCGCGCTGACCCGCACGCTGAACAATTATGCGACCACCAGCGGGCTGATGAAGAAGGAAAAGGTCAGCCTGTCGGGCGAGGACATGCGCGAAGGCCTGACCGCCATCGTCAGCGTCAAGCTGCCCGATCCCAAGTTCGGCAGCCAGACGAAGGACAAGCTGGTCTCTTCCGAAGTGCGCCAGCCGCTGGAATCGCTGATGGGCGAGAAAATGACCGAATGGCTGGAGGAAAACCCGGCCGACGCGAAGGCCATTATCCAGAAGATCATCGACGCCGCTGCCGCCCGCGAGGCTGCGCGCCGCGCCCGCGAGATGAGCCGCAAGGGCGCGATGAGTGTCGCCAGCCTGCCCGGCAAGCTGGCCGATTGCCAGGACCGCAATCCCGCCAATTGCGAGCTGTTCCTGGTGGAGGGCGATTCGGCAGGGGGCAGCGCGAAGCAGGCCCGCGACCGCAAGACGCAGGCCATCCTTCCGCTCAAGGGCAAGATCCTGAACGTGGAACGCGCCCGGTTCGACCGGATCATCTCGTCCAAGGAAGTGGGCACGCTGATCCAGGCGATGGGGACCGGCCTGCGCGACGAATTCAACCTTGAAAAGCTGCGCTATCACAAGATCGTGATCATGACCGACGCCGATGTCGACGGCGCGCATATCCGCACGTTGCTGCTGACCTTCTTCCACCGGCAAATGCCGGACATCGTGAAGGCCGGGCATCTTTTCATCGCTCAACCGCCGCTCTACAAGGTCGCCAAGGGCCGCAGCGAAGTCTATCTGAAGGACGACCGCGAGCTGGACCGTTACCTGATCGACGGCGGCCTGCAGGGGCGCATGCTGGACGACGGCAGCACGCAGCGCGCCGGGGACGACCTGCGCGCGCTGGTCGAGCACGGCCTGAGGATGCGCAATTTGATCGCCTTCGCCCCGCGCAAGTACAGCGACAAGATCATTGAGGAAATGGCGCTCGCCGGCGTCCTCGACCCCGAAGGCACGGCCAGTGCCGCAGCGATGGAAAAGGCCGCACGGCGCCTGAACATGGGCGATCTGGAGGCGGAATGGACCGCCTCGGTGACCGATGACGGCGGGGTGCGGTTCGAACGCCTTTGGCGCGGCGTGACCGACGTCCACCTGATCGAGGCGAAGTTCCTCGACAGCGCCGAGGCGCGCAAGCTGCACGCCGTCGCTCAGGAGCAAGCGGACAACTACGACACCGCTGCGCGCCTCGTGCGGTCTTCCAGCGGGGAAACCGCCGCTCCCGATCCCGAAAGCAACGAAGAAGTCGACAGTGAAAGCCCGTCCTTCACCGACGACGATGCCATCACGCGCCCGACGCAGCTGCTCGATGCCGTGCTGGCCGCGGGCCGCAAGGGCCTGTCCATCGCCCGCTACAAGGGTCTGGGCGAGATGAACGCGGAGCAGCTGTGGGAGACCACGCTCGATCCCGATCACCGCGTGCTGCTGCAGGTGAAGGTCGAGGATGCCGACGTGACCGACGAGATCTTCACCCGCCTGATGGGCGACGTTGTCGAACCGCGCCGCGAATTCATCCAGGACAATGCGCTGAACGTGGCGAACCTGGATGTCTGATCCTGCGGGACGAATGTGGGCCTGACGCCGGCCATCCATTCTCGGGAAGAGCATATCAAGGCGCTGGTTCTGGCGGGCGCGATCCTGATCGTGCTGCCGCTGCTGCCGCTCGGCAATCTGGTGCTCTACCCCTTCATGATCCTGTCGACCTGGTTCCATGAAATGGGCCACGGCATGGCGGCGGTCATGGTGGGTTACGATTTCGAGCGGCTGGTCCTTTTCCCCGACGGGTCGGGGGTTGCCGAATCCTACGGCCCCCTGCGCGGCACGCGGCTGAAGGAAGCGGCCATCAGCGCGGCCGGTCCCATCGGCCCCGCCATTATCGGTTCCCTGCTGATCATCGCCTCGGCCCATCCGCGCGCGTGGAAACCGGCCCTGTTCCTGCTGGCCGCTGCCATCGCGTTGTCGACCGTCATCTGGGTCGACGGGTTGACCGGCTGGATTGTCCTACCGCTGATTGCGACCGCCCTCGTCGCGATCGGTCTGAAAGGCACGCCGTGGCTCGACCGTTTCGCCCTGCAATTGCTGGGCCTGCAGGCGGCGCTGTCCATGTTCGCGCAGTGGGATTACCTGCTGATGGAACAGGCCGATATCGGAGGCGGCACGATGCTGTCCGACACCGGCCAGCTGGAGGCTGCCTTGCTGCTGCCGCACTGGGTCTGGGCCATCGGCATCATCGCGCTGGCCGCGCTCATGATCGGGGCCAGCCTGCGCTATGCATTGTCGGACCGGCGGACCCCCAGCGACTGGACGCCGCGCAGAGTGAAGAGACGGCCATGAACCACCGCGAACGCATCATCGATATCGAACAGGGCGGCTTCGTCCTGCTGCTGCTCCTGCTGACGGCGGGCCTGGTCTATATCGTCTGGCCGTTCATCTCGCCCCTGCTGTGGGCGGCGATGGCGGCGATCATCTTCCGCCCGCTCTACGACTGGATGCTGGCCCGAATGCCGACCTATCCGAACCGCGCGGCGGCGGCAGCGCTGGTGGTCATCCTGTTTGCCGTGCTGTTACCGGCGCTGTGGGTCGGCAGCGTCGTCGTGCGCGAGGCGGCGCGCATCGTCGTCGCCTTTCGCGAAGGGCGCATCGACATCGTCGGCTGGTTCCGCGACATCATCGCAGCCCTGCCCGAAGGAATGCAGGCCCAGCTGGAAAGCAGCGGCCTGACCAATCTCGCCGAAATCCAGGACCGCCTGCAGCAACTGGTCGCGGAAAGCGCCGGGCTGATTGCGCGGCAGGCCGTGTCCATCGGCGGCAGCGCGCTCGGCTGGTTCCTCGCGCTCGGCGTCATGCTGTATGTCATGTATTTCCTGCTGCGCGACGGCACGCGGCTGGGCGGAGAAATCCTGCGCGCCATGCCGGTCGATCACGACATTGCAGAGCGGCTGGGCGAGCGCTTCCTCAACATCGTGCGCGCGACAATCAAGGGCACGTTTGTCGTCGGCATAGTGCAGGGCATTCTCGGCGGGCTGACCTTCTGGATCGTGGGCCTTCCGTCCGTCGTCCTGTTCGCGGTGCTGATGGGCATGTTCTCGCTGCTGCCGGCCATCGGTCCCGCCATCGTGTGGGGCCCGGCGGCCATCTGGCTATTGGCCACGGGCAGCATCTGGGAGGGGTTGGTCGTGCTGGCCTCCGGCGTGTTCGTGATCGGCATGGCGGACAATCTGCTGCGCCCGATCCTGGTGGGGCGCGACACGGGGATTCCCGACTGGGTGGTCCTGCTGACGACGCTGGGCGGGCTGGCCACGTTCGGTCTGTCGGGCATCGTGATCGGCCCGCTGGTCGCCGGACTGTTCATTGCCGGCTGGACAGTGCTGCGCGAATATCGCGAACTGTCCAACGGCGAGGTCCATTCCGTACCGCTGGAACCCGGGGATCGCTGAGCGCAGCCGGGCCATGTCCTACGATGCCATCATCCTGGGCGGAGGCGCGGCAGGCCTGTTCTGCGCCGCGCAGGCGGCCCAGCGCGGGCGCCGCGTCGCCGTGCTGGAGAAAGCGGACAAGGTCGGCCGCAAGATCCTGATCTCCGGCGGAGGCCGGTGCAATTTCACTAATATCGGCGCAGGCCCGCAGCATTACCTGTCGGCCAATCCGCACTTTGCGAAATCCGCGCTCAGCCGCTATCGCCCGCGCGACTTCCTGGCGCTTGTGGAAGCGCACGGGATCGCCTGGCATGAAAAGACGCTGGGCCAGCTGTTCTGCGACGGCCCGTCGAAACAGATCGTCGACATGCTGATGGCCGAATGCGGTGCGGCAAAGGATGGCGGCGCGGCCGAGATCATGACCGGGCAGGACGTCACCGAGGTGGTGCAGGACGGCGGACGGTTCGCGGTCATGGCGAATGGCCGCGCGCTGACCGCGGACCGTCTGGTCATCGCCACCGGCGGACCGTCCATCCCGAAGATGGGGGCGAGCGATTTTGCCTACACCCTGGCGCGGCGGTTCGGGCTGAAGATCGTGCAGCCCCGACCCGCCCTCGTGCCCTTTACCCTCGGCGGGGAAGACGTGCTGTTCCGCGAATTGTCGGGCGTATCCGCCGAGGTCGTCGCCTCTGCCGGCAAGGGCAAGACCGGCGCGTCGTTTCGCGAGGCGGCGCTGCTGACCCATCGCGGCCTGTCCGGCCCGGCCATGCTGCAGGCCTCCAGCTACTGGCAGCACGGCGAGCCGGTGGCGGTCGATTTCTTCCCGGACGAACGCGCGGACTGGCTGCTGGAGCGCAAGCAGCAGGCCAGCCAGACCGATATCGCGGCGCTCTTTCGCGAACACCTGCCGGAACGCCTCGCCCGCGTGCTGGCCGAACGGCTGGGCCTGTCCGGCCCGCTGCAGGGCCTTTCGGACAAGGCACTACGCCAGGCGGGCGAGAGGCTGAAACGCTGGCAATTCATGCCGAACGGCACGGAAGGCTATGCCAAGGCGGAAGTGACCGCAGGCGGCATCAGCACCGGCGAATTGTCGTCCCGCACGATGGAGGCGAAATCGGTGCCCGGCCTTTATGCCATCGGCGAGGCGGTGGACGTCACCGGCTGGCTGGGCGGCTACAATTTCCAGTGGGCGTGGGCATCGGCCTGGGCCGCGGCGCAGGACCTCTAGGCCCCGGGCGCACCAGTCGCGGCGGCTCAGTCCGCCGCGCGCAGTCCCGCGACAGGCGCCGCGCCGCCATCCCTGCCGGACAGGCCGTCGAAGATCGTGTCGACGATCCGGGCCAGCTTCCGCTCGCTCAGCCGCTGGTCGATCAGGGCGATCATGTCGGGCATGGTATAGCACAGCACCATCTGGTTGATGACCGAAAGCGCCTCGTCGATCTTGAGGCCGGGCAGAGCACCTTCGCCCTGAGCCTCGGCAACGATCATGGCGAGGTAATGGTCGGCAAGGTCGACATAGCCTCTGACTCGCTCGGCCGCGTCCGAGCCCGCTTCGCACAAGGCGCGGAAACCGGCCGGATCGCGGCGGAAATCGTCGCGCAGCATCAGGTAGCGGCGGGCGATGAATTCATAGAGCTTGCGGCGCGGTGGCAGATCGCTGTCGACGACCTTCTCCATGACCTCTATCTGGGGCTGGTAGAACGCCTCCGCCACGCCGTCGAACAGCATGTCCTCTTCCGGGAAGGACCGGTCGATCTTGCTGCGGGAAGAACCCGTTGCCCGGGCAAGATCGGCGCGGGTCACTACCTTGCCTTCCGTCCGCGTCAGTTCCAGCGCCTGCGCGACCAGGTGCGCGCGCTCGCCTGCATCGTTCATCGGCGCGTTCATTGTCCATCCTCTGTCATGCCGCCGATCTAGGCGGCGATGCGGCATAAGAAAAGGGCCGCCGGAACGAACCGGCGGCCCTTTCTACCGTCTCCCCGAAAGGAGCGGCGCCCGCTTACTGGGCGGCCATGTAGGTCGTGCCGGCATCGCGTGCGCCATTGGGATCGGCATTCTCGTCCGCCAGGCGGTAGAGCGCGCCATCGGCGACCGCGTAGACCTGGCTTTCGCCGTTCTCGCGGATCAGGATGCGGCTGTTGTCCGAATACCAGTTGAACGTGCCGGTCGTCTCCGTCCCGTCGGCGCCGACCATGGTATAGCTGTCGTTCGCGCCGAGCGTGATCGAGGACGCGCCGCCTGCGCTGTCCGCATTGGTGTAGGTGCGCTGGTAATCGACGGTGCCACGCGCATCGACGGGCACTTCGGGATATTCGACGTCCACTTCCGGAACATCGACATCGACGCCGGCAGTCGTGCCGTCATCGACCACCCGCTCGTCCGTTTCGGCGCCGCCGCATGCGGCAAGGGCAAGGGCGAGCGGGGCGGCAAGGCCAAGGCGTGTCAGGGTTTTCATTCAGGTATCCTCTGTTGCAAGTGATTGCCTGACCAACGGCCAGCCGGGCCCAAAGTTTCAGGCAAACCGTGCGAAAGTGGATGCACAGGAAAAGCTCAGCCTGCTTCCTTCGGAGGCCACGGGATGAAGGCGCTGGTCCGTTCGATGTAGTCTTCGTACTTCCCGCCGCGCTTCTTCTTCATGCCGCTTTCCAGCAGGGCGGCGCCCGACCACTTCGTCAGGGTGAAGGTCAGGAAGATCGGACCGGCAATCGTGTAGAGCGCCCATTCCCAGCCAACCGAGGCGGTCACCAGCCAGATACCCCACCACGCGCAGGCGTCGCCGAAATAGTTCGGATGCCGGGTGTAGCGCCACAGGCCGGTATCGAGGATTTCGCCCTCGTTGTCGCGGTTCGACTTGAACCGCTGCAATTGCCAGTCCCCGACCCATTCGAAGAAGATGCCGACCAGGAACAGGGCAAGGCCTGCCCATGCGAGGCCGGTAATCCCGCTGTCGTTCCCGGCGGCGAGGATGCCGACCTGTGCCGGGCTGGACACCAGGAACAGCAGCAGCGCCTGCCCCAGCCATATCTTGAACAGGGCCGACAGGGCGAAGGCGGCGCGTCCTTTCTCGCGCGCCTTTCGCATCATGCGCTTGTATCGCTGGTCTTCCCCGTCCTTCCACCAGCGCGCGAAGAGATAGATGCCGAGGCGAAAGCCCCATGCGCAGGTCATGGCGAGCAGGAGGTTCGCCGCAGGTCCGCGGTCCGGCAATTGGAGCCAGCTGGTAATGGCCATGACCGCCATCCCGGCGCCCCAGAAGGCGTCGATGAACGACACGTCGTCGATTGCGACGGACAGGGCCCACAGGACCAGCACGATCCCCACCAGTATCGCGGCATTCAGCAGCAGCGCATCGATCATGTCGTCTCCCCTTCTATCCTCAAGCGTTCGGCCTGCGCCTCCAGCACCTTGTAGCGCTCGTATTCGGGGCGCTTCGACCGTAGGAAGTCGGCAATCCGGCCAAGGTCCGCAGCATAATCGTCGCGGGGCCAGATCGGTTCGCTGAAGCCCAGGGTGCGGCTGTCCCACGATACCCATGCCACCACGACCGGCACCTCGGCGGCGCGCGCGATATGCCAGAACCCCGATTTCCATTCCCCGTCTGACGAGCGGGTGCCCTCCGCCGCTATGACGAGGGCGAGGTGGTCCGCCGCAGCGAACGCGTCTGCCACCTGTTCGACGTAGTTGGCGCGCCGCGTCCGGTCCACGGGCACGCCGCCCATGTCATACATGAAGTTCTTCATGAAACCGGTGAACAGCGTGTGCTTGCCCATGAAGCTGGGTGCGATGCCTTCTTCCGCCGTGGCGCCCGTGAAGAACACGAAGTCCCAGTTCGAGGTATGGGGCGCGCCCGCGATCACGAATTTCGGAATATCGGGCAGCCCGCTATCGATTTTCCAGCCCTGGAAACGATAGATCCACCAGATAATGCGCCGCACGATACGCGACAGGATCGACGGCTTTCGGCGCGGCCTGTCAGACATTCTCTCTCCCCCGAAACACTGCCCTAGCAGTTACGATAGGGAATGCGAAAATTTGTCCAAGCTGCCGAACTATTTTTTGCGGAGCCTTCTTCGAAGAATCGATGCTCGACGCAGAAACTCACTTCTGGTTGTCTCAGGGTACGCCATCCATTCAAGTTGAGTAACGAGCGTAAGAGTGGCTCGCGAAATTATCCACATCCCTGAAAAAAACAGCCCAACGGCAAGCAACCCTTCCAGTGTATCCAAGTATAGATTTGGCCCCATCACCTTTACAGTCAAGCTAGTCAAAAAAGGGTACGCCGCTCCCATGAAGGTAGGTAACAATCCAAACATCACTATATTCACATAGTGATGCAAAGCCTTTGCGAGGCCGGAAGAGTCATAGAGATAGCGACGACCAACAATAGCCGAGTAGTAAAGATTCTTACGAGACCGATTGGCAAATAGGATCGAACTTCTGGCGAAGATCCAATCGATTCGCCGCGAGAGGTATCGTGCAACTTGAAGGCCGAGAGCGAACAGCGTTCCAAACGTAGCGAGCGCGACTATCGTTTTAGACGCGAAAAAATCAACAATAGTGACCATCACATCCGGAAGACGCCGAATTGCGGACGCTCCGGAATGGGGGCCTCAAGCGTCGCGGCGAAGGCGAGTCCCAGCACGTCGCGGGTCTGCGCCGGGTCGATCACGCCGTCGTCCCACAGGCGGGCGGTGGCGTAATAGGGGTTGCCCTCGTCCTCGTATTTCTGGCGGATCGGGGCCTTGAACTCCTCGGCCTGCTCCTCGGTCCAGCTATCCGCGTCGCGGTGGACGGTGGCGAGGACGGATGCCGCCTGCTCGCCGCCCATCACGCTGATCCGCGCATTGGGCCAGGTGAACAGGAAGCGCGGGGAATAGGCGCGGCCGCACATGCCGTAATTGCCCGCGCCGAAGCTGCCGCCGATCACCACGGTGACCTTGGGCACGGTGGCGGTGGCCACTGCCGTCACCAGCTTCGCGCCGTGCTTGGCGATGCCTTCCGCCTCGTATTTCCCGCCGACCATGAAGCCCGAGATGTTCTGCAGGAACAGCAGCGGGATGCGGCGTTGCTGCGCGAGCTCGATGAAATGCGCGCCCTTCTGTGCGCTCTCGGAAAACAGCACGCCATTATTGGCGAGGATCGCCACCGGCATGCCCCAGATGTGGGCGAAGCCGCAGACCAGCGTGCTGCCGTAATGCTGCTTGAACTCGTGAAACTCGCTGCCGTCGACCAGCCGCGCGATGATTTCCTTCACGTCGTAAGGCGCACGCACGTCTTCGGGCACGATCGCATAGAGGTCGTCGGCATCGAACCTAGGCGGGCGTGGGTCGTGCAGGTCGATGTCCTTCGCCGCCGCGTGGTTGTCGCCTAGATGGCTGACGATATCGCGCACGATGGTGAGCGCGTGCTCGTCGTTCTCGGCGAGGTGATCGACCACGCCCGATTTCTTGGCATGGAGGTCGCCGCCGCCGAGGTCCTCGGCGCTGATTTCCTCGCCCGTCGCGGCCTTTACCAGTGGCGGTCCGGCAAGGAAGATGGTGCCCTGGTTACGCACGATCACCGTCTCGTCGGACATGGCAGGCACATAGGCCCCGCCCGCCGTGCAGCTGCCCATCACGCAGGCGATCTGCGGGATGCCGAGCGCGCTCATATTGGCCTGGTTGAAGAAGATGCGCCCGAAATGGTCGCGGTCGGGAAAGACCTCGGCCTGGTGCGGCAGGTTCGCCCCGCCACTGTCGACGAGATAGATGCAGGGCAGCCGGTTCTCCTGCGCAATCTCCTGTGCGCGCAGATGCTTCTTGACCGTCATCGGATAGTAGGTGCCGCCCTTCACCGTGGCATCGTTGCACACGATCATGACCTGCCGCCCCGACACGCGCCCGACCCCCGCGATCAGCCCCGCACCGTTGATCTCGTCCTTGCCGTACATGCCATTTGCGGCAAGCTGGCCGATCTCGAGGAAAGGACTGCCAGGATCGAGCAACCGCTCGACGCGCTCGCGCGGCAACAGCTTGCCTCGCCCGACATGCCGCTCACGGCTGCCTTCCGAGCCACCCAGAGCCGCAGCTGCGACGGTGAAGCGCAGGTCGGCTGCCAGCGACTTATTGTGCTCGAAACGCGCCTTGGCATCGGGTGCCTCGCGATCGAGCGTCGAGGTGAGAACGGGTGCGCTCACCCCGCCGCCCCGATCAGTTCGCGGCCGATCAGCATGCGGCGGATCTCGTTCGTGCCCGCGCCGATGTCGAGCAGCTTTGCATCGCGATAGAACCGTTCGACCGGCCAGTCGGTGGTGTAGCCCGCCCCGCCCAGCGCCTGCACCGCCTGGTTCGACAGCTCGACCGCGCGTTCCGACGCGTTGAGCAGCGCGCCTGCCGCATCGAACCGCGTCGTCTGCCCGGCATCCGCTGCCTTCGCGACGTTATAGACATAGCTGCGCGCCTGCTGGAGGCTGACATACATGTCCGCCACCTTGGCCTGCATCAGCTGGAAGCTGCCGATGGGCTTGCCGAACTGCTTGCGCTCGCGGACATAGGGCAGGACTGTGTCGAGGCAGCCCTGCATCAGCCCCAGCGGGCCGCCCGACAGCACGATGCGCTCGTAATCGAGACCACTCATCAGCACCGCGACGCCGCCATGCAGCGGGCCCATCACGTTCTCCTCCGGCACCTCGCAATCGTCGAACACCAGCTCTGCCGTGGGAGAGCCGCGATTGCCCATTTTCTCGATCTTCTGGCCGATGGAGAAGCCCTTCATGCCCTTCTCGATCAGGAAGGCCGTGATGCCTTTCGACCCGCCCTCGGGATCGGTCTTGGCATAGACGACCAGCGTGTCCGCCTCGGGCGCATTGGTGATCCAGAACTTGGTACCATTCAGGAGGTAGCCGCCCTGCACGCCTTGCGCCTTCAGCTTCATCGAGACTACGTCGGACCCTGCAGCCGCTTCCGACATGGCGAGGCTGCCGACATGTTCGCCGCTGATGAGTTTGGGCAGGTATTTGCGCTTCTGCTCGTCATTGCCCCAACGGCGGATCTGGTTGATGCACAGGTTGGAATGCGCGCCGTAGCTGAGCGCGACCGACGCGCTGACGCGGCCGATTTCCTCGCACGCGATCACGTGCTCGAGATAGCCGAGCCCAAGCCCTCCGAACTCTTCCTCGACCGTGATGCCGTGCAGGCCCAGCTCGCCCATCTGCTCCCACAATTCGCGCGGGAACCAGTCCTCGCGGTCGATCTTCTCCGCCAGCGGGGCGATGACCTCGTCGGCGAAGCGGCCTGTGGTCTCGCGGATCATGTCGGCGGTTTCGCCGAGCTGGAAATCGAAATCGGGGGTCGCGCGCATGGTCTCTCCTGGGGATACCGGCCATGACGATGGCCGTGTTTGTTGCGCCTGCGCATAGCAAGGCACGCAGCGCGCGCAAACCTCGCGCCATTATCAAAGGATAACTTGTTAAAATCGCGAAGCTTTTTATA
Source organism: Altererythrobacter sp. MTPC7 (assembly GCF_042851395.1). NCBI lineage: Bacteria > Pseudomonadati > Pseudomonadota > Alphaproteobacteria > Sphingomonadales > Erythrobacteraceae > Altererythrobacter > Altererythrobacter sp. MTPC7. Next base: position 169,950 of record NZ_BTGS01000005.1, on the reverse strand, counting down.
AGGATCAATCGGGGCATCTTGCCCATTACCGCCAATCCTGTATGCCGCGATGAATGAAGGATTCTTCAGGCGTGATGATGATACCGACCGCACCGTGGCCGCAAGATACGGCGCCCGATCCTGCAAAACAGGAGGATGCCGTGCGCCTGCCGCTCCTGGCGGGGTTCGGGCTCGACGTGCTGGAGGATGACGACGAGCTTCAGCGAATCGTGCGGTTTGCCGCAAAACTGTGCGATGCCCCCACATCCACCGTCTCCATCCTGGAGGAACGGCGACAGTGGTTCCTCGCCCGCGACGGGATAGAGGAACGCGAAACGGATCGCTCGGTCAGCTTCTGCGGTCATGCCATGCTGGGCGATACGATCATGGTCGTGCCAGATGCGAAGGAAGATCCCCGCTTCGCCGACAACGCGCTGGTCACAGGCGCGCCGAAGATCCGGTTCTACGCAGGCGCTCCGCTGATCACCAGCGAAGGTGCGCCGGTGGGCGCGCTGTGCATTTTCGACAGCACCCCGCGCCCCGACGGCCTGACCGAAATTCAGGAGCAGGGCCTGAAGGTTCTGCGCGATGCCGTCATGCGGCGGCTCCATGCGCGCAGGCGCGACCTCGTGCGCGATGCCGAATTGCAGCGCAGCCAGGAAAAGCTGGGCGCATTGGCCGATTCCATTCCCGACATCGCATGGGCCGCCAATGCGGAAGGGGAAGTCGATTTCTTCAACCAGCGCTGGTACGAATATACCGGGCTGGACCACAGCACGCCGCCCGACAACGAGACAGCACGCTCCGTCTTTCATTCGGACGACCAGGAGGCCTATGTCGATGCGTGGGACGAAGCGCTGGCGAGCGGCCAGCCCTTCGAACAGGAATTCCGGGTCCGCCGCTCCGATGGGACGTGGCGCTGGATGATCGGTCGCGGCGTCCCCGTACATGACAGCGCGGGCGATGTGACGCAGTGGTTCGGCACGCTGACCGATATCGACGACGGCCACCGCCTGTCGGAAAGCCGGGACCTGCTGGCCCGCGAATTGTCGCACCGGATCAAGAACATCTTCGCCGTCGTATCCGGCCTCGTCCTGCTGCGTGCGCGCAACCGGCCCGAACTGAAGGACTTTGCCGAGGAACTGGGCGAAGCGATCCGCGCGCTGGGCCGGGCGCACGACTTCGTTCGCCCGCTGGGCAGCGAGAAGGGCAACGAACTGCGCGGCCTGCTGAACGTGCTGATGGCCCCCTATGGCATTGGCGAAGGCAAGCAGGTCGAGGTGTCCGGCGTGACGGTCAAACTGGGCAAGCGGGCGGCAACCCCGCTGGCCCTGATCTTCCACGAACTGGCAACCAATTCTGCGAAATACGGCGCGCTTTCGCGTGAGGAAGGGCGCGTCACCATTTCGCTGGCGGAACGCGGCGATACCGTGCTGATCGACTGGAACGAGACCGGCGCGCCGGGCGGCAAGGTGCCCGAACGCAGCGGTTTCGGCTCCACCCTGCTCGACATGAGCGTCAAGTCGCAGCTGGACGGATCGATGGAGCGCGAGTGGGGCAAGGACGGCCTGAAAGTGCGCCTGTCCATCCCTGCCAAATCGCTGGCGATTTGAGCGAAGGGCCTGCCTTCCTCCGGTTCGATGCTGTCCGCAAATGCTATGACGCCGTCGTCGCGGTCGATACCGTAACGCTGGACATCGCGCATGGCGCCTTCGTCGCACTGGTCGGCGCATCGGGATCGGGCAAGTCGACCCTGCTTAAAACGGTCAACCGGCTGGTCGAACCGACATCGGGCCGCGTCCTGCTGGGCGGCGAGGACGTCTCCGGCCTGCCTGCCCCGGCCCTGCGCCGCAGGATCGGCTATGTCTTCCAGTCGATCGGCCTGTTCCCGCACATGGATGTCGCCCGCAATATCGGCATCGGCCCCAGGCTGGCCGGGGCCAGGCTTGGCCAGGATCGGATCGGCGAATTGCTGGACATGGTGGAACTGGACGCAGGCTATGCCGGGCGGATGCCGTCCGAACTGTCGGGCGGGCAGCGCCAGCGCATCGGCGTGGCGCGCGCGCTGGCCGGAAACCCCGAACTGCTGCTGATGGACGAACCCTTTGGCGCGCTCGACCCCGTCACGCGCGACGCGCTGGGAGAACGGGTGCGCGCCCTCCATGCGCATCTGGGCCTCACCACGGTCATGGTCACGCACGACATGGCAGAGGCCCTGCTGCTGGCCGACCGGGTGCTGGTGATGGAAGCGGGCCGCATCGTCGCCGACGAAACGCCTCGCTCGCTGCTCGCCGGCAAGGGCGGGGACGCGGCGCAGCAACTGGTTGCCGTGCCGCGGCACCAGGCAGAGCGGCTGGCGGAGCTGGAAAGTGGGTGACGTGCTTGCCGCGCTGACCACCCTCGGGGACAAGCTGGCCGCCCATGTCGTGCTGGCCGCCTGCGCCATTGCTTTGGGCATTCTCGTTGCCCTGCCGCTGGCGGTGTGGGCCAGCCGCAACGCCGCGATTGCGCGCCTGTCGCTGGGCTTTGCAAGCCTCGTCCAGACCGTGCCCGCGCTGGCCCTGCTGGCCCTGTTCTTCCCCATCCTCCTTTCGCTCCGCGCCGTGTTCGGCGAAGGCCTCCCCACGCTCGGCTTCCTGCCCGCGCTGCTGGCCCTTGCGCTCTATGCCCTGCTGCCGATCCTGAGGAACGCGGTCACCGCGCGCGAACATATGGCCCCCGGCGTGCTGGAGGCGGCGGACGGTGTCGGCATGACCGGCTGGCAGAAATTGCGGCTGGTGGAGGCCCCGCTCGCCGCGCCCTATGTCATGGCCGGGATCCGCACCGCCGCGGTCTGGACCATCGGCGCCGCCACCCTGTCGACGACCATCGGCCAGCCATCGCTGGGGGACCCGATCTTCGCCGGGCTGCAGACCCAGAACTGGACGCTGGTACTGGCAGGCTGCCTTGCCTCCGCCGGGCTGGCGCTGGTCGCCGATGGGCTGCTGGGCCTGGTCGAGCGCGGATTCGCGCAAGGGAAGCGGCTGTTCGTGTGGAGCGGGATCGGCATCGCCCTGCTGGGGATCGCGGCTTCTGCCTGGGTGCTGCTTGGCGCGGCCCTGTTCGGCGGGTCGCAGGACGACGACAGCGTGACGATAGGGGCGAAGAGATTTTCCGAGCAATACATCCTTGCCCGCCTGATCGGCCAGCGGCTGGAAAGCGAAGGCTTCAGCGTATCCTACCGCGACGGGCTGGGTTCCGCCGTCGCGCACAGCGCTGTGTCCAGCGGCGAGATCGACGTGCTGGTCGACTACACCGGCACCATCTGGGCCAACCAGATGAACCGCACCGACAATCCCGACCGCGACACCATGCTGCGCGAAATCGCGGCGTGGGAGACGGAGACGAGCGGGGTGGAAGTGCTGGGCCGACTGGGGTTCGAGAACGCCTATGGCCTGGCGCTGCGCAGCGACCTGGCAGAGGCGCGCGGCATCGCCTCCATTGCCGATCTTGCGGGGGCGTCGCGGCAGATGACGATCGGCGGCGATCCCGAGTTCTTCGAACGGCCCGAATGGATCGCGGTGCGCGATACCTATGGCCTGCAATTTGCTGCCACCCGCAATTTCTCGCCCACTTTCATGTACAATGCCCTGCAATCGGGCGAGGCCGACGTGATCGGGGCCTATACCTCCGACGGTAGGATCGCGGCGGATGACCTGACGATCCTGGACGATCCCAGCGGCGCCTTCCCCAACTACGACGCGATCATCCTGCTAAGCCCGGAGGCGAAAACCGATCCTGCGCTGGTGGAGGCGATAAGCCCGCTGGTGGGCGCGATAGACGTGGAGGCCATGCGCGCGGCCAATCTGTCGGTCGACCGGACCGATGCGAAAAAGCGCACTCCGGCCGAGGCAGCGCGCGAACTTGCCCGGAATCTCGAGCCGGCACCGCAGCCCTGAAGCTGCGCAGCAGTCCTACCCTGCCTTGCGCCAGAGCTGGGTCTGGCAGAACGGACCGATACAGCCCTTCACTTCCAGCACGTTCGCGCTCTTCCGGCGGACCACGCTGCGATAGCTCTTCCCGTTGCGCGGGTCGTAGATCGTGCCGCGCCAGACATCGCCGTCCTCGCGGAAACCCGACAGCAGGGCCGAGCCCAGCAGCTTGCGTTTGCGCAATTTCGGATCGGGATTGTAGATATCGCGCTGGTCCGCGCCGCCTTCGGGCGTGACGAGATACTTGCTCAGCCGCCCGCAATAGGTTGTGCCGCACTTGCCGACGGTGACGACGGCGTCGCGTTCCTCCGTCACCCACTTGCCGGTAATCGGATCGGCGGCGGCGGCAGGTGCGGCGATGGCAGCGGCGCCGGCGGCCATGGCGGCAAACAGGAAGCGGTGCGGCATTGCGGTTCTCTCCATTTCGGAACTGCGTCGGGGCTTCAACGCGTAACGTGGCGCCAAGGTGCCAGCCGACGCGTGAACCTGCGCCGAACCGGAGAGGCGCTCGGCCGCCCTGCTACGCGAAGCCGGCCCCGCCGTGCCAGCCGCGGCCGGCCAGGCCCATCACCTTGAACAGGCTGCCCATCTGGTCCGGTTCCACCAACCTGCCGCGCGCCGTGCGGATATCGTCCGCGAGGTGGGGCGCGGCCTTGCACAGCGCCCGCGTACGCGCATCGATGCCGAGCGCCTGCAACCATGCGCCCTGCTCCACGGTCCCGATCCAGCGGACATCGCGCGACTGGGCGATACGGGCCAGCGTTCCGAATTCGACCAGCGCCGTCAGGTCCGCGCTGCCGGGATGGGCCAGCGGGTCGACCTTCCGGTGGTCCTTCACGGCCTGCAATGTCGAACCAGCCTGCAGGCTCAAATGCCCGTAGTCGACCAGCAGCGCGGCCCCGCCCTGCTCTGCCAGCCTTCCGGCCAGTTCGTACATCACCGCTGCCTGCGCCGGGGATGTTTCCAGGATCGTCTGATCCTCGCTTGCGCGCCAGTCCTCCGGCACGGCGACATCCATCGGGCGCTGGCCTGCCACGAAGACGAAATCGTCCCCCTCCAGGCCGATTTCCCGCTCTCGCCAGCCGCTCGCCGTCTTCACCATCTGGCGAATGGGCAGCGCGTCGAGAAACTCGTTGCCGACCACAAGCAGGGGATCGTCCGCCGGCAGGGTGGACAGGTCGTCATGCCACAGCGCGCCGGGCACGGCCTCCTGCTGCAGTTCCTTGAGTGACGACGAACCTTCCACGAAATGGACCGCCGGCTCCAGCCCGTACCGGCGCATGGCGCGAAGCGCGTCCTTGGCCAGCGTGCCGCGGCCCGCTCCCAGTTCCACGTAATGGACCGGATATTCGCGCCCCGACTGTATCCAGATATCGGCGAGCCACAGGCCGATCAGTTCGCCGAACATCTGGCTGATTTCCGGAGCGGTGACGAAATCGCCCGCCCGCCCCAGCGGATCGCGCGAGGCGTAATAGCGGGCATTGCTTTCGCCCATGTACTGGGTGAGCGAAATGGGGCCGGTATTGCGGATCAGGCGGCGGAAGATTGCGCCCAGATCGCCTGTCTCTTCGCTGCTCCCTGCCATGCCTGCCTGCCTGCCCGCTTTCTAGCAGCGTCAGGCTGCCTGCTTGGCAGGCCGCGCGGCGCCCATTGCAGGCTTCATGAAGGCGCGCACGACGAAGAACAGGCCGATCAGGATCAGCGGAATGGTCAGCCACTGGCCCATCGACAGGCCGGTACGCGCGGCGAAATCGGCAAGCTGTTCGTCCGGTTGGCGGAAGAATTCGTTGAAGAAACGCGCCAGCCCCATGCCCAGCGTGAACACGCCGACCAGCAGGCCGGGCCGCCAGCGCGCGCGGGTCTGCCAGAACAGCAACAGCAGGATGACCAGCAGGACCAGCCCTTCGAACGTCGCCTGGTAAAGCTGGCTGGGATGACGCACCACTTCGCCGCCGCCGGGGAAGATCATGCCCCAGGCGACATCGGTCTGGCGTCCCCACAGCTCTCCGTTCACGAAATTGGCGAGACGGCCGAGCAGCATCCCCATCGGCACGTTGACCGCGATATAATCGCATACCCGCAGAAAGCTGAGCTTTCCGCGCCACGAAACATAGGCGATCGCGACCAGCACGCCGACAAGCCCGCCATGGAAGCTCATCCCGCCGGTCCACAGCTTCAGGATTTCCAGCGGGGTCAACCACAATTCCGGCTGGTAGAACGTCGCATAGCCCAGCCTGCCGCCCAGAATTACGCCGATCGTGCACCAGAAGAACAGGTCGTCCGCATGGTTTTGCGCCAGCGGTGCGCCGGGCGCCTTTATCATCTTCGACAGGTGCCAATAGGCGAAGATGATGCCCAGCAGGTAGGCCAGCGAATAGAAGCGCAGGGTGAAAAATCCGAGGTCGATACCCGGTTGCAGGCCCAGTTCGGCCCAGCGGATCGGATCGGAAGCCATAGCGGCCAATAGTGACAGCACGTCGTAAACCCCTTAGAAGCGCGGCAGATAACGGCGCGACTTCGTCCATGACAATTGCCTGTGCCTTGGCACACAGCGGGTTTCCGGGGAACCCCGTCGGGACGATTGCGCCGGAGAAAACGACAAGGAGAGAGACACGCAATGCCCACCCAGCTCGACCAGACCCTCGATGCGATCATGGACAAGATCACCGCCCCCGGCCAACCGGGCGAGACGGCGACCTTCGTCCGCAGCGGCGTCGAGATGCCTTCGCTGAAGGGCGCGCCTCCCAGCCTTTCCCACCTTTTCGCGCATTTCTGCAACGAACACCGCGACCTGACCTTCCTCGTCGATGGCGAGGTGGAGCTGACCTTCGCCCAGACCTACGCCGCCGCGCGGCAGGTGGCAGCCGGGCTGCAGGATACGCATGGCGTGGTGAAGGGCGACCGCGTCGGTATCGCCGCGCGCAATTCGGCGAACTGGATCGTGCTTTACATGGGCATCGTGATGGCCGGCGGCTGCGCGACGCTGCTGAACGGTTTTTCCAGCGGTGAGGAACTGGCCGACGCGATCGACCTCGTCGATTGCAAGCTGGTCTTTGCCGACAGGGGCCGCGCCGCACGGCTCGACGGGATCGACCACGGCGCGAAGATCGTTCTGTTCAAGCACGGGGTTACGCCGGCGGAAGGCCTTGCCGAGGCATGGGCCGATCCGGGTGAGCGGATGTTCCTGGACGTGGAAGCGGACGATTATGCGACGCTGCTCTACACGTCGGGTTCCACCGGCCGGTCCAAGGGCGCATATTCCGACCATCGCGGCGTCGTTCACGGGGTGATGAGCTATGCCCTGCAATCGGCCATGGCGCTGGCGTATCTCCAGAGCACCGGCGATGCCCCCGCCGAAGGCACCCAGCCCTGCGCGCTGATTACCGTGCCGCTGTTCCACGTGACCGGCGAAGTGCCCGTCCTGCTGCAGAGCTTCGTCATTGCGCGCAAGCTGGTGCTGATGCCGAAATGGGACGCGGAAGAGGCGCTGCGCCTGATCGAGAAACACAAGGTGACCTATTTCGTCGGCGTGCCGCTGATGAGCTACGAACTGGCAACCCATCCGAAGGCGGACCAGTACGACACCTCGACCTGCACCAGCTTCGCCGCCGGCGGATCGCCCCGCCCGGTCGAGCATGTCGAGAAGATCAAGAAGAAATTTCCTGGCGGCTTCCCGCTGCTGGGCTACGGCCTGACCGAGACGAACGGCGTGGGCTGCGGCAATTTCAACGAGAATTACCTCGCCAAGCCGAACAGCACCGGCAAGGCCAGCCGTCCGCTGGTCGACCTCGCCATCCTCGACGATGCGGGCAAGCCGGTCGCGCAGGGCGGCATCGGCGAGGTCTGCATCCGCTCGGTCTGCAATTTCCTCGGCTACTGGAACAATGACGAGGCGACGAAGGCTGCCTTCACCGACGACATGTATTTCCGCACCGGTGACCTTGGCCGCCTCGACGAGGACGATTATCTCTACATCGTCGACCGGAAGAAGGACATCATCATCCGCGGCGGCGAGAACATCACCTGCATCGAGGTGGAGGATGCGATCTACGCCCATCCCGCCATCGCGGAATGCAGCGTGTTCGGCCTGCCGGACGAACGCTATGGCGAGATCGTGGGTGCGGTCTATCTTGCCAAGGACGGCCAGAGCGTGACCGAGGACGATCTGCGCCAGCACCTCGACGGACGCCTAGCCCCGTTCAAGCAGCCGGCAGTCTATTGGGAAGAGACCGAGACCCTGCCCCGCCTCGGCACGCAGAAGGTCGACAAGCGCGCCCTGCGCGAAAAATACACCAAGGTGTACCTGGACGGGTGAGCCTGCAACGCGTCCCCCGCCAGCGCGCCATCATCGACCGCCGCGCACTGGATGCCGATATCGGCAGGATGGTGCGTGCCGCCGACGATTCCGCGCGGGCGGACGTGCTGGCAGCCCTGCGCGCCGCGCTGGAAAGCGGGCGGGCGGAACTGTCGACCCGGCTGGAGGAAAAGCCCAGCGCGGGTCACGAGATCACAGCCGGCCATGCCTTCCTGATCGACCAGCTCGTCCGGGTGATCCACGATTACGTCACCACCCACCTCCATCCGCCGGGCAACCGGTCGAAGGGGGAGCGCCTGTCGCTGATGGCGGTCGGCGGTTACGGGCGGGGCGAGATGGCCCCCCACAGCGATGTCGACATCGCCTTCCTCACCCCCACGCGCAAGGCACCGTGGTGCGAGCAGGTGATCGAGGCGATGCTTTACCTGTTCTGGGACCTGGGCCTGAAGATCGGGCATTCCAGCCGCACCCCGGATGATGTCGTGAAGATGGCGCGCGAGGACCTGACAATCCGCACCGCCCTGCTGGAGGGGCGCTATGTCTGGGGCGACCGCCCGCTATTTGACGAGGTGCGCTCCCGCTTCTTCGCCGAAGTGGTGAGCGGGAGCGAGAAGCAGTTCGTCGCCGAGAAGCTGGCCGAGCGCGGGGCACGGCATAATCGCACCGGCAACAGCCGCTATGTCGTCGAACCCAATGTGAAAGAGGGCAAGGGCGGTCTGCGCGACCTGCAGGCGCTCTACTGGATCGGGAAATACATCCACCGCGCACGCACTGCCGCCGAACTGGTCGACAGCGGCTTGCTGCGGGCACAGGAATACCGGTCGTTCCGGCGGGCGGAAAGCTTCCTGCTGGCGGTGCGCTGTCACCTGCACACGGTCACCGATCGGGCCGAGGACCGCCTGACCTTCGACTTGCAGAAGACAGTCGCGGAACGGATGAATTTCGCCGACCGCAAGGGCAAGAGCGCGGTCGAGCGGTTCATGCAGATGTATTTCCTGCAGGCGAAACGGGTCGGCTCGCTCACGGGCGTGTTCCTTGCCCAGCTGGACGAGCAATTCGCGCAGAAACGTGCGCGCCGCGGGCTGCTGGCGGGCTTCCAGCCTAGGAAGCGGCAGGTGAAGGGCTTCACCGTTTTCGGCGGACGCATCGCCGCGCCCACCGACGACTGGTTCCGCGCCGATCCCGTGCGGCTGATCGAACTGTTCGCCATTGCGGAGCGCGAGGGGCTGGAAGTCGACCCGCGCACCATGCGGCAGGCAGGCCGCGACGCATCGCTGATCAAGGACGACGTGCGCGAGGACCCGCGCGCCAACGCCCTGTTCCTCGACGTCCTGTGCGGCCGCAACGATCCCGAAACCGCCCTGCGCTGGATGAACGAGGCGGGCGTGTTCGGCCGCTTCGTGCCCGATTTCGGCCGCGTCAACGCGCAGATGCAGTTCAACATGTATCACCATTACACGGTGGACGAACACACGATCCGCGCCATCGGCTTCCTGGCGAAAATCGAACAGGGCAAGCTGGAAGACGACCACCCCCGCTCCAGCGTCCAGATCCACAAGTTGCAATCGCGGCGCGTCGCCTATGTCGCAGCCCTGCTGCACGATATCGCCAAGGGGCGCGGGGGCGACCACTCGGAACTCGGCGCCGTGGTGGCGGAGGAATTGTGCCCGCGCTTCGGCCTCGACGAAACGGAGACGGAGCTTGTCAGTTGGCTGGTCCTGCAGCACCTGCTGATGAGCAATACCGCGTTCAAGCGTGACCTGTCCGACCCCAAGACGGTGGAGGACTTCGTTGCCGAGGTGCAGAGCCTCGAACGCCTGCGCCAGCTGGCCATCCTGACCAGCGTGGACATCCGCGCGGTCGGGCCGGGTGTGTGGAACGACTGGAAAGGGCAGCTGCTGGGCGAGCTTTACGACCTGGCGCACGAACGCCTGCGTCTCGGCCATACCCGCAATTACCGCGCCGAGCGGGTCGAGGCGAAGCGCGGTGCGGTGCGCGAGGCGTTGGGCGACCGGGCTAACCTGCTGACCGACGACGAACGCCTGCTCGACGATGCCTACTGGATCGCCGAACCGCCGGACGTCATCGCCCGAAACGTTGTCCAGTATTTCGCCGCGCGCGAACTGGGTCACGATCTCTCGATCCACTGCGAATGGGACGAGGAACGCGGCGCGACGCTGGTCACGGTCATCGCTGCCGACCACCCCGGCCTCTTCACCCGCATCGCGGGCGGCATTCACCTCGCCGGCGGCAACATCATCGATGCCCGCATCCACACCACCCGCAATGGCTGGGCGATCGACAATTTCCTGGTGCAGGACCCGATCGGGCGTCCTTTCCGGGAGGCGGAGCAGCTGGAACGGATCAAGTCCTCGATCCGCGACGCCATTGCCAATCGCGGCGAACTGGTGCCCAAACTGGCCGCCCGCCCCCTGCCCCGCACGCGGGCGCGCGCTTTCGATGTGAAACCGCGCGTCGTGTTCGATAACGAGGCGTCCAACCGGTTCACCGTGATAGAGGTCCACGCGCGCGACCGGCCCGCCCTGCTCAACCGCCTGGGCCGCGCCCTGTTCGAGGCGCAGGTCATCATCCATTCCGCGCACATCACCGCCTATGGCGAGCGGGTGGCCGACACGTTTTATGTGACCGACCTGACCGGCGGAAAGATCGTTGACGCACAGCGGCAAGGCAGTATTGCCACCGCGCTGGAGGACGCCGCCAGCGACGAGCGACAGGCGGAACTCGAAGACGCCTGACCGCCGGACAGGTCGTGTCCCCTCGCCGGGTCCAGGCGCAATCAAGTGATGCAAAACGGCCATAACCGGCAATTTCCGGTCGCTGCGCGCGAAATCTCCCCTTGCAAGGTTGCAAAATGCCACTAATCGGCATCGCAATAACAAAAGGGAGAGTTATTTTGAAAACCAGTATTTCGTTCCGCGGTATGGCACTTGCAGGGGCGGCGCTTGCCGTAATGCCGCTCCCCGCCATGGCGCAGGACGTTCCCCCACCCGCCGACGACGCCGAGGAAGAGCGCCCGATCGCCCGTAGCGGCGGCGCCATCGGCAGCGTCAACGACGTGATCGTCGTGACCGGCACCAAGACCCAGAACGCCGAAGACGTGCAGGACGTGCCGCTGGCCGTTACCGCGTTCAATTCGCAGAGCCTCGAGGCGCTGAAAGTCCGCGACGTCCAGTCGCTGACCTACAGCGCGCCGAACGTGTCGCTCGACCAGGTCGGCACCAGCCGCGGCACCGCCAACTTCTCGATTCGCGGCCTGGGCATCAACAGCTCGATCCCCTCGATCGACCCGACCGTCGGCATGTTCGTCGATGGCGTGTATCTCGGCTTCAATGGCGGCGTGGTCCGCAGGGCGTGCTGTTCGGCCGCAACGTGACCGGCGGCGCCGTGCTGGTGAACACCGGCAACCCGACCGACGAATTCTCCGGCAAGTTCCGCGCGGCCGTCGACGGCCCGCTGCTCGAGGATCGCGGCGGCGCGAACTACACCGCCTCTGGCGTCATTTCCGGCCCCATCGTGGAAGACACGCTGCTGTTCAAGCTGGGCGGATATTACAACAAGGACGAAGGCTACCACGTCAACCTGTTCGACAATTCGAACCACGGCGAGGCGGAAACCTTCATCATCCGCGGCGCGCTCGAAGCGCGACTGGGCGCCCTGAACCTGCTGGGCAAGCTCGACTACTTCGAAAGCGACGGCGACGGTCCGGCGGGCCAGAACGGCAATCTGTACGATCGCGGAACGTTCGATTTCGCCATCGACTTCCCGGGCAGCTACGGCAACGAAATCTGGACCGGCTCGCTGAAGGCGGAAGCCGATATCGGCCCCGGTACGCTGACCAACATCTTCGGCTATCGCAAATATTCGGGCACGACTGCGGGCGATATCGACAGCTTCCCCGCTTTCCTGTTCCACTCGGACACCGAGACGGAGCAGGAGCAGTTCTCGAACGAGCTGCGCTATGCGGTCTCCACCGGCCTGGGTGAGTTGACCTTCGGCGGCTTCTGGTTCGAACAGGACCTGGCCTATACCGAAGTGCGCGACCTGCCGCCGGCGTCTCCGCTGACCTTCTATGGCGGCGGTGCGCAGGACCATGAAGTGCTGGGCGCATTCGCCAATGCCAATATCGAGGTGACGCGCGATCTCAGCGTCATCGCCGGTATCCGCTGGAGCCGCGAGGAAAAGGATGCACGGGTCACCTATATCCGTCCGCGTCCGGCCTGTTCGGTGGTCGACGGAACCTGCCCGACGAGCGGGACCAACCCGTTCATCCCGACCGAGAACAACGGCTTCACCGACAGCGACAGCTGGAGCAACTGGTCGCCGAAACTCGGCCTGCAGTACGAATTCCCGCGCGGCCAGGTGTATACGCACTGGACCCGTGGCTATCGTTCGGGCGGCTACAACTTCCGCATCACCGCACCGGCCGCTTTCGAGGCGATCGTGGCGAATGGCGGCGACTTCTCCTTCGACGAGGAAAAGGTCGACAACTACGAAATCGGCGGCAAATTCCAGACCGACAGCCGCGATTTCACGCTCAACCTGGCGGCTTACGTCACCAAGATCAGCGAGATGCAGCGCGAAGTGAACCAGGCATCCGGCACGTCGGGGGTCGCCCAGTCGATCTTCAACACCGCCGATGCGACGATCTTCGGTGTCGAGGGTGAGGCACGCATGCGCGTGTCGGATTCCCTGCTGGTCACGGCCAATGCCGGGATCATCGATGCAAGCTATGACGAAGTGCGCTTCGACATTTCGGGCGATGGCCAGGTCAATGCCGCAGACGAAGCGCTGGCCCTGCCGCGCGTTCCCGAAGTGACCTTCGGCGCCGGCGTGATCCACGACGTGCCGCTTGGCGACGGGTCGCTGGTGAGCCGCCTGAACATGCAGTACCGCGACGAATTCGCCTATACCGACAGCAATTTCGGTTACGTCGAAGACATCGTGAACCTCGATGCGAACATCACCTGGAACACCGGGATGGAAGGCCTCGCCTTCTCCATCTACGGCAAGAACCTGCTGGACGAGGCGCAGTATGGCGGCGACACGCAGCTGCCCTTCCCCGGTCCGCAGTCGACTTTCGTCAACCGCCCCTTCGGCGTGAACCCGGCCTTCGGTTCGTTCCGTCCGCTGAGCAAGGGCCGGCAGATCGGCGCGGAAGTCACCTTCGAGTTCTGATCCCGAGACTCATGACGCGAAAAGAGGAAGGGCGGCCCTTGGGGTCGCCCTTTTTCGTTGCGCTGAAACTGACTGTCGGTCCGGGGCCTAGGCGCCCCCGCGTTCCCCGAACAGTGCGCTGCCCACGCGTATATGGGTCGCGCCGAGCATGATGGCGGTTTCATAGTCGCCGCTCATCCCCATGCTGATGCCGTCCATGCCGTTATTGCGCGAGAGCTTGTCCAGCAGGGCGAAAAAGGGTGCGGGCTCGATTTCGGCAGGGGGCAGGCACATCAGTCCCGCGAGCGGTATTTCCCGCTCGCGCGCAGCTTTTATCAGAGCCGGCAGTTCGGGGATCGGGCAGCCGCCCTTCTGCGGCTCGTTCCCGATATCCACCTGCAAGAAGCAGGGCACCTGCCGTCCCACCTTGTCGAACGCCTTGGGCAGCGCCTTTACCAGGCTCACCCGGTCGAGCGAGTGGATGCAGTCGAACAATTGCACCGCATCCTCGGCCTTGTTCGATTGCAGCTGGCCGATCAGGTGGACCTGCGCATCGGGATAGCGCTCGCGCAGAGCGGGCCATTTGCCTTGCGCCTCCTGAACGCGATTTTCGCCGAAGACGCGGTGCCCGGCTGCCAGCAGGGGTTCGATCGTCTCCGGAGGATGCGTCTTGCTGACGGCGATCAGCGTGACGTCCTCTTCCTTGCGCCGGGCGATCTTGCACGCACGGGCGATATTGGCCTGCACGGCACCGAGCGCGTCGGCACCCGCGGGGTTCGGGGTTGTGGCTGCACTTTCCATAAGTCCCGCGCTATAGCGGCGGCGTGTCGCAGTGCCAGCCCCTCCCCTCGCTTCTTCCCGCAACCTGGCTTCTGACGGACGAGCGCAGCGATGCCGCGCTGGTGAGCGCGATCACGCGCCTGCCGCCCGGCTCTGCGGTCGTCTATCGTCATTACCATCTCGCCCCGGCCGCCCGGCTGGAGCGGTTCCGGCAGGTTGAGAGACTGGCGCGCGCGCAGGGCCATCTGCTGATCCTGGCAGACAGCGCGATGACGGCGCTCGAATGGGGCGCGGATGGTATTTACGGGGCGCCGCGCGCGCTTGCCCCGACCCGCCGCGATCTCGTCACCATAGCAACCGCGCATTCCATGCGGGAAATCGGCGATGCCAATCGCATCGGCGCGGATGCCGTCATGCTCAGCCCTGTTTTCCCAACACGGTCCCATCCGGGCGCCCCGGTTCTGGGCCCCCTTCGTTTCCGGATGCTGGCGCGTCATGCCTCCATGCCCGTCATCGCGCTGGGCGGGATGAACGCGGAGCGCGCAAAGGCACTGCCGTGGCCCCGGTTCGCAGGCATTGACGGGTTTGTCTGAGGCAGCTTCGCCTTGACCCCGCTGGGGCTTGGATTCATGGTCCGTTCCCAGACGGAGGATCAGGCCCATGGCCACGCGCGCAATCAGTAAACAGCAGCCCGACTGGCGGGCCACCTTCCGGCGTTCGATGCGCCGCGCCGGCCAGATGGCGGGCGCGGCCATGCTGTTCGGCCTGATGCTGTTCCTGGGCCTTGCCCTCTTCAGCTACACCCAGACCGACCCCAGTCCCTCCACTGCCGCAGGAAACGGCGCGATTGCGAACTGGATGGGCGCGAGCGGTGCTTGGGCGGCAGAGCGCGTGTGGTTCGTGTTCGGCCTGCCGGGCGTGCTGATCCTGCCGATGCTGTATGTGGGCGCGCGCAAATTGTGGCGCGACGTGGAAGAAGACGACCGCGACACCGATACGCGCTGGTGGCAGCCGGTCGCCATGCTTGTGCTCGCGATGGCCCTGCTCGCCACCGTCCTGTCGCTGACCTTCGACAGTCCCGGCGGCTCCATGCCCGCCTCTGCCGGGGGGCTGACCGGCCTGCTGGGCGCCGGCGCGATCGAGGCGATAGCCAGCCGCTTCGGCGAAGGGGCGAGCGGGTGGATCACGCTGGCTCTCGCGCTTGCCGCACTGGCAGGCGGCGTCCTGCTCGCCACCCGTGTCTTCGCCATCGACTGGCGCGCGCTGTTGACACTGCCGCTGTTCCTGACCGACCTCCTGCGCCGCGACCGCGCCCCGTTCGAAGACGATGGCGCAGGTGACACCCTCGCCCCCGCCGCCCGCCCGAAAAAGGCGCGCCGCGAACGCAGGAAGGCCGAGGCGGACACGGCAGAGCCCGAGATCGTCGAGGTGGAGCAGCCGCGCCGCAGCCCTACCATCACCGATCCCAGCGCCCCGCCGCGCAAGGCCAGCATGGCAAAGGCGGCGAAGCAGCGCGACATGTTCGCCGACTACACCCTCCCCAGCCTCGACCTGCTGGAGGACGGCCCGGCGGACACCGCGCCCAGGCTCGACAAGATGGCGCTGGAGCGCAATGCCCGCCTGCTGGAAACCGTGCTCGACGACTTCAATGTGAAGGGCGAGATCACCGCCGTTCGCACCGGGCCGGTCGTCACCATGTACGAGCTGGAGCCTGCGCCCGGCATCAAGGCCAGCCGCGTGGTCGGCCTGGCGGAAGACATCGCCCGCAACATGAGCGCCATCAGCGCCCGCGTCTCGCCCATTCCGGGCAAGACGGTCATGGGCATCGAACTGCCCAATGCCGACCGCCAGATGGTCGCGCTGAAGGAACTGGCTGCCTGCGCCGACTTTGCAGAGGCCAAGGGCGGCCTGCCGATCATCCTTGGCAAGGACATTGCGGGCGAACCGATCGTCGCCGACCTTGCCGCAATGCCCCACCTTCTGGTCGCGGGCACGACCGGGTCGGGCAAGTCGGTCGGGCTGAACTGCATCCTGCTGTCGCTGCTCTACCGCTTCACACCGGACGAATGCCGCCTGATCCTGATCGATCCCAAGGTGCTGGAGCTCAAGACCTACGACGACATTCCCCACCTGCTCAGCCCGGTGGTGACGGAGCCTGCCAAGTCGGTCCGCGCGCTGAAATGGGCGGTCGAGGAGATGGAGCGCCGCTACCGGATGATGTCGAGCGTCAATTCGCGCAACCTTTCGGGCTTCAACGAAAAGGTGCGCGCCGCGGCCGCCAAGGGCAAGCCGCTGGGCCGCCGCGTGCAGACCGGCTTCGACCCCGATACGGGCGAGGAGCTCTACGAAGAAGAGCAGCTCGATTACCAGCCGCTGCCGCAGATCGTGCTGATCGTCGACGAACTGGCCGACCTGATGGTGACGGTGGGCAAGGAGATCGAGGTCCTGATCCAGCGCCTGAGCCAGAAATCGCGCGCCGCCGGCATCCACCTGATCATGGCGACGCAGCGCCCGAGCGTCGATGTCATCACCGGCGTCATCAAGGCGAACCTACCGACCCGCATCAGCTTCAAGGTGACCAGCCGGATCGACAGCCGCACCATCCTGGGCGAACAGGGGTCGGAACAGCTGCTGGGCAAGGGCGACATGCTCTACAAGCCGAACACGGGCGCGACGCTGCGCGTCCACGGCCCGTTCGTCTCTGACGAGGAAGTGGAAGCGGTTGCCGATCACTGGCGGGCGCAGGGCAAGCCCGACTATGTCGATGCCGTGACCGAGGAACCCGCCGATGGAGGCGGCTTCGGCTTCGAAGACGACATGACCGCCAGCGACGATCCAAACGAACGCAAATACCTCCAGGCGTGCCAGGTCGTGTTCGAGAACCAGAAGGCCAGCGGCAGCTGGCTGCAACGGCAGATGGGCGTCGGCTAC
Organism: Altererythrobacter sp. MTPC7; assembly: GCF_042851395.1. Taxonomy (NCBI): domain Bacteria; kingdom Pseudomonadati; phylum Pseudomonadota; class Alphaproteobacteria; order Sphingomonadales; family Erythrobacteraceae; genus Altererythrobacter; species Altererythrobacter sp. MTPC7. Next base: position 152,799 of record NZ_BTGS01000005.1, on the reverse strand, counting down.
AACACGGCCGCCAAGTGGATCGAACGGATGGAAGAGGAAGGCCTTGTCGGTCCGGCCAACCATGTCGGCCGCCGCGAAATCTACCGCGACAAGGACGGAAATCCGCTCTAGCAACGCGGAATGAGCACATCGGCAGGCCCCGCAGCGGGCGAACAGACTTCTCCCACGCAGCCCGTCAGCGATCCGCTGCAGACGGTCTGGGCATCGCTGAAGGACTGGTGGGCGCAGCACGTCATGGTCGATATCGATCACGGCGCCGTGCTGAAGAAGATCGCGGGCGAAAGCTCGATGACCCCGCGCTACATCTTCATGACCTGCATGTCGGCAGGCATTGCCATCCTGGGCATGCTGCTGTCCTCCCCGGCCGTCGTCATCGGGGCCATGCTGCTTTCCCCCCTGATGGGGCCGATCCTCGGGGCCGGCTTTGCGCTGGCTGAAGGCAAGTTCACCTGGCTCAGGCTGTGCGGACGGGCGCTTATTTTCGGCACGCTGTTCGCGATCCTGTTCTGCGGTTTCATCGTCTTCTTCTCGCCCCTGCAGAACGTGACGGAAGAAATCGCCGCCCGCACGCGGCCCAACCTGTTCGACCTGCTGGTTGCCCTGTTCTCCTCGCTGGCGGGCAGTTACGCGATGATCCGCGGACGCGACGGCACCATTGTCGGCGTCGCCATTGCCACCGCCCTGATGCCGCCGCTCGCCGCCGTGGGCTTCGGCCTTGCGACGCTGAACTGGACGGTCTTCGGCGGGGCGCTGATGCTCTACATCACCAACCTGCTGACGATTGCGCTGACCGCTGCGCTGATGGCGCGGCTCTATGGTTTCCGGTCGGAGAACGACAGCGGACGCACCAGTCTGGTGCAGAGCATGCTGGTGGTGGCGACCTTCATCGCGCTGGCCATCCCGCTCGGCATCTCGCTGTTCCAGATCGCCCGCGAGGCGAACGGCGAACGCATCGTGCGCGGCACCATTACCGAGGCGTTCGACGAACAGGCGCGCATCGACCAGGTGTCGATCGACTGGGACAGCGATCCCATCATCGTGCGCGCATCCGTGCTCACGCCCGAATTCCGCAACGGCGCGGACGAACTGCTGGCCGCAGAGCTGACCGAATTGCTGGAAGACCCGGTGACGGTGGGCGTGAACCAGTATCTCGTCGGGACCAATCCCGGCGCGGCGGAGCAGGCGCAGCTGGCCCGCGCCCGGGAAGAAGAGCAGGCCCTCGCCGATGCGCAGCGCGTCAGCCGCCTGAAGGAGCAGCTGGCGCTGGTGGCCGGTATCCCCGTGTCGGAGGTCACGCTGGACAGCGAGAACAAGCGCGCCGTTGCCGATGCGCGCGCTCTGGAGGGGCTGGACCTCGCCGGGTATCGCACGCTGGAAACCCGCGTGGCCGCCGGGATGGACGACTGGGACATCCGGCTGAGGCCGCCGCTGGGCGCGCTTCCCGCCATAACCCTGGCAGATGGCGAGCCCGACGATGCGGGGGCACGCGCGCTATCGCTGGTGTCATGGGCTGCGCAGAGAACAGGCTATCCCGTCACCCTTTCTGGAAATGCCGAGGCTGCGACTGCCCTCGCCGCGCAATTGAGGGAAAGCGGCGTCACCGCCACCGTCAATGCGTCCGGCGGGACCGGCAGCGTTGCCGCCACATGGGCGGCCGCCGGGCCCTGAACCCCGAATACAAAAAGCAAGCCCGGCAGCGCGCTTTGCACTGCCGGGCCGCCTGTTCGCGTATCCGGCGGACTAGCCGCCCCCACGGGGGATGAGTGGGCGGCTACCGGATACAGGGAAGCTTGTTTTAGAGAAGCCGGCTCAGGAAGCCGCTTCCTCTGCCGCCTCTTCGCTCTCGCCGGTCAGGTCGGCCTTGGTGATGGTGGCGTACTGGGTAGCCCCTGCCATGGCGCGGGCCATCGCGTCGTCGGGATTGGCGACCAGGCCGATCTTCGACAGCGCGCCGCCCTTGCCCCACATCTCGGTCCACTGCGTCAGGTAGGCCTTCAGGCCCGGGATCGCGTCCAGGTGGGCTTTCTTTACGTAGACATAGAGCGGACGCGCGCCGGGATAATCGAAGCTGGAGATGTTCTCGTAGGTCGGCTCGACCCCGTTCATCGACAGGCCCTGCAACGCATCCAGATTTTCCTCGAGATAGGAATAACCGAAGATACCCACGGCGTTTTCATTGCCCTGGATCTTCTGCACGATCAGGTTGTCCTGCTCGCCCTGGTCGACATAGGCGCCGTCGCTGCGCAGTTCGGTGCAGGTCCGCTCGAACGCGTCTTCGTCGCTCTCTTCCAGAGCCTGCATGTCGGCATTGCCTTCGCAGCCGGGGATCAGGACCAGTTCCTTCAGCGCGTCACGCGTGCCGGACGTGCTGGGCGGGCCATAGACCAGGATCGGCAGGTCGGGCAGCGAGGGATCGACATCGGACCACGTCTTGGCCGTCTGCTCCTGCCCATAGGGGTTGGCGGCGATGGCGCGGTAGACGATTTCGGGCGTCAGGTTCATGTCGATGCCGCCCTGCGTGGATGCAAAGGCGAGACCGTCGAGGCCGACCTGGATTTCGATGATCTCGTTCACGCCGTTTTCGGCGCAAGTGTCGAACTCGCTCGCCTTCATCCGGCGCGAGGCATTGGCCATGTCCGGCGTATCGGCGCCCAAGCCTTCGCAGAACAGCTTCATGCCGCCGCCGGTGCCGGTCGATTCGATCAGCGGGCTGCCGAAATCGGGGTTGGAGCGGGTGAAGGTCTCGGCGACCGCCTTCGCGAACGGATAGACGGTGCTGGAGCCGACGGCGCGGATCGTGTCGCGGGTGCCGCCGCCGCTATCGGCGCCGCAAGCTGCGAGGGTGAGGCTGGCGACAGTCGCCATCGCAATGGTTTTGATCATCTTCATGGTCGTATTCCCTGTGATATGCCCTGCCCCCTAGGGGGCCAGAATGACAATTGAGTGACGGAATGGAGTCTGGCGGGATGGCCCGTCAGAAGTCGATCTGCGCACGCACGCCGAAGACATCGACGTCGTAATCGGTGTCGCCGCCCGCTGCGGCCACGGCCGCATCGGTGTAGGAAAGCTTACCGTAATTCGCGAGCAGCATGGTGTAGTTGGTCGGCTTCCAGACGAGGCTGACGAAATAGCCGTCCTGCTTCCCGCCGAAGACGCCCGCATCGTTCAGGTCGAGGTGGTCGTAACGAAAATTGGCCTGGATCGACCCGATGCCGCCGTCGCCGACGGGGCGGACCGGCTTGGTCCGGTCGAACTTGCCGCCCTTGTAACCGCGGGTGTCGCCGGCCGTCAGGAAATAGCCGATCTCGGCATAGCCGCCGAAGAAGCCGGGATCGTTCGCCGCGCCGGGCAGGTTGACGTTCTGCCAGTACCCTTCGGCCACTGCGTGGAACGGCCCGGAAATGACCGCACCTTCCGCGCCGAAGCCGAATTCGCTGCTGGCCCCCAGATTGCCGGTGTTGACGAAGCGCTCCGAGGTGAAATGGACCAGCGGGCGCTGGCGATACCGCACGCTCGAGCCTGCCTCGAGGTCATTGTAGTGGACCGATGCACCCAGGTGCAGCACGCTGCCAGCGAGGCGCGGATTGAACACGACGCGGCCATCGGCGCCCCAGTTCCCGCTAGGCAGGTCTTCCATGTTGTCCGTAAATACGCCCGTCTGGACGAGCATGGTGTCGCTGCCGAATTCCGCCGCGACGCCGACCCGGCGCTCGAAACCGAAGGCATCGGTGAAGGCCGCGCGTTCGATGAAGCTGGTGTGCAGCGAACTGGTCAGCTCTTCGAGCGACTGGAAGGTGTTGAACTGCCCGACCGTGATGGTCGCGGCGCCGGCATCATAGGCGATGAGGGCATCGGTGACGGCGATGTCGTTGCCGGCAAAGTCGGCTTCGAACTTGTAGCCGAAACCGCCCGGCATGTCGCCCGACGCACCCAGCCGGATGCGGCGTGCCTCGCTGCCGAACCCGTCATCCGCGCCGGTCGAGGACGGCGCATCGACGAAGCCTGCATCATATTGCAGGCGGCCGCGCGGCTTGAAGCTCCAGCCGCCCTGGCTGATTTCAGGCGCGCCGCCGAACTTCACGTCCGTCGCTTCTGCAATCGGGTCCTGCGTGGCTGCTGCCGGTGCGACTGCGACCTGCGCAGATGCAGGCGATGGCGGAGTGGCCGCGTTTTGGGCTGCCTGCAGTTCGCTTTCGAGCGTTTCGATTCGCTGGGCCATGGCGTCCATCCGGGCGCGCATGGCGGCAAGCTCGTCCTGCAGGGTGGAGGGGGTCTGGCTGCCGGCAACCTGCGCGGCGGCAGGTGCGGCAGGAAGCAGCGCAGCAGACATCGCTGCGGCGCAGATACCGTGAGTGAGTTTCATGATGTGTGTCCGATCCAAAAGACGCGGTCGTCTCTAATCGGGTCTCATGACACTTGTGTGACAGGCTGTAGCAAAACCTTCGCGCAGCGGCGCATGGTTGCCGCATGGAGGTTTCAATTGTAACGGCCTTGGACCGACTTCCCCAGCAAGGATCCTCCCCATGCGTATTGGTTGCCCGACCGAGATCAAGAACCACGAATACCGCGTCGGCCTGACGCCCGAGAGTGCGCGCGAGCTGACCCATCGTGGCAACGAAGTATGGATCCAGAGCGGTGCCGGCATGGGCATCGGCGCGACGGACGAGGAATACAATGCGGCGGGCGCGACCATCGTCGACGGACCCGATGCGATCTTTGCCGAGTGCGAGATGATCGTGAAGGTCAAGGAACCGCAGGCAGAGGAACGCGCAAAGCTGCGCGAGGACCAGATCCTCTACACCTACCTCCATCTCGCCCCCGATCCGGACCAGACGAAGGATCTGGTCGACTCGGGCGTGACGGCGATTGCGTATGAAACGGTCACCGGTCTGGGCGGGCGCCTGCCGCTCCTCACCCCGATGAGCCAGGTGGCGGGCCGCATGAGCATCCAGGCCGGGGCCAATGCGTTGGAGAAGGCGCATGGCGGGCGCGGCGTCCTGATCGGCGGCGTTCCGGGCGTCCTGCCGGGCAAGGTCGTGGTGATCGGCGGCGGCGTTGTCGGCTTCAATGCGGCGCAGATGGCCGTGGGCCTGGGCGGTGATGTCGAGATCCTGGACCGCGATCCCGACGTGCTGGAAAAGGTCGGCACCTTCTTCGAAGCGCGCGCCAGCACGCGGTTCTCGAACAAGACGAATCTCGAGGATTCGCTGAGGCAGGCCGATCTGGTCATCGGCGCGGTCCTGATCCCGGGCGCTGCCGCGCCCAAGCTGGTCAGCCGCGAAATGCTGTCCGAGATGAAGCCCGGCGCTGTGCTGGTCGACGTGGCGATCGACCAGGGCGGCTGCTTCGAGACCAGCAGGCCGACGACCCATGACGACCCGACCTATGTGGTGGACGATATCGTCCATTACTGCGTCGCCAACATGCCCGGCGCCGTCGCGCGCACCAGCACCTATGCGCTGAACAACGTGACCCTGCCCCATGCGCTGCGCATGGCGAAGCTGGGCTGGAAGGAAGCGATGCGGGAAAACCCATTCCTCGCCGAGGGGCTGAACGTCCACAAGGGCGAGGTGACCTATGAAGCGGTCGCGACCGAGCTGGGCTACGACCACCGCCCGGTGACGGACGTACTGGCCTGACGCGTCAGGCGGCGCTGCGCCACTTGCGATAACGCCGCGCGCGCCGCGCCGCGCGGACCTGGTCGGCCAGCAGCGCCGCGGCCGCAGCCCCGCCATCTCCCGGCGGCTTGCCCCGCGCCATCCGCTCGATCTGCGCCTTGGTCAGGCCCATCACCGCAAGCCCGGCGAGGCTGCGGTTCTTCCAGTCGCACTCGGGCAGCGCGATGTCCGCATGGCGCCCCTCGCGCCAGTTTGCGGGCAGGTTGGGATCGGACGCCAATGCGCGGGCGATGCCGATGATTTCGACGCCGAAGCCATGCTCGTCTCTCGCCAGCGCGTCCTCTGCCGTGGACAGCCGGGTGATGCCGCCCGTCACCATGATCGGCATCGTCGCCACCTTCGCAATGTCGCGCGCGAAGGAAATGAAGAACGCCTCCCTCTCGCCGGTAGAGCCTTCCTGCGGATTGCCCTGCATGGCCGGGCTTTCGTAGTTTCCGCCGGACAGTTCCACGAAATCGAGCCGCTTGTCGTTCAGCCACCGGACCACCTGGCGCGCGTCTTCGAAGGCGAATCCGCCGCGCTGGAAATCGGCGCTGTTCAGTTTCACCGCGACCCCGAATTCCGGGTCCACCCGCGCCCGGACCGCATCGACGATCGCGAGGAGGAAACGCGCGCGGTTTTCCAGGCTGCCGCCCCATTCGTCGGTCCGGCGATTGGCCAGCGGCGACAGGAACTGGCTGACGAGATAGCCGTGGGCGCCGTGTATCTGCACCCCGTCGAAGCCTGCGGCCTGCGCCTGCTCTGCGGTATCGGCAAAGCGTTCGACGATGCGCTCTATTTCCGCCCCCTCCAGCGCGCGGACTTCTGCGAACAGCGAGGAAAACCTGCCGAGATCGAGCGCGACATCCGACGGGCCGACCGCGGTTTCGCCCAGCGACTTGTAGAGTTGCCGGCCCGGATGGCTGATCTGCAGCCAGAACTGCCCGCCGCCCGACTTGCCGACCTTCGCCCAGTTGACGAAGGGCGCAAGGTCGGTCCCCTTTTCCAGCACCACGCCGCCAGGCCCGGTCAGGGCGGACGGATCGACCATGACATTGCCCGACAGGATCAGGCCCGTACCGCCGCGCGCCCAGCGTTCGTAGAGGGTGAACAGCCGCTCGCCCGGATATTGCCCGGGCTGCTCCGCCAGGTTCTCCTCCATCGCCGCCTTGCAGATACGGTTCGGGATGCTGCTCCCATTGGGCAGCATCAGCGACCGGAACAGCGGGCTGTCATCATATTCGGCTGTCATTTCATCCCCCCATGAACGGCGCGGCGATGTCCGGCCGCACGCGCTGCGGACGCAGGGTCTCGCGGTCGAGCATGGCCCACGTCGTGTTCGCGCTGACGATTACCTTGCCGTGCGCGTCGCGAAAATCGACCCGGCGGTCGAACCGTGCGCCCTTCGGCTCGCCCGGAATGAAGGTTTCGCCCGTCACGCTTTCCCCCACCGCGATATTGCCCCGGTAATCGATTTCGTGCCGCAGCACGAGCCAGACATAGCGCGCCTTGTCCTCCGGCCGGGCAACCGCGTCCCAGTGCGCCGTCGCCATGTCCTGGATCCACTGAACCCAAACGGCATTGTTGACGTGGTCCATCACGTCGATGTGTTCGGGCAGCGCGGTAAAGGTCTTTTCGAAACGCATCAGCGGATATCCGTCGTCAGCTCGATATGTTCCAGCACCCAAGACAGGCCTTCCCGGCGGAACCTGTAGGCATTGCTCGGCTCGCGGTCGGCTCCGCGCGCAGTGAAGTGCGACAGGCCGCCGCGCTCGATCTCCCAGTCCTCTGTCGTTTCCATGAGGCGGGGCATCGACCCGGTCGGCTCGTCGTCCTCCAGCAGACCCGGCGGCAACCCTTCCGCCGCCGCGAACTGCCATTCGCCGAAAGGCTCCACGACCAGCAGCCTGACGGATCGCGGGTGACTGAGAGCATCCAGGACCACATCCTTCGTCAGCGGCGGCGGATAGTCGTCCACCTGCGGCAACATCTGTCCGGCAAAACCTTCGCGCACCGCCTGCCGGTCGTAACGCCGAAGCATCTGTTCGGGCGAGGCATCGAATTCGGTGAGCCTATCCAGGGCGAGGTGCGGAGACATCACGTACCAGGCTGTTGCCAGCACGGCGAGCGCGGCGATGGCCGCGCCCGACGCGATGACCACGGGCCGCTGCACGGCTTGCTCCGAACCTACTCTTCCAGACCCAGCTGCCACAGCAGGAATGCAAACTCTTCGGCGGTCTCATACAGACGGGTGAAGCGCCCCGACTTACCGCCATGGCCTGCGCCCATATTGGTCTTGAGCAGCAGCACATTGTCGTCCGTCTTCACATCGCGCAGCTTGGCAGTCCATTTGGCCGGTTCCCAATAGGTAACGCGCGGATCGTTCAGGCCTGCCGTAATCAGCAGCGGCGGATAATCCTGCGCGACCGTCTGATCATAGGGGCTGTAGCTGAGGATATAGGCGAACGCCTGCTTGCTCTCGATCGGATTGCCCCATTCGGGCCATTCGCCCGGCGTCAGCGGCAGTTCCGCATCCAGCATCGTGTTGAGCACATCGACGAACGGCACATGCGCCGCGACTGCGCCCCAGATATCGGGATCGGTATTCACCACTACGCCCATCAGCTCGCCGCCGGCACTCCCACCGCTCGCGCTGACCTTGCCCTTTTGCGTGTAACCTTTGTCGATCAGACCCTTCGCTACATCGACAAAATCGTTGAACGTGTTGGTCCGCTCATTGAGCTTGCCTTGCAAGTACCAGTTGCGGCCAAGATCGTCCCCGCCGCGGATATGCGCGATGGCATAGCGCATGCCCCGGTCGAGCAGGCTGAGGCGGCTGGAAGAGAAGCCGGGCGGCACGGCATAGCCATAGGCGCCGTAAGCATAGAGATGCAGCGGCGCGCCCATCGGCGTATCCTTGTGACTGACCACGCTGACCGGCACCTGCGTCCCGTCGCGCGCGGTCACCATCAGGCGCTCCGTCACATAGTCGGATTGCGTGTAGCCGCTGGGGATTTCCTGCTGTTTCAGCAATTCCAGAGTGCCGCTGGCGACATCGTAGTCATAGACACTGTCGGGCGTGACCATGCTTTCGTAGGACAGGCGCAGCTTGCTGACATCGTATTCGGGATTGTTGCTAAGGCCGGTAGAATAGCTGGCCTCGGGGAACGCGATGGGCGTGATCTTCGATGCGTCGGCGTAATCGCGCAGCTGGATCTGGTCGAGCCCGTCCAGCCGCCCCTCGGTGACGTAGAAATCCTTGTAGAGCTCGAACCCAGTCAGATAGAATTCGTCCGAGCCACCTATCAGCGTCGTCCACTCGCCCGGCGCGGAAAGCGGCGCGGTGGCGAGGCGGAAATTGACGTGGTCGTCATTGGTGTGGACGAACACCGTATCCTCGCGCACATCGACCGAATATTCGACGCCCTTCTCGCGCGCTTTCACCAGAATTTGCTCTCCGGCCGGATCGTCGGCGCGCACCAGCCGCACTTCGCTGGTTTCGTTGTCGCCGGTGGCAATGACCAGCCAGTCTTCCTGCGCTGACAACCCAGCGCCCACGCGGAAGCCTTCGTCTTCCTCGCGGAAAATCTCGACATCTTCGGAAACATCGGTGCCGACGCGGTGGAGGCGGACATTGTCCACCCGCCAGTTCTCGTTCGCCTTGCCGTAGGCAATCATCGTATCATTCGCGAGCCAGGTCAGGCCCGAAAGCGTTTCGGGGATGACATCGTCCAGCAGGGCGCCGGTCGCGATCTCCTTGATCCGGGCGGTATACCGCTCCGACCCGTCATCGTCGTAGGAATAGGCGATATAGCGCCCGTCATCGCTGACCGAGGCGGCACCGAGGCGGAAATACTCCTTGCCTTCCGCCAGTTCGTTCTCGTCGATCAGCAACTCCCGGTCGCCGCCTGCCACGGGGCGGCGGTAATGGATGCGGTATTCCTTCCCCTCGGCAACTTCCGACCAGTAGAGCCAGTCGCCATCCTTTTGCGGGACGGTGCTGTCGTCCTGCTTCACCCGGCCCTTCAGTTCCTCGAAGATGGTATCGACCAGCGCCTGGCGCGGGGCCATCTGAGCCTCGAAATAGGCGTTTTCGGCCTTCAGGTAATCCAGCACGTCCTCGTCGTCGATGGTCGGATAGGACTGGTCCTTCAGCCAGTGATAGGGATCGGAAATGGTGATCCCGTGGCGGGTAAAGGAATGGTCGCGCTTTTCCGCGATCGGCGGGGTCACGGATGTCGTATCGGTCACTTGTATAGGGCCCTCCTGGCCAAGCGCGGGACTGCCGGAAAACCCCGCAGCCAGCGCGAGGCAGGCTGCCGAACCGAGATGGCGGAATGTTTTCATGGTCGCGCTGGTCCTGTGTGTCGTCGGATTGAAAAACCGTGCTGCCTTGGACAGCCTTGCCGATGAGGCGTAAAGGCCCATGTCGAAGGCTACAAGATAGCAAAACCAGAGCAGGACCCGACACGATGCTGATGCAGACCCACGAAGCCCGCCTTTCCGCCCTTCGCGAAGAGCTGAAGAAACGCGACCTGGCAGGTTTCGTCGTCCCGATCAGCGACGAACACATGAGCGAATATGTCGGCGATTACGCCCAGCGCCTCGCCTGGCTGACCGGCTTCGGCGGCAGTGCGGGCAGCGCGGCGGTCCTTGCCCACAAGGCGGCGATCTTCATCGACGGGCGTTACACGGTGCAGGTGCGCGAACAGGTCGACGAGAAGCTGTTCGAATACCAGTCTGTGCCCGCCACCAGCCCGGCGAAGTGGCTTGCAGCAAACGCGCAGGAAGGCGACCGGATCGGCTATGACCCGTGGCTGCATTCGCGCGGCTGGGTGAAGACGACGGGCGACCTGCTGGCCGAAGCCGGTGCCGAGCTTGTCGCGGTCCAGAGCAATCCGCTCGACGCGGTATGGGCCGATCGTCCGCAGCCCAGCGCCGCCGCCGCCGCCATCCACGCCGATATCACCTCGGGCAGGAACAGCGCGGAGAAGCGCGGCGAAGTGGGAGAATGGCTCAAGGAGAACAAGCTCGACGCGGCGGTCATCAGCGCGCTCGATTCGGTCGCCTGGCTGCTGAACATTCGCGGCAGCGACATCGTGCATACCCCGGTGGCGCTTAGCTATGTGCTGGCCCATGCCGACGGCACGGCGGAGCTGTTCATCGCGCCCGAAAAGGTTACGCCCGAATTGCAGCAGCATCTCGGCAATGCCGTGACCCTGCGCGACCGGGCGGATTTCGAACCGGCGCTCGGCGGGCTGGAAGGCAAGCGGGTGGCGGTCGATCCGGAATACGGCGTCGCCGCGATCAGCCAGCTGCTGGAAGATGGCGGCGCGACCCCGGTGGCCAAGCGCGACCCCACCATCCTGGCACGCGCGGTGAAGAACCCGGTCGAGGCGCAGGGCCACCGCGACGCGCAGGCAACGGACGGCGCGGCTGTTTCACGCTTCCTGTGCTGGCTGGAGGCGAACGGCCCTTCGGGCGAGGTGGACGAGCTGGCGGCCGCGGCCAAGCTGCTCGAATTCCGGCAGGCCGACAGCGGTCTTGTCGATACGTCGTTCGACACGATCAGCGCCGCGGCGGGCCATGCCGCCCTGCCGCATTACAAGGTGGACGAGGACAGCAATATCCCGATCCCGCCGTCGAGTATCTACCTCGTCGATTCGGGCGGCCAGTATGTGCGCGACGGCAGCGCGGGCACGACGGACATCACCCGCACCGTCTGGATCGGCCCCGACGAACCGAGCGCGGAAATGAAGGACCGCTTCACCCGCGTGCTGAAGGGGCACATCGCCATCGCCATGATCACCTTCCCCGAAGGCACCAATGGCGGCCAGCTCGACAGCCTTGCCCGCCAGTTCCTCTGGGCTGCGGGCACGGATTACGCCCACGGCACCGGCCACGGAGTCGGCAGTTTCCTGTCGGTTCACGAAGGACCGCAGCGCATCGCCAAGATCAGCGGCGCGCAGGGCGGCACGCTGGAGCCGCTGCAGGCCGGCATGATCCTGTCGAACGAACCGGGCTATTACAAGGCCGGCGAATTCGGCATCCGGATCGAGAACCTGGTCCTGACCGAAGAGCGCCGTATCGAGGGCGCCGACACCCTTCCCGATGGGGGAACCTGGCTGGGCTTCGAAAACCTGACCTGGGTGCCGATCGACCGCACTCTGATCGAGCCTGCCCTGCTGACGGCGGATGAGCGCGGCTGGGTCGACAAGTATCATGCCGACACCCGCGCGCTGCTCGCGCCGCGCCTCGACGGCGAAGCGCTCAACTGGCTAGAGCGTCACACGCAGCCCCTCTGACATGCGTGCGCTCGAGAACGCGCTTTGACCAAAGCCCGACGTTCCCGTATTGTTCTCCTATCGCGAGTCGCGGCAGGAGATGAATGATGATCGGTTACGTTACCCTTGGCACCAACGACCTGCAGTCGCGTGCGAAGTTCTATGATGCCATCGCCAAGGAACTGGGCTTTGGCCGGATGATGGATTTCGACACGTTCATTGCTTGGGGAGAGATGGGCGGCGCCCCGGGCGTCGCGCTCACCCAGCCCTACGATGGCGGGGAAGCGAGCGTAGGCAACGGCACGATGGTCGCGCTGCAGGCGGACCGCCCGGAACAGGTCCAGCGGATCTACGACATCGCGCTGGAACAGGGCGGACAAGACGAAGGCGCACCCGGTCCGCGCGGCGATGACGGGTTCTACGCGGCCTATTTCCGCGATCTCGACGGTAACAAGCTCAATGCGTTCTGCATGGTGAAACCGGAATAGGCCGGCCAGTGGCACGACACCGCCGTTCAGCTTTGCGCACAGATGAATGAACGGCGGATAGCGATACAAACCGCGACACTTTACCCGCGATCCGGCAAACTCGTGTGACACACACCTCCTAGAACGGCATTTGTGAGTTGCGAATGCGGGCGGACCCTCTCCCCCCTCCCCTGCCGCCCGCTTCGCAGCTTGCGACTTTTGTCGTAACGGAGAAAATTACATGAAGACGTTCAACCCCAAGACCCCCAAGGCCATCGCCATCGGACTCGCATCGGCATCGCTGCTGGTCGGCGGCGTCGCCATTGCCCAGCAGGGCCCCGGCGACCGCGCCCCGATGACCCGTGACCAGATGGTCCAGAAGACCACCGAACGCTTTGCCAAGATGGACGTCAATGGCGACGGCCAGATCAGCACTGCCGATCGCGAGGCCCGGATGGCGCAGCGATTCGCCGAAGCGGACGCCAATGGCGACGGCGCGCTGACCCAGGAAGAAATGGCGAGCGCCCGCGAAGCGCGCCGCGCAGAACGCACCGAGCAGCGCGAGGCACGTGCCGCGGCCGGCGGCGGTGAAGAACGCATGGGCCGGCGCGGTGGCGGCAAGCATCACGGCAAGCGCGGTGGACGCGGCGGCTTCGGCAAGGCGATGATGGAACGCGCCGATACCGACGGCAACGGCGCAATCAGCCAGGCCGAATTCCAAGCAGCCGTGCTCGCTCGCTTCGACCAGGCGGACGCCAATGGTGACGGCACCGTGACCAGCGATGAACACCGCGCCGCACGCGAGGCGATGCGCGCCCAGCGCCAGGGCAGCTGACGGGAAGGCGGCGCAGATGACCGATCGATCAGTCCCCCCCGCGACGGACGCTGCGCCGCTGGTCCTGCTCGTCGATGACGAGGCAACCCTGCGCGAGCCCCTGGCCGAGTACCTCTCCGGCCAGGGGTTTCGCGTGTCCGAGGCGGAAAGCGCTGCCTCCGCGCGCACCGCCTTGCTGAACCACGCGCCGGACATCGCGCTGGTCGACATCATGATGCCGGGCGAGGACGGGTTGTCGCTGACCCGCCACCTGATCGAAAGCCGCGACGTTCCCGTCATCCTCCTGACCGCAAGGGGCGAGGCGACCGATCGCATCGTCGGGCTGGAAATCGGCGCCGACGATTACGTGACGAAGCCGTTCGAACCGCGCGAGCTGGTGGCCCGTATCCGCTCCGTCCTGCGGCGTTCCAGCCGCCCGGCCCAGCCCCAGGGCGGTGAGCCCGTCTATGAATTCGAAGGTTGGCAACTCGACCCGGTGAAACGTCGCCTGACCGATCCTGGCGGGGCCAGCGTTTCCATCTCCACTGCGGAATTCCGGATGCTGCGCGCATTCCTCGACCACCCGCTCAGCGTGATGAGCCGCGACCGCCTGCTCGACATGGTACAGGGGCGCGAGGCCCAGCTGTTCGACCGCGCGGTCGACAACCAGGTCAGCCGCCTGCGCCGTAAGATCGAGGCGGACAGCCGCGATCCGCAATTCATCCAGACCGTGCGCGGCGGCGGCTATCGCTTTGCCGCCGAAGTGCGCCGCATCGACGGACCGGTGGACTAGCGCCGGTGCGCCTCGTGCCTACCAGCCTGCGCGGTCAGACCCTGCTGGCCGTTGCCATCGCCCTCTTGGTGACGCAGGCGGTCACCGCTGTCCTTCTTTACCGCGCGGACGAAAACCGGCGGCAGGGCGATGCCCTGAACAGGGCTGCCATCAGCCTGCTGATCGGCGGCGAAAGCGCCGCCGCGGAACGGCGCGATCGTTCGGGGCGCGAGCGGATCGGCCGGGAACGGCGCGCACCGCGCGGCCCCTTCGGCCGCTCGCTGAGGCTGGAAGAAACCGCCGTGTTCACCGCTCTTCCCGGCGAATCCGCGAATGCATCGCTCGCTTCGGAACTGCGGGAAATCCTGTCGCGGCAGGGCATCGACCCCCATGCACTCGTCGTGGTGCGGCGGCGTGCGGGGACCGACCCCCTGCTGCGCGCGGCAGCCAGCCAGGACGCGCGCTTCGCCCGGCGCCCCGACTGGGAAAGGGCAGGACTGATCGTGGCCGCCATGCAGGCCGATCATGGCGGTCCGTGGCGCATCGCCCGCGCGGCGACCCCGGAACGCGAACCCGGCCGGGTCGGGGCCATCGTGCTGCAGACCAGCCTCCTGTTCGTCGTCCTGATGGGCGTCCTATTCCTGCTGCTGCGGCGGATAACCAATCCCCTGAGACAGCTCACGTCGCGCACGGAACGGTTTGCCGCGACGCAGCAGGCCGCAGCGCCCCTGCCTGCCACCGGTCCCGAAGACGTCCAACGTCTGATTACGGCGCACAACGCGATGGAATCGCGGATCTCCGCGCTGCTCGACGAGAAGGACGTCATGCTCGGCGCCATCGGGCACGATCTCAAGACGCCCCTTGCCGCGCTGCGCGTAAGGATCGAGGCGGTAGAGGACGACGACCAGCGTGGCCGCATGGCCGCCGGGATCGAGGACATCACCCGCTCGCTGGACGACATCCTCTCGCTGGCCCGCATCGGTCGCATTTCGGACGAACCCGAACGCGCCCAGCTCGGCGCGCTGGCCGCTTCCGTCGTCGAGGAGTTCGAGGACATGGGGCGCGACGTCCGGTTCGAGGCGGAGGCACAGGAGAGTGCCCCGGTCCATGTGACGTGGCTGCGCCGGGCGCTGCGCAACCTCGTCTCCAACGCCGTACGCTACGGTGACAGCGCGAAGGTGACACTGCTGCGGGACGCGGGCGATATCGTGTTTCGCGTCGAGGACGAAGGTCCGGGCATTCCTGCAGGCCAGCTCGATGCGATGCTGGAACCGTTTCGCCGGGGCGAGGCGAGCCGCAACCGGGCGACCGGCGGGGCAGGCCTGGGCCTGACCATCGCCCGCGCCGTGGCGGAGCAGCATCGCGGCCGGCTGGTTCTCTCCAACAGGCCCGATCGCGGCCTGCGCGCGGAAATCCGCATCCCTGCGGTTTAGCGCATCAGGCCGCCGATGATGTTGCGCACGAAGGCCGTGGCCCCGGTGCGCAGCGGGTCTACGCTCGACTTGCGGCCAAGGACCTTCGCAACCGCAATCGTAGCGAGAGAGCCTCCGGCCGCGCGCACCGCGCTCCGCCCCGCTTTCTCCCACAGCGACGTGCTCTTGCGGGACCTCTTGGCGACCTCTTCACGGCCCTTCTTTTCCACTTCTTCTGCAGTCTCGGCAGCGTCGGCAGCCTTTGCCGCGAGCACTTCCTCCGCGCTTTCCCGGTCCACCGTGTTGTCATACTTGCCATCGACCGGGCTCACGGAGCGGATGATCGCGCGTTCCTTCGCCGTCACGGGCCCCAGCCGGCTGCGCGGCGGCTTTATCAGGGTGCGCTGCACGATCGACGGCGCGCCATCTTCCATCAGGGTGGAGACCAGTGCCTCGCCCACTTTCAGCTCGGTAATCGCTTCCTCGACATCGAGATCGGGATTGATCCGGAACGTGTCGGCCGCCGCCCGGATCGCCTTCTTGTCGCGCGGGGTGAAGGCGCGCAGGGCGTGCTGGACGCGGTTGCCCAGCTGGCCGGCGACTTCGTTGGGAATGTCGATCGGGTTCTGGGTCACGAAAAACACGCCCACGCCCTTCGACCGGATCAGGCGCACGACCTGCTCGATCTTCTCTTCCAGCGCCTTGGGCGCATCGTCGAACAGCAGGTGTGCCTCGTCGAAGAAGAAGACCAGTTTCGGCTTTTCCGGGTCGCCCACCTCGGGCAGCGTTTCGAACAGTTCGGCCAGCAGCCACAGCAGGAACGTGGCGTAGAGCTTCGGACTGCGCATCAGCTTGTCGGCGGCCAGCACATTGATATAGCCGCGGCCCTTCTCGTCGGTTTTCAGGAAATCGTCGATTTCCAGCGCAGGCTCTCCGAAGAACAGGTCCGCGCCCTGCGATTCGAAGCTCAGCAACTGGCGCTGGATCGCGCCCACGGACTGCTTGCTGACATTGCCGTATTTGCCCGACAGGTCCTTCGCATTCTCTGCCGCCCAGGCGAGGATCGATTGCAGGTCCCCGAAATCGAGAAGCAGCAGGCCGTTGTCGTCCGCGTGGCGGAAAATGATCTGCAGCACGCCTTCCTGCGTTTCGTTGAGGTCCAGCAGGCGGGACAGGAGCAGCGGCCCCATCTCTGACACGGTCGTGCGGATGGGGTGGCCCTGCTCGCCGTAAAGATCCCAGAAGATCGCCGGATTGTCGGAATAGGCATAGTCGTCCATGCCCAGTTCCTTCGCCCGGCCCTCCAGCTTGTCCGCGTGCTTGAACGTGGGCGAACCCGCCATGGTCACGCCGGAGAGGTCGCCTTTCACATCGGCGACGAAGACCGGCACACCGTGGGCGGAGAAGCTTTCGGCCATGCCCTGCAGGGTCACCGTCTTGCCGGTCCCGGTCGCGCCTGCGATCAGGCCGTGGCGGTTTGCCCGCGACAGGTCGAGCGACTGGCGCTCTCCATTGGCGCCCAGACCCAGAAAAATTTCGCCCATGTCGTCTCTTCGCTCCCCGCTCGCGGTTTCCTTTTGCGTGGAGGACTCTATGGCAAAGCGAATGGTGGAGCGCCAACCCTTCGTTTTGCTGGACGATGCCCGCGTGGACGGGGCGGCGGATGCGCACGCCTATTCGGATGCGCGCGCCCTGTTCGTCGCCTACCGGCCGGACCAGGTCGAGGAAGTTCTGACGCGAGCGCGCAGAGCGCAGGCCGAGGGCGGCGGGACGCTGGCGGGATACATCGCCTACGAGGCGGGGCTGGCGCTGGAGCCGAAGCTGCAGCCGCTGGCGGCATCGCGCAGCGGCGCTGCGGGTCCGCTGGTCTGGCTCGGCCTGTTCGACCGGTGCGAGACGATGCCCGCGGCTGCCGTGCCGGAGTGGCTTGAAGCACGAGCCGAAGGCACCGCGACGCTCGGCCCGCTTGAGCCGCAGCTTTCACCGGGGGCCCATGCCGATGCCTTCGCAGCGCTGCAGGAAGCGATCCGGGCCGGCGACATCTACCAGGCCAATCTGACGCTGCCGCTGGCAGGCTCCTATCGCGGCGATCCCATGGCTCTCTATGCCGCGCTGCGTCCCGCCGCGCAGGCGGGTTATGGCGGCGTGATCTTCGACGGGACCGACTGGCTGCTCAGCCTCTCGCCCGAGCTCTTCGTATCGCTGAAGGACGGGACCGTCCGGGCCAAGCCGATGAAGGGCACGCGCCCCCGCTCCGCCGATCCGCAAACCGATGCCGCGCTGGCGCAGGAACTGGCCGCGTCGGATAAGGAGCGCGCCGAAAACCTGATGATCGTCGACCTGATGCGCAACGACCTGTCGCGCGTGGCAGAGCCGGGCACCGTTGGCGTCGACGAGCCTTTCAAGGTCGAACATTATCCCAGCGTCCACCAGATGGTGACGACCGTGACCGCCCGGCTGGACGATGAGCACGACGTGTTCGATCTGGTGCGCGCTATTTTCCCCTGCGGGTCGATCACCGGGGCCCCGAAGATCCGCGCCATGGAACTGATCGCCCAGACGGAACGCGATGCACGCGGTCCCTATTGCGGGGCGATCGGGCGGATCGATGCCGAAGGCGACGCCGCGTTCAATGTTGCCATCCGCACGCTGCGTCTGACCCCGATCGAGAACCGGCAGGGCCGCGCCGTACTGGGCGTCGGGGCCGGTATCGTCGCGGACAGCGCTGCCCTGCCCGAATGGCGCGAGACGATGGTGAAGGGCGGTTTCGCCCGCACCTCCACCCCGCAGGCCGGCGCAGCAGGGTTCGACCTGATCGAGACCATGCATTTGGATCCCGAGACCGGCATCGCGCTGCTCGAACGCCATCTGGAGCGCATGAAAGCGAGCGCGGCCGAGCTTGGCTTCACCTTCGACCGGCACGAAAGCCGCAATCGCATCCAGTCGCTTTGCTTCGACCTGGAAGATGCGGCGAAGGTCCGCCTGCTTGCATCGCGCAGCGGCGAGATCGCGCTGGAGGCCGCACCGCTGCCGCCTGTCCCGGACCGTCCGCTGAAATGCATCGTCCTGCCGCTGCCGGTCGATCCGGGGGACTTTCGCCTGCGGCACAAGACGACCGATCGCGGTTTCTACGAAGACGCGCTTGCCGCCGCGCGGGATGCCGGTGCGCACGAGGCGCTGTTCATCCGCGATGACGGCCTGTTGACGGAGGGCAGCTGGACCAGCCTGTTCGCGCCGCGGGACGGCACGCTGGTCACGCCTGCCCTGGACCTCGGCCTCCTGCCCGGCGTGCGCCGCGCGCAATTGCTGGATAGCGGCGATGCGGTGGTGGGCGAGGTGCGGATCGAAGACCTCGAAGACGGATTCAAACTCGCCAATGCCGTTCGCGGCCTGATGGATGCGGAGCTGCTGACGTGATCGATATCCTGTTCGAAGATGGAGAAGCGCTGGTCATCGACAAGCCTGCCGGCCTGCCGATCGAACGTCCGCGCAAGGGCGGTCCGTCGCTGGAGGATCACGTTGAGGAGCTGAAGCTGGGCTTCCAGCGCGCGCCGATCCCCGTCCACAGGCTCGACACCGATACCAGCGGGTGCCTGCTCCTCGCCCGCAATCCCAAGGCGCTCAAACGCTTCAACAAGGCGTTCGAGGAAAGGCTGCCGCAAAAGACCTATCTCGGCCTTTTGTCGGGGATGCCCGCCGAAGAAGAAGGCACCATCGCCCTGTCGCTGTCGAAGATCAGCAGCGCGGAAAAGGGCTGGCGAATGATCCCGGCGAAGAAGGGAAAGCCGTCGCTGACCCACTGGCGCCTGGTTCGCGGCGTCGAAGGGGGCGCGCTGATCGAGTTCAAGCCCGAAACAGGGCGCACGCACCAGATTCGCGTTCACGCAGCCTCGGGCCTGGGTTTCCCGCTTATGGGCGACCCGATCTACGGCAATGGCAGGGGTGCGGCGCGCACCATGCTGCATGCCAGCGCGCTGGTCGTGCCGCGCGAAGGAAAGCCGGACATCGTGGCGCACGCCCCGCTTCCTGCCGATTTCGCCCGGCTGGCAGGACCGGGTCCGGTGGAAATGGACAACTCGGCTGATGTCGCTGGTGATGCCGATGGATGACGGCCTGATCGCACGCGCCCATGCCCTTGCGGAAGAATCTTTCGTCGCAGGGTCGGGGCCGGGCGGGCAGAACGCCAACAAGGTCGCGACAGAGGTCCAGCTGCGCGTGAATGCCTACAAGCTGCGCCTCCCTCCGCCCGTCTTTGCGAGGCTGCGCAGCATTGCAGGCAGCAAGCTGACGGCGAGCGGAGACATCCTGATCACGGCGCGCAGTCACCGGACGCAGGATGCCAATCGCAGCGAAGCGCGTGAGAAGCTGGAAGACCTGCTGGAAGCGGCCCATCGCAAGCCGAAGAAACGGGCCCGCACGCGGCTCAACAGGGTCGGGAAGACGAAGCGGCTGAAGGCGAAGAAAGCGCGCGGCGAGGTCAAGGCGAAACGCGGGGCGGTCAGGCCGGGCAGCGACTGGTAGCCGGCACGTCGCCATCTCGCCTGGCTGCCCGCGCGACTAGGCGCCTGACCGCTTTGCGCTTGACTCGCAGGCTGCAATCGCCCAATTGCGCGCCCGACGTGGCGGCGTGCGCAAGCGCCGCCCGATTTATTTTGGCCGGCCTTACAGGTCACCGCAGCGGTCCCCGGACCCCGTAACGTTTACAGGAACTTCAAGATGGCGAAGCCAGCAACCGTCAAGATCAAGCTCGTCTCGACCGCAGACACGGGCTTCTACTACGTCACCAAGAAGAATCCCCGGAACATCACGGAAAAGATGTCCTTCCGCAAATACGATCCCGTCGCGCGCAAGCACGTCGAGTTCAAGGAAGCCAAGATCAAGTGATCCCGGCGGTCGGCTGACCGATCACCGCAGCGGACCTGAACGGCAGGAACCGTGTTCGGTCACCGACAGTTCAGCGCTCTGAGTTTACTTCCCGGAGCATGGACATGAAATCTTTCCTCAAACGCCCCACGGGCATCGCCGCTGCCGCAGCCTTCGCTGTCGCAGCCCCCGCCGCCATGCTCGCCGTACCCGCAGCGCCTGTCGCTGCGCAGGCGAGCAAGCTCGACGGTGCTGTCGCCGCGCTTCGCGGTATCTCCACCATGCGGGCGGATTTCACGCAGACCGACCGCAAGGGCCAGCGCATCGGCGGCGTGATGACGCTGAAGCGGCCCGGTAAGATCCGTTTCGAATACGAAAAGGGCGTGCCGCTGCTGGTCGTATCCAACGGCAAGTCGCTCACCCTGGTCGATTACGAGGTCAACCAGGTCCAGCGCTGGCCGATCAGCAATTCGCCCCTGGGCGCGCTGCTCGACCCCAATCGCGACGTGAAGAAGTACGGCAAGCTGATCCCGACCAGCGATCCCAACGTGATGAGCGTCGAGGTTCGCGATCCCAAGAAGCCCGAATTCGGCGTGATTACCCTCATCTTCACGAAGGACAGCGGTGCGCCGGGCGGATGGGAGCTGACCAACTGGGTTGCGCTCGACGCGCAGAACAATCGCACCACGGTTCGCCTGCGTAACCAGCGCTACGGCGTGTCGGTATCCGACTCGGCGTTCACCTACGAAGATCCGCGTCGCAGCAGTCGTCGCAAGAGGTGAACGTTTCAGCCGCCAGTTGAGTGTCTGCCGCGACAATCTGCGACAAGTCATTCACCTGATGGAAAGCGGGGGGTTAGTATTCTCCAACTTGCAAGACGATAGAGCGGCGGGTTTCCCCCCTGTTGCCCTGCCCTCGATACCATCGCCTTGCATCAAGCGTGACGAACGCTGACAAGGAACCCTCGCACCAATGCCCCCGGTGCGGGGGTTTTTTGTCGTGAAGCGCAGGCTCCGGCCACTGGACCGGCGCGCATGGCTTCCCTACCTGCATGGGCATGGTTTCTGTCACTACCTGGAACATCAATTCCGTCCGCCTGCGCATGCCGATCGTCGGCCAGTTCCTGCGCGAACACCAGCCCGACGTCCTGTGCCTGCAGGAAATCAAGTGCCAGGAGGATCAGTTTCCCTACGAAGCCTTCCGCGAACTGGGTTACGAGCATTTCGCCGTGCA
Source organism: Altererythrobacter sp. MTPC7 (assembly GCF_042851395.1). Lineage (NCBI taxonomy): Bacteria > Pseudomonadati > Pseudomonadota > Alphaproteobacteria > Sphingomonadales > Erythrobacteraceae > Altererythrobacter > Altererythrobacter sp. MTPC7. Next base: position 131,297 of record NZ_BTGS01000005.1, on the reverse strand, counting down.
CGGGCAGAAGGGTTATCACGGCGTCGCGACGGTCGGGAAAGTGCCGTTCAAGGAATTTTCCCGTCACGACTGGCAGGACAATGGCGAGGCCCGCCATATAGGCGTCGAACTGACCGCCGGCCCCGGCGCGAAAGGCGGCGTGGGCACCGTCATCGAGAACGTCTACGTCCCCGCAGGCGGTGACATCCCCGACCGCGAGCGGAACCCGAAATTCGGACAGAAGCTCGATTTCCTGGAGCGCATGACGCGCTGGGCCGATACGGTCGATCGCCCCTCCCTGATCGTGGGCGACTTCAACATCGCCCCGCTGGAAAGCGACGTATGGAGCCACAAGCAATTGCTGAAGGTCGTGAGCCACACGCCGCTGGAGGTGGAGACGCTGCAACGCTTCATGGATGCCCATGGCTGGTCCGATATCGGACGCGAGCACATCAAGGCGCCAGAGCGTTATTATTCCTGGTGGAGCTACCGCTCGAAGGACTGGCGCAAGGGCGATCGCGGACGGCGGCTCGACCACATGTGGGCCAGCCCCGAACTCGCCGCGCAGGCCACCGCGCACAGCGTCTTCGAAGATGCGCGCGGCTGGGAAAAGCCGAGCGACCATGTTCCCCTGACGACAGAGTTCACCTTCTGAACGCGGCAGCGTCTTCGGGGCCGTCGGCATCGCGGCGGACGGCGCAGGCCATCGACGCCTTGCGCCATGGCTGGCCGCTGGCAGTCGCCATGGCCGGACAGGGTGAGCCTGTCATCCTGCAGCCGGTCGAAACCGCGGCGCAGGCCGCGCTCCACTGCCGCACCCTGCTGATATCTTCCGCCCGCGCCGTCACCCTCAAACTCGCCAACCAGCGCGAGGCTGCCGCGCCGCACGAACCCGTGATGATACGCGGCGCGGACGGGTTCGACCTGCGCAGCGCCACCGCGATCGCCGATCCGGCGCTGGACCTCGCCAACCCGCTGAAGGGACCGTTCCGGGCAGAGCCTCTCGCATGGCGCGAGGAGGCTGCGGCAACGATGGAGCTTGCCCGGATTGCCGGCATCCTGCCCGCCTTCATGGTATCGCCCGATCACGCGGCGGAGTCCCAATCTTTCGATCCGGCGGACCTCGCCGCCTGGAACGATCCTGTGCGCCTGTCCATTGCCGCGCGGGCCCGCCTGCCGGTCGCCGCGGAGGACGACAGCGAGATCGTGGTCTTTCGCAAACCCGATGACATGCGCGAACATTGCGCCCTGATCGTGGGGCGGCAGATGGCAGGCCGCACGCCGCTCGTCCGTCTGCATTCCGAGTGCCTCACCGGCGACATCCTGGGCAGCCTGAAATGCGATTGCGGCCCGCAACTGGACGCGGCGCTTCATGCCATGGCCGAAGAGGCGAAAAACGGAGGCTACGGCGTCCTCCTTTACATGCGGCAGGAGGGACGCGGCATCGGGCTCGTCAACAAGATGCGGGCCTATCGCCTGCAGGACCAGGGTTTCGACACGGTGGAGGCGAATGAAAGGCTGGGCCTGCCTGACGAATCGCGCGATTTCGACACCGCCGCGCGCATGCTGCAGTTGATGGGTATCGGCGACATTCGCCTGATGACCAACAATCCCCGCAAGGTGGATGCACTGGGGGCTGCAGGCGTGACGATTACGGAGCGCGTGGCGCATCAATTGCCTGACAATCCCCATAATGCGAGATATCTTGCCACCAAGCGGGACAGGTCAGGACACTTGCTGACATGACGATTCGCATACGCGCAGAACGGGATGGCGACGCGCCCGCCATTTTCGCGCTGACGAAAGCAGCGTTTCACGAGGCACCGCATGCCGATGGCGACGAAGCGGAACTGGTGGACCGGCTGCGGGACAGCGGCGATCTGGCGCTGTCACTGGTGGCGGTCAACCAGGACAAAGCCATTATCGGCCATGTCGCGTTCTCGCCTGTCTCCATTTCCGGCGCGCCGGGACAGTGGTACCAGCTGGCCCCAGTATCGGTCATGCCGATGCGGCAGAAGAGCGGCATCGGATCGCGTCTTGTCGAAGCCGGATTGGCGCAGCTTGCCGAGCGCGGAGCCGCAGGCGTCGTGCTGGTCGGCGACCCGGCCTATTACTCGCGGTTCGGGTTCACGCAGGATCACAGTGTGTCCCTCGACCCGGAAATGGACCCGTTCCTGCAAGTCACCTTGCTGGAGGCATCCGCGATCCCCACCGGCAAGCTCACACTGGCACCCGCCTTCGGCTAGAGCCTGCGGGCCAGGGCTTGCCCCATGCGTACCGGGCTCCCGGCCTTCAGCCCTTCGTCGAAGGCAACGCGGTCTTCCTCGAACAGGAGCACCACGGTCGAACCGAGGAGGAAGCGGCCCATCTCGTCACCGGCTTCGTAGCGCTGGCTGCCCTCGCGACCCTCGCCATGGACGGCGCGGATCAGTTCCTTGCCATGCGGTTCGACCCGGCCACCCCAGACCGTCTCGATCCCGGCAACGATCATCGCCCCCACCATGACGCTGGCCACGCTACCCAGCTCGGTATCGAACAGGCAGGCGAGCCGTTCGTTGCGCGCGAACAGGCGCGGGACTCCGGCGGCGGTCTCGGTATTGACCGAGAAAAGATCGCCGGGAACATAGGTCGTTTGCGCCAGCCGCCCCGCAACCGGCATGTGGACCCGGTGATAATCGCGGGGGCTGAGATAGATCGTGGCGAAATGGCCATGCTGGAACTTCGCCGCCGCGTCCGTATCGCCGCCCAGCAGTTCGGTAGCGGTATATTCATGGCCCTTGGCCTGGAAAATCCGGCCCTTTTCGATCTTCCCGAGCTGGCTGATTGCCCCGTCGGCGGGGCTGAGCACATGCCGTTCGGCATCGGCCAGCGGACGTGCGCCGGGTTTCAGGGACCGGGTGAAAAAGTCATTGAAACTGTCATATCTTCCCAGCGGCCGCTCCGCTTCGCTCATGTCGATGCCGTAGGTGCGGGCGAAGCGTTCGATCAGGCGGTCACGCAGCCAGGGCCGCCGGCTTCCCGCGAAACGCCCTGCAAGCCGGGACAGGGCATGCTGCGGCACGGCGTGCTGCAGGCGAACGAAAGGGCTGGTCATCGAAGCTGGCTATCCTTGCTGCCGCGGCGGTTGATCGAACTGTGGCGCACCGCCGCATCGCGTGCGGACTGGCAGGCGACGCAGGTTCGCACGCCGGGCAGAGCTGCGCGGCGTTTTTCCGGGACAGGCTCTCCGCACTCGTCGCACCACTCCGCGCTCGCGCCTTTCGGCAGGCGGGAACGCGCGGCCCCGACCGCATCGTTGATCGTGTCGTCTATCTGATCTTGAATGGCGCCATCGCGCGCCCAGCCACCGGCCATGCCTTGCTCCTTTTCCCTTCCAACGGATGCGGGGGAGCAGGCGTTCCTGAGGGTGGTGTCTCAGCGAAGTTCGTAACGGGTAATCCCGGCGCCGATCGTGTTGTCTTCCACCGTGACATCGCCCGCGCCCCAATCGGCGACGAAGGCCGACTTGCGCGACAGGCCCGGCACGAAGCGGGCATCGTTGCCCGCGATCAGCAGGTCGTCCGTCGGGTTCTCGCGCCCCTCGGGGGATACCGCGATGAAGGCCGAGTAATTTTCCTTGTCCCGGCCCTGGACGAACCAGTTATTGGTGATCTGGCCCGCGCTGCCGCTTGGCAGGTCGATCATGTAATTGGTGGAAGACCCTGCGGAATCGTCGAAGCTGGAGGCCGCGACATCGGTGCGGACGGCGCGCGACTTCACGTAATGCCCGCCGCTGCCCCGCTCGAAGCGGCTGCGCGTGATCCGCAGATGCGGGACGCGGCCGACATAGATCGAATGCGCGCAGCCGCCTGCACCTTCGCACGTGCCGAGGCCGGAGAAGGTGGACCGGTCGATGACGATGCGGCTGGGCATTCCATTCGCCGTCAGAATGCCCTGCTGGCTGTCGAGGAACCAGCTCTGCGTGACGGTCAGATTGCCGGTTTCCAGCCGGATTCCGGCGCCGTTGTAATCGGGCACGGCCATGTTCTTGAAGACGAGGCCTGCGATACTGGCATTCTCGCCCCGCAGGACCAGCGCCGCCTTGCCCTCGCAGGTGGCGCCGTCGAAGATCACCTCGCCCGCATTGCTGGCGAGATAGGACACCGATCCGCCCTGCTGCACCGCGCATTCGCGGTAGGTCCCTGCGCGTATCGCAATGCTGCCCTGCCCGTTGCCGATGGCATCCACCGCCTGTTGCAGCGAGCCGAACCCCCGCCCCGTTTCGACCACCGTAAACGGCGCACTCGACGGCTGCGCGAGCAGCGCTGCCGCCGGGATCAGGGCGACGGCCGCGGCGGCAATCATGCCACCCAGCAGGATGGACGGGCGGCCGAGCGAGCCGTGCATGTCGGGTGCAAACGAACGGGAGGCAGGATTTTCCATGGACGCAGGCGTAACCGAAAAAGGTTAACGCCTTCTCAATCCATTCGGCCGGGCGCGCTGTCAGTGCCGGCGGATACAATCGAGGAAGCGTTCGCCGTAGGCATCCAGCTTCTTTGCGCCGACCCCGTTTATCGACGCAAGTTCTGCCAGCGTGCCGGGCCGCTGGCTCGCCATTGCGCGCAGCACGGCGTCGTGGAAGATGACGTAGGGCGGCACCTGCCCTTCCAGCGCCAGTTCGCGGCGCAATTCGCGCAAGGCATCGAACAGCGGATCGCCGACCGGATTGGGGGTGACATCCCGATTTCCCCGGCGCGCGCTGCGTTTCGGAGGCTGGACGATGGCGATCTCCATCTCGCCCTTGATGATCGCCCGCGCATCGCCGCCCAGCGCCAGGCCGCCATGCTCGGTCGCCACCAGCGCCCCGCGCGCCTGCAACGCCCTCGCCACCGGACGCAGCAGGGCCGCTTCCTCGCCCTCGACGATGCCGAAAACGCTCAGCTGGTCGTGACCGCGCTGTTCGATCCGCTCGTCGCTATTGCCGGTCAGTACCTTTTGCAGGTGGCCGAAGCCGAAGCTCTGCCCGGTGCGGTAGGCGGCGGAGAGAAGCTTGCGCGACAGCTGGGTGGCATCGATCACTGCAGGCGCATCGATGCAATTGTCGCAATTGCCGCAGCGGGCAGGCGGGTCCTCCCCGAAATGCCTGAGCAGGATGGCGCGGCGACATTCGGGCGTCTCGACCAGCATGGCAAGGGCGTCCAGCCGCTTCGCATCCCCGGCCCGGCGGTCGTCCGACAGTTCGGCCAGCCTCTGCCGGGCAGTGACGAAATCGCCAGCACCCCACAGCATGGTGGCCTGCGCCGGGTCCCCGTCGCGTCCCGCCCGGCCCGTTTCCTGGTAGTAGGCCTCGATCGATTTCGGCACGCCCGCATGGGCGACGAAGCGCACATCCGGCTTGTCGATGCCCATGCCGAAAGCGATGGTGGCGACGATCACCATGTCCTCGCTCGCGACGAAAGCCACCTGGTTGTCGGCGCGGACCTGCGGGTCGAGCCCGGCGTGATAGGGCAGGACGTTCCTGCCCGTGGCATCGGCCAGTTTCGACGCCAGCTCCTCCACCTTGCGGCGGGTCGGCGCGTAGACGATGCCCGGCCCCGGGTTTTCCGCCATCAGCTGGGTCAGCTGGCGCACCGGATTGTCCCTGTGACGGATGGCATAGCGGATGTTCGGCCGATCGAAGCCCGCCACGATCAATCCGTCCTGCGGAATGCCCAGCTGGGTCAGGATATCGGCCCGCGTATGCTCGTCGGCCGTGGCGGTCAGCGCCAGGCGCGGGACGTCGCCGAACCGGTCCATCAGCGGGCGAAGCTGGCGGTAATCGGGCCGGAAATCGTGCCCCCATTCCGAAACGCAATGTGCCTCGTCGATGGCGAACAGGGCAATCGGCGCCGCGGTCAGCAGGTCGCAGAAGGCAGGCTGGCTCGCCCGTTCCGGCGCGACATAGAGCAGGTCGAGCTCGCCGCGGCGATAGGCGTCCATCGTTTCGCGCCAATCGGCATCGGCGCTGGTCAGCGTGGCCGCGCGAATGCCGTTGGCGCGGGCCGATCGCAGCTGGTCGTGCATCAGTGCGATCAGCGGCGAGATGACGATACAGGTCCCCTCCAGCATGGCAGACGGCAGCTGGTAGGTCAGCGACTTGCCAGCGCCCGTCGGCATGACCGCCAGCGTGGACCGCCCACCCAGCACGCGCGACACCACTTCTTCCTGCCGCCCGCGAAAACCGCTGAAGCCGAACAGTTCGCGCAGCCGTTCTCGCGCCTCGTCCATGAGGGTACTGGCGCCTGCGGGGGCGGAGGGGTCGGAGACTGCCGATACGGACATCGCCTGCGCCATGCCACACCTGCCTGCGCTGGCAAGCAGCGGTTCGCGACTTTCCCCCTTTGCCCACCGCGCATTGCGTGTTTAGGAGGCTCCCAGACAGATTCTGTTCTTGTGGAGACACACCCGTGAAACGAACCATTCCTGCCTCCCCGCCTACCGTTATTGCTCTCTCGGGCGCGCTTGCGCTTGCCGCTTGCGGCGGCGGGAACGATGCCGAGGAAACCGTGCCCGATGATTCCGTCGAGATCGTTGCCGACGAGGCGATGGACGACATCGAGGCAGATCCCGTCGTGGACGAGGAAGTCGTGCCCCTCCCCCCGCGCAGCGAAACGGTTCGCGACGCGGAACCCGAAGGCCCGAGCGAGGACGAGGTTGCGCAGCTGGAATCCGCCGGTGAAGCCGCTGCCGCTGCCGCCGCCGACGTGGCCGCAATCGCCGCAGGAGCCGCTGGCGCTGCCGAGGCGACGCAGGATGCCGCCGAGGAAGACCTCGCCGATGAACAGGATGCCTCGGCTGCCGAGGTTACGGAATAATCCGCGCGCGCCGCGTCTCGAAAGGTCGGGGCTGGACCCGGCCGCCAGCCCTTTGCGTCGCGGGGGTGCTGGCCGCGATCCTGCCTGCCTGCGATGCAGCCGATAACGACCCCGGCCCCGGCGGTGTTTCGGTAGGGGAGGCGCGCGCGCTCGACGAGGCGGCCGAGATGATCGAGGCACGCCGCCTTCCGCCCGGCACGATCCGGGCGGAGGACAATGCCACCGACAACACACAAATGCCCGGCGAGGAACAAACGCTCCCGCCCACTGGAGAGGAACAGATGCAATGACCAATGCAGGGATGGACGCCGATACTTTCGCGCAGTTCATGGAACAGCTCGAACGCTATGTGCAGGAAAGGCTGATCCCGGCGGAGAAGGACGTCATTGCGAACGACGCCATCCCCGAGGACATCGTCGCCGAGATGAAGGACATGGGCCTGTTCGGCCTGACCGTGCCCGAAGATTTCGGCGGTGCCGGCCTCAACACCGCGCAATATGCGCAGGTGGTGAAAACCATGGCCTATGCCGCGCCTGCCTATCGCTCGATCTTCTCGATCAATGTCGGCATGTTCAATTCCGCAATCAAGAACGGCGGAACCGACGCGCAGAAGGCCGAGTGGTGGCCGCGTATCGCATCGGGTGAGATCGCCTGTTTCGGCCTGACGGAGCCCGGCAGCGGTTCCGACAGCGCAGCCATGGCGACAACCGCGAAGCCCGATCCCGACGGCAATGGCTGGATCCTCAATGGCTCCAAGCGCTACATCACCAATGCGCCCCATGCCGACGTCGCCCTGATCATGGCGCGCACGGAGAAAGAGGCGCAGCCCAAGAACGCCCATGTCAGCGCCTTCATCGTGCCGATGGATACGCCGGGGATGAGCGTGGGCAAATCCGACAAGAAAATGGGCCAGGCCGGCAGCCATGTCGCCGATGTCATGCTGGACGATGTTCACGTGCCGGGCGAGGCGCTGCTCGGCGGGGAAACCGGCAAGGGCTTCCGCTTCGCCATGCAGAGCCTCGACAATGGCCGGATTTCGGTGGGCGCGGCCAGCACGGGCTATGCGAAGCGCGCGCTTGATTCCGCGACGCAATACGCGAACGAGCGGCAGGCCTTCGGCGAACCGATCGCCAATTTCCAGCTGATCCAGCAGATGCTGGCCGAAAGCTGGACCGAGATCTACGCCGCCGAGGCCATGATGGCGGACGTGACCGCCCGCGTCGACCGGGGCGAGAACACGGTAAAGCACGCCGCCGCCTTCAAGGTCTTCGCCAGCGAGATGTGCGGGCGCGTGGTGGACCGTGTCGTCCAGATCTACGGCGGCGCAGGCTATCTTGCCGAATATGATGCGGAGCGGTTCTTCCGCGATGCCCGCATCTATCGCATCTACGAAGGCACGACTCAGATCCTCCAGCTCCAGATCGCCAAGCACATGCTGCGCGAATGGAGGGCCGCCGTGTAATGTACGACCTGCTCGGCGATCTCAGCATCGTGGAAGTATCCAGCTTCGTCGCATCGCCGACAGCCGGCCTGTATTGCGCGCAGATGGGGGCGGAGGTCATCCGCGTCGACCACGTCGCAGGCGGCCTCGATTACGACCGCTTCCTGCTGACGGAAGAAGGCCGCTCGCTCAGCTGGGAGAACCTTAACCGCGCGAAGAAATCCGTCGCGCTCGACCTTCGCAGCGGCGAGGGGCGCGAGCTCTGCGTCGAACTGGCGGGCAAGACCGGGCAGTGCATCACCAACCTGCCGGAAAAGAGCTTCCTCAGCCACGCCGCGATGGAACGGCACCGCGCCGACCTCGTCTCGGTCCGCATCATGGGCTGGCATGACGGGCGCCAGGCAATGGATTTTACCGTCAACGCGGCCAGCGGTTACCCGCTGATGGGCGGGCCGGAAGACTGGGACCCGGAAACCGCTCCGCCGGTCAACCAGGTGCTGCCCGCATGGGATTTCATCACCGGCGCCTATTGCGCGTTCTCCCTGCTGGCCGGTCTGCGGCACCGTGATGCGACCGGGCAGGGCAGCGAAATGCGTGTGCCGCTGGGCGATGTTGCCATCGGTACGGTCGCCAATTCCGGCATGATGGCGGAAATGCTGTTCCGCGGCACCGACCGTGAACGGCTCGGCAATGCGATCTGGGGCGCGTTCGGCCGCGACTTTCGCAGCAAGGACGGCGTCCGCTTCATGGTCGCCGCCTTGACGGCCAAGCAGTGGACGGGCCTGGTCGAGGCATTCGATGTGGCCGAACAGATCGCGACGCTGGAAAAGGAGCTGGGGGTCGATTTCTCGTCCGGCGACGAACCGCGCTTCACCCATCGCCACCGCCTGGCAGACCTGTTCCAGCAGGTCGCGGGCGAAACCAAATACGCGAAGCTGGAAAAGCGCATGGGGAAGGCAGGCACCACCTTCGAGAAATACCGCACCGCGCACGAGGCGGCGAACGATCCCGTGCTGGTGGCGGACAATCCGCTGTTCGGTCCTTCGCCTGCCAATCCCAGCGGCTTCGAATATCCCGCCCCCCGCAGCTTTGCCAACATCCCGTCGCGCGAAGCGGGCGACCCCGCGCCTGCCCCGTATCTGGGGGAACACAGCGAACAGGTTCTGGCGGAACGGCTGGGCCTAGGCAGCGGATCCATCGGCGACATGATCGATCGCGGCATCGTGCGCACCAGTGACAAGAACAACAGGTAGGAACCAGATCCATGTCCCAAACGCCCAGAAGAGCCGCCATCGTCTCGCCGCTGCGCACCCCGGTGGGCAAGTTCCTCGGCACCCTCGCCCCGCTCGATGCTGGGCAGCTTGGCGCCGTGATCCTGAAAGCGCTGGTCGCACGGAGCGGGATCGATCCCGAACGGGTCGACGACGTCGTCTTCAGCCAGGGCTACGGCAATGGCGAGGCACCGGCCATCGGCCACTGGAGCTGGCTGGCCGCAGGCCTGCCGCTGGAAGTGCCGGGATACCAGCTGGACCGCCGCTGCGGTTCCGGGCTGCAGGCCGTCGCCAATGCCGCGATGATGGTCGAAACGGGCATGGCCGATGTGGTCGTTGCGGGCGGCTGCGAGAGCATGTCCAATGTCGAGCATTACACGACCAGGGCGCGGCATGGTGCCCGCATGGGTGACATGGTGCTGCATGACCGCCTCTCGCGCGGCCGGGTGATGAGCCAGCCGATCGAACGCTTCGGCGTCATCTCCGGCATGATCGAGACGGCGGAAAACCTCGCCGCCGATTACGACATCTCGCGCGAAGAGGCCGATGCCTACGCCGTCCGTTCCCATCAGAACGCCGCCGCTGCCTGGGAAGCGGGCAAATTCGACGCGCAGCTCGTCGAGGTCGAGGTGCCGCAGCGCCGGGGCGATCCGGTCGTCTTCGCAAAAGACGAAGGCTTCCGCGCGGATGCGGACATGGAATCGCTCGGCAAGCTGCGCGCCATCGAGGGCAAGGCCAATCCCGATGCCATCGTCACCGCCGGCAATGCCAGCCAGCAGAACGATGCCGCCGCCGCCTGTCTCGTCGTGGCGGAGGACAAGCTGGAGGAACTCGGCCTCGAACCCATGCTGTGGTTCGGCGGATGGGCCGCAGCGGGCTGCGACCCGGCGCGCATGGGGATCGGCCCGGTCCCGGCGGTGGAGCGGCTGTTTGCGCGGCGCGGTTATGGCTGGGACGATGTCGGCCTCGTCGAACTGAACGAGGCCTTCGCCCCTCAGGTCCTTGCCGTGCTGAAAGGCTGGGGCTGGAGCGCGGACGATTCGCGCCGCGACATGCTGAACGTCAACGGGTCGGGCATTTCGCTGGGCCACCCGATCGGCGCAACCGGCGGACGTATCCTTGCCGACATGGCGCACGAAATGCACCGGCGCGAGGTGCGCTACGGTCTGGAGACGATGTGCATCGGCGGCGGCCAGGGTATCGCCGCCATGTTCGAACGAGCCACCTGATATGCAGGACTGGTCCGAGTGGATCGGGCGCACCGATACCCGCCATGACCGGCTGGATGAAGGGCTGGCTGCGCGCTGGCTTGCGACATTCGACCGCGAGCCGGCAGCCGGGCAGCCGCTACCGCAGGGCATCCATTTCTGCCTCTGCACACCCGACGCGCCGACGGCCGACCTGGGCGAGGACGGCCACCCCGCCCGCAGCGACGGTCCCGGCAGCTTCCTGCCGCCCGTACCGCTGCCGCGGCGGATGTGGGCATCGAGCGCCATGAAATTCCTCTCGCCGATCCATACCGGCGCGGCCATCACGCGCACGAGCAGGATCGCATCCGTCACGCCCAAATCGGGCAAGAGCGGCGACATGGCCTTCGTGGATGTCGTTCACGAAACCGCCGCGGATGGCACCCCGGCTGTCACCGAGACCCAGACCCTCGTCTACCGCGAAGCCGCCGAAGCCGATGCGCCGCTCAGCCCGCCACCGGCGTCTGGAGACAGCTTCGATGCGGGCGCGTGGGATGCGGTTCGCACCCTGACGCCCGATGCGCGCCTGCTGTTTCGCTATTCCGCGCTGACCTTCAACACGCACCGCATTCATTACGACGCGCCTTATGCGCGCGATGTGGAGCGGTATCGCGGCCTCGTGGTGCATGGTCCGCTGACAGCCAGCCTGCTGTTGCAACTGGCTGCCGACGAACTGGGACAGGATGCGCTGCGCCACTTCGCGTTTCGCGGGGTTTCGCCGGCGATTGCCGGTGAGCCGCTGCATCTCGCCCTGCGCCGGTCGGCAAGCGAAATCGAACTCGCAGCCTTTGCCGGCGATGGCAGGCAGGTGACGAAAGCCAGCGCCGGGATCGCCGGCTGATCAGTCCAGCGGGTAATCCGCAATCGGCTGCAACACGCCGTAGCTTTCGCGCACCGGTTCATGGCCCAGCTCGGGAAAGTCCAGCGGCTCCGGCTCGCAAGCCGTGTCGGGCAACCTGTCCAGCAGGTCGCGCACCAATGTCAGTCGCCCCCGTTTCTGGTCGTTGAAATCGACCAGTGTCCAGGGCGCATGATCGGTATGCGTCGCGGCCAGCATCGCCTCCCGCGCCCGCGTGTAAGCATCGTATTTCTCCCGCGCGGCAAGGTCGATCGGCGAGAGTTTCCAGCGTTTGAGCGGGTCCTCGAGCCGTTCCCGCAACCGCTCTTCTTGGCTCTCCTGGTCGGTCGTCAGCCAGTATTTGAACAGCAGGATGCCGTCATCGACCAGCATCCGTTCGAAAACCGGGGCCTCGCGCAGGAATTTCGCCACCTCCGCCTCGCTGGCAAAGCCCATGACCTGTTCGACACCGGCACGATTGTACCAGCTGCGGTCGAACAGCACGATTTCGCCGGCTGACGGCAAATGCGGGACATAGCGCTGGAAATACCACTGGCTGCGCTCCTGCTCGCTGGGCTTCGACAGGGCAACCACGCGGGTCTGCCGGGGATTGAGACGCCCTCCGACGGCGCGAATCGCCCCGCCCTTGCCCGCCGTGTCGCGCCCTTCGAAAACCACGCAGATCCGCTGGCCAGTGACCCGCGCCCAGCGCGCCATTGCCACCAGTTCCTCTTCCATCGGGGCAAGCAGTTTCTCGTAGGCCTTCTTCTTAAGTTTCGGCACGCTATGGCTCTCCGCAAAATTGCCTGCACATCGCAGCGATGCTACCTATATGAACGATATTATGGCCACACTTGCAAAGCCCGAAACCGATTATTCCGTCCTCCCCGAAATGCCGGAGGACGTCTTTACCGCACCGCTGAAGCGGCCCGGCCATGTCGGGGACGACTGGCTGGAACCGCAGCAGACGGCCTATGACAGCGAAGACGACGCGATCTGGGACGACCTGTTTTCGCGGCAGATGGATGTCCTGCCCGGCCGGGCGGCAACCGCATTCCTGAAAGGGTTGGAGCGACTGGATCTGGGCCGCGGCGGCGTGCCCGATTTCGATCGCCTCTCGGCCGAGCTTTCCCCCATGACAGGATGGAGCGTCGTGCCGGTCCCGATGCTGATCCCCGACCACGTCTTCTTCTGGCATCTGGCCAACCGGCGGTTCCCGGCGGGCAATTTCATCCGCACGCGCGAGACGTTCGACTACATCCAGGAACCCGACGTCTTTCACGACGTGTTTGGCCATGTCCCCATGCTGACCGATCCGGTCTACGCCGATTACATGCACGAATACGGCAAGGCCGGATGGAAGGCGATGCGCTATAATCGCCTCAAGGCCCTGGGCGCGCTTTACTGGTACACGGTGGAATTCGGCCTGATCCAGGAAGCCGAGGGCATTCGCGCCTACGGTGCCGGCATCCTGTCCGGACCGACGGAAGCGGTGTTCGCGGTCGAGGCGAAAAGTCCCAATCGTATCATGCTGAACGTCGACCGGGCCATGCGGACCGATTACGTCATCAGCGACCTGCAACCGACCTATTTCGTGATCGAAAGCTTCGAGGACCTTTATCGCCAGACGGTGGAGCGGGACTTCGACGCGCTGTACCGCGACCTGCCGCCGTCCTTCACCTATGCCAATTCGGCGGTCATCGACGTCGATTATGTCATCAACCGGGGCACGCAGGAATATCTGTTGCGCGGCGGACGCGGCAGCGGGGCGCGGCCGGTCTAGGTGCGGGTACGCCGGTCACCGTTCGGAACGGGCCGCCTGCAACGACCCAAGATACAAAAAAACCGGCGCTGGACTGATCCAGCGCCGGTTTTTCGTGTTCGGTTTAACCGAGCTTACATCGGGTCGACGCCGTCGATGTCGTCGGCTTCTTCTTCCATGGATTCTTCCATGGCGTCCGTCTGGTCGTCCATGGCGTCAGCCTGCTCGTCGGTGATCTCACCGGCAGCTTCCATCTCGTTGACTTCGGCGTCACGAGCATCTTCCATTTCTTCGATGTTCTCTTCTGCCTGGTTTTCGGCAGCGGAGTCGCAAGCAGCGACGCTCAGGCCGAGTGCAGCGACCGAAGCAACCATGGCGGTTTTCATCGTGAATTTCATAACTTCTTCCCCTTCTTGAAAAACGGGCTCCGAAACCGGAACCGCAAGGTCATGCATGACAGCAGGCAACCGCCCGAGTCCAGCATGTTATTGCAATCAGCCGGTTTGGGCCTTGTGCAAATATCGATACGCCAGAATTGCGATAAAGCTCCCGAAGGCGCCGAGCAGGAGCGCGGCCGGGCTCAATCCGGCGAGGATGGACGCCTGGTTCACAGGCACACCGACGATCAATGCACCGCAGATACCTGCCAGCACCTTGTTCGTCGTCTGCTGGGGACTACGCACGTCGTTTATCACGGTCGCCAGCCATCCGATGGCCGCGCCGGTCGCGATCAGGATCAGCAGTCCCATGTATAATTCTCGTTATCCATTACCCCCAAACGTCGGGGGTAGGCACGCGTTCCGAACTGTTTTCAACTGCAACCGGTAGTGTGGGATTCAGGCAACCATCCACGCGATGAAAGCACCGCCGATCAATATCCTGTACCATCCGAACGGCGAAAATCCGCGCTTGCTGACGAAAGCCACGAACGCCTTGATCACGGCGAGCGCCACGAGGAACGCAGCGGTGAAGCCGAGCGCGATCTCGGTCCAGCCGATGGTCGCCTCTCCCGCCAGCAGGGCCGGTTCGTCCAGGATCTTGACCGTGGCTGCGCCCAGCATCGTGGGCACGGCAAGGAAGAAGGAGAATTCGGCCGCGGTCTTGCGCCCCACGCCCATCGCCAGCGCGCCCATGATGGTGGCGCCGGAACGGCTGGTACCGGGGATCATCGCAAGAGACTGGACACAGCCGACCGCGAGGGCCGTCTTCGCCGACATGGCTGCCACACCCGTATCCTCGCGCGCGGGAATGATCCGTTCCAGCACGATGATCGCGATACCGCCGATGATGAGGGCAATCGCCACGACCAGCGGCGTCTCCAGCATCGCGTCGATCGCATCCTTCGCCAGCAGGCCGATGATGGCAGCGGGCACGAAGCCCAGCAGGATGTTGCGCACGAATCGGACCGAGCGGTCTTCCCAGCGAAGCAATCCCATTCCCATGTCCCAGAAGGTCCGGAAATAGGCCACCACCACCGCCAGGATCGCGCCCAGCTGGATGACGATGTTGAACTGCCGCCATTCGGCCGGATCATACCCGAACCATGCCTGGGCGAGGATCAGGTGCCCGGTCGAGGAGACGGGCAGGAATTCGGTCAACCCTTCGAGGATGCCGAGCAGGATCGCGGTTACTGTGTTTTCCATGGTGGCATGGGTCCATGAAGAAAGGGGACGCCAAGTCAAGCGACCCGGCGTCCCCTCGGGGGTAAAAGCGTGCTGGCTGGCGTTACCAGATCTTCACGCGCTCTTCCGGCGGCAGGTACAGTGCGTCCTCCGGCGTGACGCCGAAGGCTTCGTACCAGGCGTCGATATTTCGCACGACGCCGTTGACCCGGTATTCCTCCGGCGCATGGGGATCGGTGCGCAGGCGGGTGCGATAGTTTTCCTCCCGCTGGGCCGAACGCCAGACCTGCGCCCATGCAAGGAAGAAGCGCTGGTCGCCTGTCAGGCCGTTCAGCACCGGCACGTCCTGCCCTTCCGTCGCGATCTTGTAGGCGCGGTAGGCAAGGCTGAGGCCGCCGAGATCGCCGATATTCTCGCCCAGCGTGAACCGGCCGTTCACGCAGGTCTCTCCGTCATCGAAGGGGCAATAGGCATCGTACTGCTCGACCAGCGCATCGCCGCGCTCGTCGAAATTGGCGCGGTCTTCGTCCGTCCACCAGTTGCGCAGCTTGCCCGTACCGTCGGACTTGGAGCCCTGGTCGTCGAAGCCGTGACCGATTTCATGGCCGATCACGCCGCCGATGGCGCCGTAATTTACCGCCGGATCCGCGCTCAGGCCGAAGAAGGGCTGCTGCAGGATGGCCGCCGGGAACACGATCTCGTTCTTGGTCGGGTTGTAATAGGCATTCACCGTCTGGGGCAGCATGAACCACTCGGTCCGGTCGATCGGGCCGCCCAGCTTGGAGACATTGTCCGCCAGCTGCCACGCTTCTGCAGCGACTTCGTTGGCGACCGGATCGGTCCCGCTGATGGCGAGGCCGTCATAGATTTCCAGATTGTCGCGATAGCCGATCTTCGGGTCGAAGCTGTCCAGCTTGGCCATGGCCTCGACCTTGGTTTCCTCGGTCATCCAGTCGATTTCGTCGAGCGACTGCGCCAGCGCGACCCGCAGGTTCGCCACCAGCTCGTCCATCGCGGCCTTATTCTCGGCCGGGAAGTAGCGCTCGACATAGGATTTGCCGACCAGTTCGCCCAGCGAACCCTCGACCGCAGCGATGGCGCGCTTCCAGCGGGGGCGCTGTTCGGGCGTGCCGGTCAGCGTCTTGCCGAAGAATTCGAAATGCGCCTCGTCGAACCGGGTGGGCAGGACCTGCGCCCGGTCGGTCAGGATATCCTTGATCGTCCAGGCCTGCAAGGTGGCGAGCGGCGTTGCGTTCAGCACGTCGAACATGCCGGGGAAACCGGTGCCGATCTTGTCCAGCGTTTCCGCCGTCAGTTCCAGCTCCGCGACCTCTTCATCGGTCGGCGGGATCTGGCCGATCACGTATTTGGGCGACTGCGAGAAACCGATCTTGTCGAGCATCGCGGCGACCGGGAAATCGCCCGCCATCGCCTCGACCTCGGCGGCCGTCACCGCGTTGTAGGTCAGGTCGCGGTTACGCTGCACGGTGCGGTCCCAGATGACGTCGCGGGCCAGCTTTTCCTCGAAGGCGTAGACCGCCTCTGCTGCCGCGCGGGGGTCGGCATAGCCGGCCTCGCCCAGAACGAAGGTCATGTAATCCTTGTATCCGTTCTGGATCGCGACGCCCTTCTCGGAGGTGTCGAGATAATATTCGCGGTCCGGCAGGCCGAGGCCGCCAATGCCGAGATAGGCGACATACTGGTCGGGCTGCTTGGCATCGACATTGACATAGCCGCCGATGGGCGCGGGATAGCCCGGCGATGCCCACAGATCGCCCAGTTCGCCGACCGAACGCACCGCGGAAACAGCATCGAGATAGGGGCGGACATTGCTCAGTCCCGCTGCGTCGATGGCATCGGTGTCGAGGAAGGCATTGTAGGCATCGACGATGCGCTTCTCGTCCGGCGTCAGCGCGGCCGCGTCCTTGGCGACCAGTTCGTCGACCAGGGCCTTCACATCGCTGGTCGACTTCTCGCGCAGCAGGTTGAACGCGCCGAAACGGCTAAATTCGGCCGGCAGCGGGTTGGCATCGAGCCATTCCTGGTTGACGTACCCGAAGAAGTCGTCGCCCGGCTCGATCGTCTCGGACAGGAGAGAGGGGTCAACGCCCCATTCGCCAAAGCTCATCGTCGGGGTGGCCGGTTCGGCGATCACGCCCGCTTCGCCTTCCTGCGGCAGGGTCGGCGTATTGGGGACAGGCGCGGGTGCGCTCGTCTCGTCGGAGCGTTCGGTTTCCTGCGCGCTGGCAGGCGCCGCGGCGATCAGCGCGAGCGCGCTGGCGGAAGTGATGATGGCAGTGCGTATCATGGTCGTGGCATCCCCTTGGAAAATCGCCCCGCACGCGCGCGGCGCGCGGGAATTACCGTTCTGCCATAGCCGTTTGGACGGCGCGGCGGAAACGTTCGTCGACCCAGCGATAGCATCCGTCGAATATCGCGGCGCTGAACGCGAGGCATGCGCGCCCGCCAGACAGGTGGATCAGGCCGCCTCGCCCTCGGGCGCGTCGAATTGCAGCGATGCGAGGCGCGCATAGAGCCCGCCATTGGCGATGAGCTGGGAATGGCTGCCCTGCTCCACGATCCGGCCATCCTCCATCACCACGATGCGGTCCGCTGCACGGACCGTGGCCAGCCGGTGGGCAATGACCAGCGTGGTGCGCCCCCTCATCAGCTGTTCGAGCGCGTCCTGCACCAGTCGCTCGCTTTCGGCGTCGAGCGCGCTGGTCGCCTCGTCCAGCAGCAGGATCGGCGCATCGCGCAGCACGGCGCGGGCAATGGCGATGCGCTGTTGCTGGCCGCCCGACAGTCGCGTCCCGTCCTCGCCGAGGAAGGTGTCGAGCCCCTGCGGCAGGTCGCGCAGGAAATCGACCGCATTGGCGGCCCGTGCCGCCTCCCAGATCTGCTCGTCGGTCGCGTTCCAGTTGCCGTAGCGCAGATTGTCGCGCGCATCGGCGCTGAACAGGACGCCGTCCTGCGGGACCAGGGCCATGCGATCCCTGATATGCGCCGGATCGAGGCTGGTCAGCGGAACCCCGTCCAGGCGCACGGTGCCGGCCTGCGGATCGTAGAAGCGCTCGGCCAGTTGGAAGATGGTCGACTTGCCCGCACCCGACGGGCCGACGATGGCAACCGTTTCGCCCGGTTCGACTTCGAGGCTGAAGCCTTCCAGCGCGGGGTCCTCCATGCGGGTCGGATAGGCGAAGGTCACACCGCGGAACGACAGGCTGCCCCGCGCGGGTTCGGGCAGCTTTTCGGGCCGGTCCGGCGGCGCGATACCCGGCTGCGCCATCAGCAGCTCGTTCAGCCGGCTCGCCGCGCCGGCCCCGCGCAGAAGATCGCCATAGACTTCGGTCAGGGATCCGAATGACCCGGCGACCAGCCCGCCGGTAATCACGAAGGCCGCTATGGTGCCGCCCGAGATCGCGCCCGACGAGACACCGATGGCCCCGCGCCACATCAGCAGCGTGATCGAGCCGAAGATCAGCAGGATGATGATTGATGTCATGGCGGCGCGGATCAGGATGCGGCGCTTCGCCACGGTGAAGATCTGCTCCGCCGCATCGCCGAACCGCTGCGCCTCGCGCTTTTCCTGTCCGAAGGCTTGCACAACCTTCATCGCGGACAGCACCTCGGTGATCATGGCGCCGACATCGGCCACCCGGTCCTGGCTGGTGCGCGAGACATTGCGCAGGCGGCGACCGAAGATCGTGATCGGCAGCACCACGGCGGGAATGACCAGCGCCATCCCGATGGTCAGCTGCGGCGCGAGATAGAACAGGTATGCCGTCCCGCCGATGGCCATCAGCAGGTTGCGAAGGGCGACCGATACCGTCGTGCCGACCACCTGTTCGATGATGGCCGTATCGCTTGTCAGGCGGCTGGAAATTTCCTTGGGCGAATTGGTTTCGTAGAAGCCCGGTTCCTGCCGCAGCAGGTTCGCCTGCACCTTCTTGCGCAGGTCCGCGACCACCCGCTCGCCGATCCAGCTGACGAAATAGAAGCGGAACGCCGTCCCAACAGCCAGCACGCCGACGATCATGATGAGGTACCGGAACCAGCGCCCGATATCGGCCGGATCGCCGCCTACCGCGAACCCGCGATCGATAATCAGCTTGAACCCCGCAGGTATGGCGAGAGTCGCAGCCGCGGTGACGATCAGCGCCAGCATGGCGAAGGCGATCTTGTCGGGATATTTCGCCGTTTCGCGGTAGACCATGCGCAGCGGGCCGAGCGAGCGGCTCTTCGCCTCCCCGTCCCTTGCCCCGCCGCGCCGGAACAGGCGGCGAGAGGCCGGAGCGGGATCGTGATCTGCAGGGTGGTCTGGATTGTTCATCGGATTGGCCTGCCATGTAGGCCGCGCGGCGGGCAAAATCCACACGGGCCGCGTGCAATTTCGGCATTGTGCATTGCACAATCGGTCACGAAGGCCCACCTTGCCATCCTGTCGAGGCGCCCGCTACCGGGCGGTCGAAGGGGAATTTCAGTGCTTTACCACGCCTATGAATTGCAGCGCGCCTGGCTCAACAGCGCCAGTTCCATTGCGTCCATCAGTTCCGAATGGCTGACCAATCCGGCCAATCCCATGGCCTATAACGGCCTCGGCCCCATGGCCGCGAGTGCGCTGGAAGTGTTTGCCCACGCCACGCTGGAATACGGGAAACCCGAATTCGATATCGAGACCGTCGAGGTCGGCGGCACATCCCATCCGGTCAGCGAGACGCTGGTCCTGCACCGCGCGTTCGGCGACCTCAAGCGCTTCCGCCGCGAAGACCTGCCCGAGGATGCGCCCCGCCTGCTGATCGTCGCGCCAATGAGCGGCCATTACGCGACCCTGCTACGCGGCACGGTCGAGCGGATGGTGGAAAGCTGCGATGTCTACATCACCGACTGGCACGACGCGCGGCGCGTTCCCGTGTCGGAGGGGCATTTCGACCTAGACGACTATATCGACTACCTGATCGAGTTCCTGGACCATATCGGTCCCGGCGCGCACATGATGGCTGTGTGCCAGCCCAGCGTGCCCGCGCTGGCCGCAACAGCGATCATGAATGCCGACGACCACGAAGCGGCCCCGGCGACGCTGACGATGATGGGCGGCCCGATCGATACCCGCGAGAGCCCGACCACGGTCAACGATCTCGCCATGAAACGGCCGATCAGCTGGTTCCGCAGCAATGTGATCGCCACCGTGCCGATGCAGTACGAGGGCGCCGGGCGGCGGGTCTATCCCGGCTTCCTGCAGCTCGCCAGCTTCATGTCGATGAACCTCGGCGCGCATATCCAGAGCCATTGGGAAATGTTCAAGCACCTGACAGCGGGCGACGACGACAGCGCGCAGCAGTCGAAGGATTTCTACGAGGAATATCGCAGCGTCTGCGACATGACGGCGGAATTCTACCTCCAGACGGTGGAAGAGGTGTTCCAAGAGCACTCGATCCCCAACGGGACCTTCACCCATCGCGGCAAGCTGGTCGACCTCGGCAAGATCGACGAGACCGCCATTCTGGCCGTCGAGGGCGAACGGGACGACATTTCCGGTATCGGACAAACCAGGGCAGCGCTGAAACTGGCAACCGGCCTGCCGGAACAGAAGAAAGCCTATTACCTTGCAGCCGGTGCCGGGCATTACGGCATCTTCAACGGCAGCAAGTGGCGCGAAAAAGTCGCCCCGACGGTCGAGAAATTCATCGCCCGCCACGGCTGACCGCGCCGGCGCGCGGGCGCGAAGCTCTCAGGCGGTATCGCCCACGCTTTGCGGTTCGTCCTCACCGCAGGCGAATTCTTCGGCCGTGTCATCGGCGATTCGCCTGGCGCGGGCATTCGCGCCGGGCGTGTCGCCAGAAACCCGCCCGATCAGGCAGCCCTCTGCGCCGGTAGTCTCGATCATGAGAACGCTGCGGCCTGCCGAATGCATGGAAACATCGCTGAGGCGGTAGATGATGGCCACAGGCGCGCTGTCCGCCATGCGCCACTCCACGGTATCGGGCTCCGCATTGAAGGCCCCGATCGACTCCCACGCACCATTGTCCGCGCCCGCGTCGATATCCATGCGCCCGTCACCGCTCATGACGATCAGGTCCATGCCGTCCAGGCCCGCACAGCGCCAGGTCGCGCCTTCTCCCTCGGTCTGCTGCGACACGAGTTCGCACTCGTCGAGGTCGAGCGACGTATAGCGCGACGAGAACCGGCCAATACCTGCCGCATCCTGCTCCGGCGGCGAAGCAATCTGGCCGGGCGCGCCGGTTTCAGCCCCATCGTCCAGCGATGTTGCCTGTCCCCCTTCCTCGGCGGGGTTCGCAGGCTGCGATCCTTCACCGCACGCGGCAAGCATGAATGCCGGGCAAAGGGCAAAGACGAAGGCGGCGCTGCGACAGGTCATGACTGTATCTCCTGATACGAAAACGGCGGCGCACCCCGAAGGGTCCGCCGCCGCATCATCGCGCCCGTTTCCGGGCCGGTCAGTGTGGGATCAGAAGACCTCGAACAGGCCTGCTGCACCCATGCCGCCGCCGACGCACATGGTGACGACCGCGTATTTCGCACCGCGGCGCTTGCCTTCCAGCAGGGCGTGGCCCGTGCAACGTGCGCCCGTCATGCCGTAGGGGTGACCGATGGAGATCGAGCCGCCGTTCACGTTGAGCTTGTCATTGTCGATGCCCAGCTTGTCGCGGCAATAGAGGACCTGCACGGCGAATGCCTCGTTCAGTTCCCACAGGTCGATGTCGTCGACCTTCAGGTCGAACCGCTCGAGCAGCTTGGGGATGGCGAAGATCGGGCCGATGCCCATTTCGTCAGGCTCCGTCCCGGCGACGGCCATGCCGACATAGCAGCCGAGCGGGGTCAGGCCCTTCTTGGCGGCAGTCGCGGCTTCCATCACGACGACGGCGGACGAACCGTCGGACAGCTGGCTGGCATTGCCTGCCGTGATCGTCGTGTCCGGGCCGAGAACCGGCGGCAGGCTGGCCAGCCCTTCGAGCGTGGTGGAGGGACGGTTGCCCTCGTCCTTCGCGATGGTGACTTCCTGTTCGGAAACCTCGCCGCTTTCCTTGTCCTTCACCATGTGGGTGGTGGTGACGGAGACGATTTCGTCGTCGAACAGGCCGGCTTCCTGGGCGGCAGCGGTGCGCTGCTGCGACTGGAGCGCGTACTCGTCCTGCGCTTCGCGGGTGATGCCGTAGCGATCGGCGACGGTCTGCGCGGTCTGCAGCATCGGCATGTAGATCGCATTGTGCATCGCCATCAGCGACTTGTCCGGGGATACGCGCATTTCCGGTGTCTGGACGAGGCTGATCGATTCCTGGCCGCCGGCCGCGACGATATCCATGCGGTCGAGCGTGACCTGCTTCGACGCGGTGGCGATCGACATCAGGCCGCTGGAGCACTGGCGGTCGATCGTCATGCCGCTGGTGCCGATCGGGCAGCCTGCGCGAAGCGCGACCTGGCGAGCGAGGTTGCCGGCCTGCGTGCCCTGCTGCAGCGCGGAGCCCCACAGGACGTCGTCGACTTCACCCGGTTCGATATTCGCACGCTCGATCGCCGGGGCGAGAGCGTAGGAGCCGAGCGTGGCGCCCGGGGTGGAATTGAAAGCGCCCTTGTAGGCCTTGCCCATACCGGTACGGGCGGTGGAAACGATGACTGCGTCGCGCATGGCGAACTCCTGTGACTAGAGGGAATAATGCGTGACCGGCGCCCGTCGGCGCCGGGATTGGTATGGCGGGATCAGACGAAGTACTGGGTGATCCATTCGCAGATCAGCGCGGGCTTGTCCTCGCCCTCGATCTCGATCGTGATCTCGGCGGTCTGCTGCCACTGGCCGGGGCGCTTCTCGATCATCTCGAGCAGCTTCCAGTGGCCGCGAATGCGCTTGCCGACGCGCACGGGGTTGATGAAGCGGGTCTTGTTGCCGCCGTAGTTCACGCCCATTTTCACGCCGTCGATCTTCGGCATGTCGCTGTTGGCGCCCAGATAGGGGATCATTGACAGGGTCATGAAGCCATGCACGATGGTTCCGCCGAACGGCGTCATCTTGGCTTTCTCTTCATCGATATGGATGAACTGGTGATCGCCGGTTGCATCGGCGAACATGTTCACCTTTTCCTGCGTCATCTCGGTCCATTCGCTGCTGCCGAGCTGTTCGCCTGTCTTTTCTGCCAGTTCCTGCGGGGTCATGTGCCTCTCCTTCAAGACGGTACGGGTTGAATTGCCGCACCTCATGCAGGAAGCCGCACCTTAGCGCAATGCGGGGCGCGGCGACGCTACGTCAGGCCCGTCCCCTGTCGCGGCAGGCCGTTCCACCCGGGCCCCGATCCCGCGTTTTCTGGGCGAATCGAGCCGTTTGCAATAGACGTGCAGCGCGATCTGCAGGCCGATCAGCATCATGATGAAGGCCTGGTAGGCGATGCCCTGGAACGTCGCGCCGACCAGATAGATGATATGGGCGTATTGCAGCGCCGTGGCGAGCGGGGCCTGCCATTGCATCCCCTCGCCCGTGCGGCCCCGCCATCGGCGGCGGATACGTTCCATGTGCCACAGGCCCAGCAATTGCAGCCACAGCCAGATGCCCAGCCCGAAGAAGCCCTGCTCGCCCAGCACCTCGAAATAGGCGGAATGGAACGCGCGCGCCTCGTCCGTGACCGTGTCGTACTCGACCGACACGGTATTGCCCTCGCCCGTGCGGGTGGGGAGGCGGTAGGTGAAGCTGTTGGCCCTGTATATGTCGAAGCCGCCGCCGCTCGGGTTCTCGGCAGCATACTCGATGGTCCATTCCCACACGGCCAGGCGGGTGGATGCGGATTCGTCCCCGTCATGGCTGCCGATTGTGGCCATGCGCTCGTAATAGCTTTGCGGAATAAACGGCAGGGCCATGATGCCCAGCAGGCCGCCTGCAAGGATGAACATGGCCCGCCGTTTGACATCGCGCAGGGCGAGGACGGCGATGACCGCGATGCAGACGAGACCGGTGCGGGCCTCCGTGCCGATCGGGATCAGCAGGCAGGCGAAGATCAGGCAATAGGCGAATATCTTCACCCGCCAATCCGGCTTGAAGATCGTGCCATGCCGCGTGAACCACAGGATCAGCGGGATCAGGCCGATGGCGATCGTCGCCAGGGTCGAGCTTTCGTAGAGACCGCTATTGTCGTTCACGAAGAAATAGAGGCTTTCGTACCCGCCCCCGCCCAGCGCGGTCTTCATGCTGGCGGAAATGATGATGGCGGCAGCGGTCAGGACCATGACCAGCAGGGCCGCTTCCAGCCGCAGGCGCGTCATGATGGTAAAGGGCAGGAAGATGGCGAAGACCATCGCTTTCCAGACCCAGTCCCATTTCAGCGCCGCCTCTACCGGGAAAGGCGAGAATTGCAGGGTGAAGAAACACCACAGCAGGAAGACGAGCAGCAGGCCCTGCCGGAAGGAGAACTTCACGTCCTTTTTCGAATCGGTCAGGATCCAGCCGAGGAATGCCGCGCAGAACGCGATTAGCGACAGCGGGAAAATCTGCGTCAGCGCCCAGCCGATCTTCTGCGGGGCAAGGATGTCGATGTAGAGATAGGCGAGCACCCAGACGAAGGGCCGCTTGATGCCCAGCGCGAAGAATACCAGCACGAACAGGAAGAGCGCAGCGTCCAGCATGGCGCTATCCGCGACCCCGTGTGCGGCCAGCGCGTTTTGGCGGCTGCGACGACCCGGCCTCCGCTTCCGCAGCATCCGCCTGCGCCAGGGTCTGGACCTCCTCCCGGTCGAGTTCGTCCCGGCCCAGGATGCGCAGCAGCGCAACCAGTATCAGCCCGTGGGTCAGGGCTAGGGCGAAATAGTCGATCATGACGCTTCGGGCGGCTCCGTAGGGGCAGGCTGCATGCGATACAGACCCGCTTCTGGTTACCATCGCGCTATCATCGACCGGTTGACGGGCCGTTAAGCAAACTCTGGCACAGGTCGCTCCCATGACCCGTGTGCTGCATGTCCTCGACCATTCGCTGCCGCTCCACAGCGGCTACACCTTCCGTACCCGTGCCATCCTGAAGGCGCAGGAACGCGCCGGACTGGACGTTCGCGGCATCACCGGCCTCAGACACGTGGCAGAAGGCCCCGCGATAGAGCAGGCAGAGGGCCTGACCTTCCATCGCACCCCGGTAAATCCCGACGGGTCGCGCGAGACAGGCTCCGTCCCGGCGCTTGCGGAAATACGCGAAGTGAACCGGCTGGCGAAGGCGATAACCCGGCTGGCGCAGGACTGGCGGCCGGATATCCTCCATGCCCATTCCCCGGCGCTCTGCGGTCTGGCCGCGGTGCGGGCGGGCGCGCGGCTCGGGATCCCTGTGGTCTACGAAATCCGCGCCTTCTGGGAGGATGCGGCCGTCGGCAACGGCCAGGGCCGGGAAGGTTCGATCAAGTATCGCATGACCCGCGCGCTGGAAAACCGCGTCGTCGCCCGGGCCGATGCCGTCTTCACCATCTGCGGGGGCCTGCGCGGCGACCTGATCGCACGCGGCTTCGACGGCGGGCGCATCGGTATCTCGCCCAACGGCGTCGACATGTCGGTGTTCGGCCAGCCGGCCGGCCGCGACCCTTCACTGGCGGCAAGACTGGGCCTCGGCGAGGGGCCGGTCATCGGTTTCATCGGCAGTTTCTACGATTACGAGGGGCTGGACGACCTGATCGCCGCCCTGCCTGCAACGCGGGAAAGCCATCCGGGCGCGCAGCTGCTGCTGACCGGCGGAGGTCCGATGGACGATGCCCTTCGCGCGCAGGCGGCGGCGTCCCCCTGCGCCGGTCATATCCACTTCACGGGCCGCGTCCCGCATGAAGAGGTCGAGAACTATTACGCCCTGATCGACATCCTTGCCTATCCGCGCAAGGCCAGCCGCCTGACCGATCTGGTCACCCCGCTCAAACCGCTGGAGGCCATGGCGCAGCGCCGGCTGGTGGCGGCATCGGATGTCGGCGGGCACCGCGAACTCATTACCGACGGTGTGACCGGCACGCTGTTCCCGGCCGACGATCCGGCAGGCATCGCCGCCGGGCTTTCAGCCCTGATCGACCTTCGATGCGAATGGGATGCCATGCGAGAACGCGGCTTTGCCCATGTCGCCACGCGCCACGACTGGGCGGACAACATTCATCGTTATCAAAGCGTTTACCATCATTTGCTAGCCCCTCCACTGAACAGGTCCATTCCGGCCGCTGCCTGACCGGCAGAACGCGCCCGGCGGACCGCAACAGGGAAGTGGTTTGAACATGGCAGGCACAAAGCAGAAAAGCGCAAAGGGCGGGGCTCCGATAAGCTCGCACCCGGCCTTTCCGGCGATCGTCGGCCTGTGGTTTGCAGCCCTGTTCGGGATCGGCAGCCTGGTTCTGCCGACCGGCTTTTTCGAAACCGTGGTCGTGGCAATAGGGCTCGATGCCGTCCTGCCTGCGGCCGCACCGCCTCTCGGCTTTACCGCACGGGCGGCGATTGCCGTCGCAGCGGCTGCATTGGGCCTTGCGCTTGGTCTCTTCCTCGCACGCAAGGTCGTGGCGGCGCAGGCGAACAGCCAGGAACGGTCGCGCGATTTGAAGCTGAAGGAAGAGGATCGCCATCCCGACGCCCCGGCCAAGCGTCCGATTTCCGCGCGCAAGGAATTGGGCAGCGAGGGTCTAGGCCCTGTCACCGATCCGTGGAAGTTCGAAGACGAGTGGGCGGACGACGACGACGATTACGACGTCGTCATCGATGATGCAGATGACAATATCGACGATGATGACGCGGATGACGATTTCCATGTCGAAGACCGGGATGTGGCGGCCGAGACTGCCGCCGATCCCGCGCCGGTTGCCGGACACGTCGCCGGACGCCGCCGTGCCCTGTCGGTGACCGACGATTCGGGTCCGAGCGATTTCCTGATGAATGCGCCGTTGCCCGGCCAGAACCCGGACGGACCACTCGAACTCGATGTCCTCGAACTGGAACCGATTGCCGAGGATGTCACCGAGGATGTCCCCGAGGATGATGCCGCGCGCAACGATTTCGCCCAGGACATCGAGGCATTGCGCAATGACGATGCGCCCGCCGCGTTCACATCGAACCCCGAAACGGCGGCCAAGCCGACACATGAAGAATTCGCACCCCGCGAAGAGGAACACTCCATGACGCCCAGTGACCTGGAACCTGCCAACGCCGCTGCTTTTTCTTCCGGAGTTGCCCCGAGCGACCGGGCCCTGTCCGATCTCGGTATGGCCGAACTGGTCGAACGGTTCGCCAGCGCCCTGCAGGCCAAGGCGATCCGGGACGAGGACGCGGCAAAGGCGAAGCCGCAGTCGTACCCGGCAGTGACGGTGGACACCGGCGCCAACCCATTTGCGGACCGCGCCGCCGAACTCGATCCCGATGGCCAGGGCTTTGCGGGGGCCCGGCCCTTCGCTGCGCCACCGGTAGCCCAAGCGCAGGCACCGGTGCCGCAGGCCGGATTAGAGACGGAGCCGGCCCAAGAAACGGCTGAATTCGATACGCCCGCACCGGCGGAGACCGAAGCGCCCATGCCGATGGTCTTCCGCCCGGCGGGCAGCCTTCATGCCGGGGAAGCGGACGACGATAACGCTGCGTCGCACTCACCCTTCGGCAAGCCGGATGCCGTCCCCAGTGCTTTGCAGCCTGTGGGTTTCGATGACGATAGCGAGGACGACGAGGACGCGGACCTGCCCCTGTCGATCAACTTTGCAGCCCATCGCGATTTCGCACCGCCCGCAGCAGGGGACGATACCGGCAGCGTTCCCTTCGCCCAGCCCTCACCGTTCTCCGCACCCGAAAGCGTGGAGCTGGACGAGGAAGAGGAAGACAACGACGCATACAGCTCGCTTCTTTCCATGAAGAGCAGGCTTTCGGGCCAGGAATTCGCCCGCGTCGACGAAACGGAAGACGATTTCGGGGATGCACCGGAGCCGGTTGTCACATTCCCCGGGCAAGATTCCGCCGACGCGCAGACAACCCCGCCCTCCCCCGCTGCGCAACCGTCTGCAGGACAGGATGCAGCACGTCCCTTCGACGCTCCGCAGGCCCCGCCCTCCAGCCAGCCCGTGCCTTCGGCCCGTCAGTCGCCCGCCGATGCGAGCGAGACCGAGCGTGCCTTGCGCGAAGCGCTGGAGAAATTGCAGCGCATGAGTGGCGCCGCCTGATTGCCCGCGGGCGTTCGCACGCCCACAGCGAACCGGGCGGATAGCCGATGAATACGTAATTGCGGCGCGTTTCGGACGCCCGCTTTGCGCGGGCCAAGAATTCGTTCGCGCCTTCGCACTTGCAAAAAACATATCCTGTCGTCACAAGAAGGCTTCGCGACAGTTTCGTATCAGGCGCAGCCTGCGAAACGCGTGCTTCATTGCCGCGTTCACGCCGAAAGGTGTGGCAACGCGGCATCTGACAGGACTGTTTTTATGACGAACCCCGCTTCGCAGGGCCTTTACGATCCGCGCAACGAACACGACGCCTGCGGTGTCGGCTTTATCGCGCATATCAAGGGTGAACGGAGCCACGGGATCGTCAAACAGGCGCTGGAAATCCTCGCCAATCTCGATCACCGCGGTGCGGTGGGGGCCGATCCCCTGCTGGGCGATGGCGCCGGCATCCTGCTGCAGATCCCCGATCCCCTCATCCGCAAATGGGCGGAAAAGCATGGCAAGGACCTGCCCGTACGCGGGGAATACGCCGTCGCCATGTGCTTCTTGCCGCAGGACGATGCCGCGCGCGAATTCGTGACCGAGCGGCTCGAGCGGTTCGTCGAGAAGGAAGGGCAGAGCGTCATCGGCTGGCGCGACGTGCCCCTGACGATGGACGGGCTGGGCAAGGCCGTCATCGATTCGATGCCGGTCATCCGCCAGTGCATCGTCGGCCGCGGGGCGAACTGCGCCGACGAGGCCGCGTTCGAGCGCAAGCTGGTCGTCATCCGTAAGCAGACGCTCAATCCCCTGTCCATGCTGGCGGAAAAGCACGACCTGCCGGGCCTTACCCAGACCTATATTCCCAGCTTCAATGCGCGAACCATCGTGTACAAGGGCCTGCTGCTGGCGAACCAGGTCGGTTCGTTCTACGACGATCTGCGGGACGAGAACTGCGTCTCCGCGCTCGGTCTCGTCCACCAGCGCTTCAGCACCAACACCTTCCCCAGCTGGCGGCTTGCCCACCCCTATCGCTTCATGGCGCATAACGGGGAAATCAACACCGTTCGCGGCAATGTGAACTGGATGAACGCGCGCCGCCGCACGATGGAAAGCGCCGCGCTGGGACCGGACCTCGACAAGATGTGGCCGCTGATCCCGCACGGCCAGTCGGATACCGCCTGCCTCGACAACGCGCTGGAGCTGCTGCTGGCCGGCGGGTACAGCCTGGCCCACGCGATGATGATGCTGATGCCGGAGGCATGGGCCAAGAACACGCAGATGGATCCGTCGCGCCGTGCGTTCTACGAATATCACGCTGCGCTGATGGAACCGTGGGACGGCCCTGCCGCCGTGGCCTTTACCGACGGGCGCCAGATCGGCGCGACGCTGGACCGCAACGGCCTGCGCCCGGCGCGCTTCTGCGTGACGAAGGACGATCTCATCTGCCTCGCCTCGGAAAGCGGCGTGCTGCCGTTCGACGATGCGGACATCACGCGCAAATGGCGCCTGCAGCCCGGCAAGATGCTGCTGATCGACCTGCAGGAAGGCCGGATCATCGAGGATGCCGAGCTCAAGGCCCAGCTCTCGGCCGACAAGCCCTATGCCGAGTGGCTGGAAACCGCGCAGTACAAGCTGGAAGACCTCGACATCGTCGATCCCGAATTCGCCCAGCTGCCGCAGGACGAGAACATGGAAACGCCGACCCTGCTGCAGGCGCAGCAGGCGTTCGGATATACGCAGGAAGACATCACCCGCTTCCTCGAACCGATGGCCGTCAATGCCGACGATCCGCTGGGGTCGATGGGTACGGATACGCCGATCGCCGTGCTGTCGGACAAGAGCCGCCTGCTCTACGATTATTTCAAGCAGAACTTCGCACAGGTCACCAACCCGCCGATCGACCCGATCCGCGAGGAACTGGTGATGAGCCTGCTGTCGATGATCGGGCCGCGCCCGAACCTGCTGGGCATGGATGCCGGCACGCACAAGCGGCTCGAGGTCAGCCAGCCGATCCTGACCAATGCCGACCTTGCCAAGATCCGTTCCGTCGAGACGTCGCTGGACGGCGCGTTCCGGACCGCCACTGTCGACACCACCTGGGACGCGGCCAACGGCAGCGCCGGCGTCGAACTGGCGATCAAGGAGATGTGCTGGGCGGCGACCGAAGCCGTGCTGCAGGACGCCAACATCCTGATCCTGTCCGACCGCGCGATGAGCGAGGGCCGGGTGCCCCTGCCCGCCGCCCTCGCGACCGCCGCCGTGCATCACCACCTCGTGCGGCAGGGCCTGCGCATGCAGACCGGCCTGGTCGTCGAGACGGGCGAGGCGCGCGAGGTCCATCATTACTGTGTTCTGGCGGGCTACGGCGCAGAGGCGATCAATCCCTATCTCGC
Organism: Altererythrobacter sp. MTPC7; assembly: GCF_042851395.1. Classification (NCBI taxonomy): domain Bacteria; kingdom Pseudomonadati; phylum Pseudomonadota; class Alphaproteobacteria; order Sphingomonadales; family Erythrobacteraceae; genus Altererythrobacter; species Altererythrobacter sp. MTPC7. The sequence goes on along the minus strand of NZ_BTGS01000005.1, from coordinate 100,786 downwards.
TTTCGAGACGCTGGAGAACCTGCGCGAAAAACGTCATCCGGACCTGACGCCTGCACAGGTCGAGGGCAATTACGTGAAAGCCGTTGGCAAGGGCATCCGCAAGGTCATGTCCAAGATGGGCATCAGCACCTACCAGTCCTATTGCGGGGCCCAGATCTTCGACGCGGTCGGCCTGTCGAGCGCGTTCATCGACAGCTATTTCACCGGCACCGCGACCACGATCGAGGGTATCGGTCTGAAGGAAGTGGCCGAGGAATCGATCCGCAGGCACCAACTCGCCTTCGGCGACGATCCGCTGCATACCGAGATGCTGGAAGTCGGCGGCATCTACCAGTACCGCCTGCGGGGCGAGGATCACGCCTGGACCCCGACCAATGTCGCGCAGCTGCAGCACGCCGTGCGCGGCGGGCCGGACGAGAAGGGGTACGAGAATTACGCCGCCTTCGCCGAATCGCTCAACAACCAGGCGGAACGCCTGCTGACCATTCGCGGCCTCCTGGAATTCGAGGAAGCGGAAACGCCCCTGCCATTGGACGAGGTCGAGCCGGCATCGGAAATTGTGAAGCGTTTCAGCACCGGCGCGATGAGCCTGGGCTCCATCAGCCACGAGGCGCATTCGACCATGGCGATTGCCATGAACCGCATGGGCGGCCGCTCCAACACCGGCGAAGGGGGCGAGGAGCCCTTCCGCTTCACGCCGATGGAAAACGGCGATTCCATGCGTAGTCGGATCAAGCAGGTCGCATCGGGCCGCTTCGGCGTGACGACCGAATACCTCGTCAATTCGGACGACATCCAGATCAAGATGGCACAGGGCGCGAAGCCCGGCGAGGGTGGCCAGCTGCCCGGTCACAAGGTCGACAAGCGTATCGGCGCCGTGCGTCACTCGACGCCGGGCGTGGGCCTCATCAGCCCGCCGCCGCATCACGACATCTATTCGATCGAGGATCTGGCACAGCTGATCCACGACCTGAAGAACGTGCAGCCGACCAGCCGCATCTCGGTCAAGCTCGTCTCCGAAGTCGGGGTCGGCACCGTGGCTGCCGGCGTGTCGAAGGCGCGCGCCGACCATGTCACCATCTCGGGTTATGAAGGCGGCACCGGAGCCTCGCCGCTGACTTCGCTGACCCATGCCGGGTCCCCGTGGGAAATCGGCCTCGCCGAAACCCAGCAGACGCTGCTGCTGAACGATCTTCGCAGCCGCATCGCGGTGCAGGTCGATGGCGGCCTTCGCACCGGCCGCGACGTTGCCATCGGCGCGCTGCTGGGGGCAGACGAGTTCGGTTTCTCGACCGCGCCGCTGATTGCAGCGGGCTGCATCATGATGCGCAAATGCCACCTCAACACCTGCCCGGTCGGCGTGGCGACGCAGGATCCCGTGCTGCGGGCCCGCTTCACCGGCACGCCGGAACACGTCATCAACTACTTCTTCTACGTCGCGGAGGAATTGCGGGCCATCATGGCACGCATGGGCTTCCGCACGGTGGAAGAGATGGTCGGACGCGTCGACCGGCTGGATGCGCGCCGTGCAGAACGCCACTGGAAGGCGCGCGGCGTCGACCTTGGCGGCCTGCTCCACCAGGTCGCCCTGCCGGAAGGCCGCAAGCTTCACCACACCGATACGCAGGATCACGGGCTTGCCGCCGCGCTCGACAACGACCTGATCGCTGCCGCCGCGCCTGCCATCGAAAACAGCGAAGCTGTCCAGATCGACCGCGAAATCCGCAATGTCCACCGCACTGTGGGCGCGATGCTGTCGGGCAGGATCGCGGAAAAGTACGGGCACGAGGGGCTGCGTCCCGATACCGTGCGCGTGAACTTCACCGGGGTCGCAGGACAAAGCTTCGGCGCATGGCTGGCCCACGGCGTGACTCTGGACCTCGTCGGCGATGCCAACGACTATGTCGGCAAGGGGTTGTCGGGCGGCCGCATCATCGTGCGCGCACCGGATGACGCCCCGCGCGAACCGGGCAGCAACATCATCGTCGGCAATACCGTCCTGTATGGCGCAATAGCTGGCGAGGCCTATTTCGAAGGCGTCGCGGGCGAGCGTTTCGCGGTCCGCAATTCGGGCGCCATCGCGGTGGTCGAAGGGACCGGCGACCATGCCTGCGAATACATGACCGGCGGCGCCGTCGTCGTCCTGGGCAAGACCGGGCGCAATTTCGCAGCCGGGATGAGCGGCGGCATCGCCTATGTCTTCGACGAAGACGGCACGTTTGCCGACCTGGTGAATCCCGCACAGGTGGAACTGGAACGGATCGTGGCCGACGCGAACGAGGAGGAAGGCGCAGGCTATCCCCGTCAGCGTCCGCAGAGCGTCCACGATTTCGGGCTGGGCGACATGCTGCGCCACGACGCGGACCGCCTGAAGATCCTGATCGAACGGCACAAGCTTCACACCGGCAGTGCCCGCGCCGCCGCCATCCTCGAGGACTGGGATGCCAGCCTCGCGAAATTCGTAAAAGTCATGCCGACCGATTATCGCCGTGCGCTCACCACGCTGGAGAACGAGCGGAACGAAGCGGCCTCGGAAGCGGCGGAATAAGGACCTCACATCATGGGCAAGGAAACAGGCTTCCTCGAGATCGAGCGCCGCGAGCGGGATTATATCGCGCCCGAGGAACGGCTGGGCAATTACCGGGAATTCATCAAGACCCCGCCGGACGAGGAATTGCAGGCGCAGGCCGCGCGGTGCATGAATTGCGGCATTCCGTATTGTCACAACGGCTGCCCGGTGAACAACATCATCCCGGACTGGAACCACCTGGTCTACGAGGCGGACTGGAAGAACGCGCTGACCGTCCTCCATTCAACGAACAATTTTCCCGAATTCACGGGCCGCATCTGCCCCGCCCCGTGCGAGGCAGCCTGCACCCTCAACATCACCGACGAGCCGGTGACCATCAAGAGCATCGAAGCCGCCATCATCGATCGCGGCTGGGAAGAAGGCTGGGTCACGCCGCAGGTGCCGGAGAAGAAGACCGGCAAGGCCGTGGCCGTCGTCGGCTCCGGACCCGCGGGCCTTGCTTGCGCGCAGCAACTGGCCCGCGCCGGCCATGCCGTCACCGTGTTCGAGAAGAATGACCGGATCGGCGGCTTGCTGCGCTATGGCATTCCCGACTTCAAGATGGAGAAGCATCTGATCAACCGCCGCGCGGTGCAGATGGAAGCCGAAGGCGTCGTCTTCAAAACCAGCTCCGAAGTCGGCGTGGAGGTTTCGCTGAAGGCCCTTCGCGAGAATTTCGACGCGATCGTCCTTGCAGGCGGCGCGGAAGAGGCGCGCGCGCTCGACATACCGGGCTCGGAGAAGGCCGGGGTGCGCCTCGCCATGGAATTCCTGACCCAGCAGAACAAGCGCAATGCCGGCGATGACGAAGTGCGCGCCGCCCCGCGCGGAACGCTGACGGCAGAGGGCAAAGATGTCATCGTGATCGGCGGCGGCGATACAGGCTCCGACTGCGTGGGCACGTCGAACCGGCAGGGCGCGAAGAGCGTCACCCAGCTGGAAATCATGCCCCAGCCGCCGGAGAAGGAAGACAAGGCGATGACCTGGCCGAACTGGCCGGTGAAGATGCGCACGTCGTCCAGCCACGAGGAAGGCGCCAACCGCGACTGGGGTGTCCTGACCAAGCGTGTCGTCGGCGATGGCGAGACCGTGACCGGCCTCGAATGCGTCCGCATCGAATGGGAAGGCGGCTCCTTCAAGGAAGTTCCGGGCAGCGAATTCACCCTGCCTGCGGATCTCATCCTGCTGGCCATGGGTTTCACGGGACCGCAGAAACGCGGCCTTCTCGACCGGGTAGAGGTGGAACTGGACCAGCGCGGCAATGTCGCGGCCAATACGGAAGACTACGCCACCAGCGAGGCCGGCATTTTCGCCTGCGGCGACATGCGCCGGGGCCAGAGCCTGGTCGTATGGGCGATCCGCGAAGGACGCCAAGCCGCGCGCGCCGTGGACGAGGCATTGATGGGTGCAACGTCGCTGCCGCGCTGACCCATGCCGGCGTTCGTGCTTCGCATTCCCTGTATCCTGCTCCTTGTCATTCCGCTGGCAAGTTGCGTGTCCGCCCCGCACGATGCCCCCCCACAGAATCGGGCGCAGGAGCTAGCGCAAGACCGAGGCCAGGCGGACCCGGATGGTCCCGAGACCGGTTTTACCGGACGATACGATGGCAGTTCCTTCGAGACCGCGATGGGAATGCGGATCGAAGACGACGGCACGTTCGGCTGGGGTCTGTCTGTCGGTGCGCTCGATTTCGCGGCGCGCGGGACCTGGATGCAGAGGGGAGACACGATCGTCTTTCGTTCGGTGCCGGAACCCGTCCGTCCGGAGTTCGAGGTTCTGTCGGTCGGCCGCTCCACCAGCGAAGCGATGGTCGAGATTGTATGGGCAGGAAGCGAGCAATCGTTCCGCTACGCCACGATCACTGTCGATTGCGGGCAAGGCATCCGGTTGCGGCGGAATGCAGTGGAGGGTCATTGGTCCCCTGCGGCCGGGGAATGCCCTGAGCCTGTTTCGCTCCTCGTCGATGAAGAAATGCACGATGCGGCTTCGCCCGCGTTGAACCTGTCAGGGCTTGGCTGGAGCGAAGGCGATACGGTGCGGATAGCTTTCCAGCCGAATGACCTGCGCCTCACCAGCTTTACCGGCCTCGAAGGCACGCTCGACGGCGACATTCTGACGATCGAGGGTTGGCGCTGGCCGCTGCAGTTGAAGAAAGTCGATTAAACGGCCGGCGACCGGGTGGTGACCCGTCAGGCCCTCTCTGCTGCCACCCCATCCCAGTCTACCGGTCTACGCCCGGCAGAACGAAGAAACGCGTTGGTGCGGCTGAAGGGGCGCGACCCGAAAAACCCGCGCCGCGCCGAAAGCGGGCTGGGATGCGGGGACTGGATCACGAGATGATGCGGGGCGGACAGGGCCGGGATATCGCGCAGCTTCTTCTGCGCATGCGCGCCCCATAGCAAGAATACGGTCGGCGCCGCGCGCTGTGCCACGGCCGTGATCGCGGCATCGGTAATGGCTTCCCAGCCGCGCCCCGCATGGCTGCCCGCCTTCGCCTCCTCCACCGTCAGGCTGGTATTGAGGAGCAGCACGCCTTCCCGCGCCCAGGGTTCCAGATTGCCGTGAGGAGGCGGTGCGATCCCCAGATCCTCGTGCAATTCCTTGTAGATATTGCGCAGCGACGGCGGCATTTTCAAGCCATCCGGCACGCTGAAGGCGAGGCCGTGGGCCTGTCCCGGACCGTGATAGGGGTCCTGCCCCAGGACTACCGCCCGCACTTGCTCCAGGGGAGTCAGTTCCAAGGCGCGCAGGCGGCTGCCGCGCGGGGGATGAACGGCCTTCCCCGCCGCTTCCTCTGCTCGCAGCCATTCGCCCAGCCGCCGTGCCTCGTCGCTCGCCAGCGCAGGCGCCAGGGCTGCGCGCCAGCTATCGGGTATGGCCTCGGTCATCATCCGGCACGCTAGTCCCCTCGCCCGCATCGCGCCATGCACCCTTTCCCTCAATCCCCGATGGGCCTAGGAGCGCTTGTCTATGGCTGTACATTTTCACGAAGAAGACCTTCCCGCAGGCGTCCTGCAGGGCGACGCCCCGCTCGCCGTCGATACGGAGACCATGGGTCTCGTCACCCGGCGCGACCGCCTGTGCATCGTCCAGATCAGCGACGGCGGCCCAGACGAACATCTCGTGCGCTTCAATACCGGCAGTCCCTACGATGCGCCGAACCTGAAGGCACTCCTTGCCGACCGTTCGCGGGTGAAGCTGTACCATTTCGCCCGGTTCGACCTGGCGGCGATCGAGCATTACCTTGGCGTCGATGCCTCGCCCGTCTTCTGCACCAAGATCGCGAGCAAGCTGGTACGAACCTTCACCGATCGCCACGGCTTGAAGAACCTGGTCGAGGATCTCCTGGGCGAAAGCATTTCCAAGCAGCAACAGTCGAGCGACTGGGGCGGCCCGGTCATCAACGATGCGCAGCGCGATTACGCCGCCAGCGACGTGCGTTTCCTTCACCGGATGAAGGACGAACTGGAAACGCGCCTCGAACGCGAAGGCCGCACCGAAATCGCGCAGGCCGCTTTCGATTTCCTGCCCACCCGCGCCCGGCTGGACCTGATGGGCTGGGAGAACAAGGACCTGTTCAGCCACGAAGGCTGATAGCACCCCCGCATGAGCGAACGCATCGACAGCCAGGAATCCAAGGCGCTGCGGCGCGGGCGAAGACGATTCGCCGCGCCGGGCGGATTCCATGACCGGCTTGTGCGGTTGCTCGCAGTGGCCCTGCCCATGGGCGTCGGGGTCCTGGCCGCGTTGATGATCGTCATCCCGCTGGCCCCGCGGGGCGAAGTCAGCTTCCTGCTGGACCGGGACAAGGTCGCCGTGATCGACGAAAGGCTGCGGGTCGACAACGCGATGTATCGCGGCTCCGACAATCGCGGACGCCCCTTCTCGCTCACCGCGGACGAGGCGGTCCAGCAATCGAGCGAGGAGGGCATTTTGCGCCTCGACATGCTGGTTGCCCGGCTCCTGCTGCCGGAAGGCCCGGCCAGCCTGCGGGCGGAAGGCGGCGAATACATGATCCGCGACGATCTGGTGGACGTGAACGGAACCCTGCGGCTGGCAGCGGCCGACGGTTACCGCCTCGCCGCACGCGGCGTATCCATCGACCTTGGCGAACGGCAGCTGGTCGGCAGCGGAGGGGTCGAGGGGGAAATTCCCGCCGGCACCTTTTCCGCCGATGCCCTGCGCGTCGACCTGCCCGAAAGAACCGTGACCTTGACCGGCAATGCGCGCCTGCGCATGGAGCCGGGCGCACTGAGGAGCATGCAATGAGCCATCAAGGCAAGCAACTGGCAGGAACGGCCATCCGTTCGGCTGCATTCGGCTTTGCCGCGACCCTCGTGCTCGCCGCGGGGATACAGCTCAATGCGCAGGCGATCGCCAGCCACAATTCCAATGCCCCTGTCAGCTATGCCGCCGACCGGCTGGAGCTGCAGGACCGCCAGAACCGCGTCGTCCTGGCCGGGAATGTCGTCATCAGCCAGGCCGCGCTGACCCTGCGCGCAGGGCGGACTGTCGTGAATTATTCGGACGCGGGCAGCCTGTCCATCCAGCGCATCACGGCGACCGGCGGGGTGACGGTCACGCGCGGTAACGAGCGCGCCTCGGGCGAGGTCGCGGTGTACGATTTCAATCGCCGGATCATCACGATGGCCGGCAATGTCCGCCTGAACCGCGGCGGAGACACGCTCAATGGCGGTCGCCTGACGATCGACTTGCAAAGCGGCATTTCCAGCGTCGATGGCAGTGCTTCGGGCTCAAGCCCCGTCACGGGCGAACCGTCGGTGTCGACCGGCGGCAATGGCCGCGTATCGGGCACGTTCAACGTTCCGGACTGATGTCCTCGCCGTTCAGGCGTGCCGGACGGCCTTTACCGCGACGATGACGGGATAGGCGGGATCGACCGGGTCGAGCCAGCCTTCCCCGATATCCTCCTGCGCGATGCCTTGCAGGAAGCAGGTCGCGGCAAAGGCGTTGCCGAACACCTGGACCTCCACCGCGCCTTCCCCGAAGACATCGCTGAACAATCGCTCCGCCGCCATGCCGGTGAGCGACCAGTACCAGCCGTGACTCGCATCCGGCATGACCGGACTGATGCCGGGCACGGTGGCCAGCATGGTCCCGCCGGGGACGAGGCTGTCATGCAGCCGCTTCACCGCCAACGGCATGTCGTAGAGCAGGTGCAGGGTCTGCGTGACCACGGCGCAATCGAAAGCGGCCGCCGGCAGTGTGCCGGGCGCCAGCAAGTCGCCCGCTATGGTCGGGTTGTCGGCCGGATCGACGGAGATCGTATCCTGCCGCGCGATACCGCTTCCGAAACGCGCGCTGTAGGTATCGCTGCCTATCTCGAGCACCCGGCCCCCGATCGCTTCCCCGTGTTCGCCGAGGAAGCGTTCGATATAGAGCCTGTCCACCGGGGTGCCGCGGGCAAAACCGAAATCGGCGCTGACCGGGGCTATCCGGCCAAGATCGCCCATGTCGATGGTGCCTACCGGAGGATCGAGGGGCCGCCGGTTGATCCGCCGCAGCCAGTCGGCCGCGCGCCGCGGCAGCAGGCGGACCGCCAGCGCCCTCAGCGCCGCGGGCGGGGTGAGGCGCGGTGCAATGCGCATCAGGCGTGTCCGGTCGCTCCATGCATGACGCGCAGGAATATCGGGCCGGTCGCTCCATGCAAGCTCGCTGAAGGCAGCGAGCCATTGCCGTTCCCCATCCCGCCACGCCCGGTGAAGGGCGGCATCCCCCGGCTCCGGCTCGTGGGCCGCATGGACCTTGCGCGTCCAGTCGAACATGGCGCGCGCATTTGCGGAGAGCCCACCTGCATGGCGCCGGTATCCTGCGACCAGCCCGCCATGCGAGGCGACCGGATGGCGCGCGGCGAGCCGGAGGTAGACATCGTAATCCTCGACCAGCGGCAGGGTCTCGTCGAACCCTCCGGCGGCGGCCAGTTTCCGCCGGTCGTACATGACCGCGCCGTGCATCCGGATGGCATTTTCCCTTAGCAGGATCGCCCGCGCATTGGGGCCTGTCCGCCTCAGACGCGGTGCGCTGGGATTGCCGAGTTCCGCGTCGAGGTAACGGAACGCGCCGTGGACGAACGCCGCCCCGGGATTGGCCAGCAAGGCCTCTCGCCCGGTGCGCAAGGCTTCGGGATAGAGAATGTCGTCGGCGTCGAGGAACACGGCCGCATCGGTCTCGATCTCTGCAAGCCCGCGGTTGCGCGCAGCCGCCAGTCCGCGGTTCTCTGTCCGGACCACCCGGACGAATTCATAATCGCGGCACACCTTTTCGGGCGCATCGTTCGAGCCGTCGTCGATCACCACGACTTCTGCCGGCGGCAGGGTCTGCGCGGCAATGCTGCCGAGCGCATCGGACAGGAAGCGCGCGTGATTATACGCGGTAACGACGATGGCCACCGTCATCTCGGCATCATTGGTCGGGCTGTGTGTCCCCATGGGGAAGGCTCTGCCTGGAAGATTGCCGGAATGCGGCGCGATATGTGGTTCTTATCGTAAACATCGCATGGTGGCGACCTTGCGCCTATGAAGGCGTGCGATGACCGGTAATCTCTCGATCATGACAGGCCGAACGGCGCTGGGCAGGCTGATCAGGGCCCGGGCCGGGGCGTGGCCCCTGGTCCTGCTCCTGGGCCTCGCGGTCAGCTTGCTGGAAGGCGTGGGCATCGGCCTCATCATACCCGTTGCGGCGCTTTTGCTGGCGCCGGGGGAGGCAAGAACCCTGCCCGAGCCGTTCGGTTCGCTCGTTGCCCTAACCGGCCTTTCCCCGGGCGACGCAGGCACATCCTCCGCGGTCGCCGTGCTGGGCGCAGCGATCCTGCTTGCCGTGGTCCTGAAAACCGTTCTCCAGGCTGCGAATGCCCTGCTGATCGCCCGCATCGATGTCGGGATCGCGCGCAGCCTGATCGACCGGCTGGCAGCCTGTATCCTTGCCCTCGACTACGACAGGTATCTCGAAACGGAGCGCGCGCGGCTGTTGCAGGCGCTCTCGACAGAAAGCTGGGAAGTGGCAGAAGCCGTGCGCGCCGGCCTCTCGCTCCTACCCGCGCTCGCCGGGCTCGCCATTTTCGGGCTTATCCTGCTGTGGCTCGATCCCGTATTGCTGGGTCTGGTCGGTATCCTTGCGCTTGGCCTGTGGGCCATCCTCGGCAGGGTGGAGAAACGGCAGCAGGCCCTCGGCGCCGTGGCGACAGCCGAGAACCGGGCGCTGGGCTGGCGGATGCTGTGGATCGTCGAGGGGCTGCGAACCATCCGTCTGTTCGGCGAAAGCCGTGCCGAGCAGGCCCGGTTCGAGAGTGCGAGCGGCAGGACGGCGGCCAGCGTGCTGGCCGTGGGCCGCCTGGCGGCGGTGACCGGGCCACTGGCAGAGCTGCTGCTCGCGGTCCTGTTCCTGGCCGTGCTGTTCGCCGGTGTCGCGCTGGACCGCCCTGCCGCGACGATGGCGGCATTCCTGCTGATCCTGCTGCGGACCTATCCCTATGCGTCGCGGCTGAGCCAGGCCCGGATCGAAGTCGCCGCCCGGCGCGGCGCCGTGGACGAGGTGGAATGGCTGCTGGGCCAGGAAACGGGCCAGCCCGCATCCACCGGCGCGGCCGAGGGGGCGCTGGACCAGACGATCGCGTTCCAGTCGGTTTCCTATGCCTATCCGGGCCGCGAGGGCGCGCTGCACGATGTCGACTGCCGCATTCCCGCAGGCGAGATCACTGCGCTGATCGGGCCGACCGGATCGGGCAAGTCGACATTGGTCACATTGCTGTCCCGGCTGGTGACACCCGATAGCGGCATACTGCTGGCAGGCGGCAGGGACGTACGGGACATCCCGCCCGATTACTGGCGCGCGCGTATGGCCTATGCGGGGCAGGATATTGCCCTTGTCGAGGGAACCGTGCGGGAAAACATCGCCTTCGGTTCCGGCAGTGCCAGCAACGAAGCGGTGCGCGGTGCCGCGCACGCAGCGGGTGCGGCCGGCATGATCGATAGCCTCCCGGATGGGTACGACACGCCGCTCGGCCCGGGCGGGATGGCCCTGTCGGGCGGGCAGCGACAGAGGATCGCCCTTGCCCGCGCATTGCTCAGGCGGCCCGACATACTGGTGCTGGACGAGGCGACGAGCGCCATCGACGCCCCTTCCGAAAGCGAAATCGTCGCCCTGCTCGAACGGCGCGAGCATTTCCGGACCGCCATCGTCATCAGCCATCGCCGCAGCACGCTTGCCGCCTGTTCCCACGGTATCGTGCTACGCGGGGGCCGGGTGGTCGAGGAAGGTCCGGTCGAAACGCTCGCCTGGTTCCGGATGCTGGGGGAAACGGGCGAGTGAGCGCGCCCAGCTTCTCCATCGTCATCCCGACCTACGAGCGGCGCGATCTCGTCCGGCAGGCGCTGGAGGCCCTGACCGGTGTCTCGTATGCAGCGCCTTGGGAGGTGATCGTCGTCATAGACGGTTCAACCGACGGTACGCGGCAAGCTCTGGAGGCGCAGGACTTGCCCTTCCCGCTCGTCATTGCCGAACAAGCCAATGGCGGTCTCGCAGCTGCCCGCAATGCCGGGGCCGCGATGGCGAAGGGCGATATCCTCCTATTCCTCGACGACGACATGCGGGCGGCGCCGGACATACTGGACCGCCACGCCGAAGCGTATTCGGGCAGCACGGTCGCGGTCGCCGGATGGATCGGGCTGGACGAGGCGTCGACGCCCGGTTTCCTGGGAAGCGGGGTGGAAGACTGGACCTTGAATGCGCTCGAGGGAGCGCAGGCAGACGATCCCTTCCTTCTCTACGGCGGACATTTCTCGGTTCGCCGTGCCGCATTCGAACGATGCGGCGGGTTCGATGCCGCCTATACAAGCAAGGGCGGATACGGGCGCGAGGACACCGACCTCGCGGTGCGGTTACTGGGCGAAGGCTCCATCGCACGGGCACCGCAGGCGCGGGCGTGGCAGGTCCACACTGTGCCAGCGGGCGAAATGCTGGCACGTTCGCGCAAGCAGGGGGTGGCCGACACGCGTTTCGCCCGCAAGCATCCCCGCCATGCAGCCATGCTGCTGGAGCGGTCTGGAGCGGACAGGACGCTGGACCGGCTGGTTCTTCGCCCCTTGGCGCGCTGGCCGATCGTGCCCGGTTTCCTGGCAGCACTGGCAAGCAGGGACACGAACAGGAGCGCCCGGCTGTTCGATGTGGCGCGCCGGGTCCTGTGGTGGCGCGGTGTGCGCGAAGCAGGCGGATATCCCCGTTCCCGCGAAGTCCTGGCCCTGTGCTATCACGCGATTGCGGATCACAGCGACGATCCGGTGCTTGCGCCCTATTCCATTCCGCCGGAGATGTTTGCAGCCCATGTCCGGTCCCTGATGCAGCGCGGGTTCCATTTCGTCGATGCCGACACCGCGCTGGCCGCGGCGAAAGGCGAGGCGCGCGTTCCAAGTCGCTCCGTCCTGCTCACCTTCGACGACGGCTATGCCGACCTGCCGGATGCCGCCCGGCGGTTCCTAGTCCCGAACGGCATTCCGGCCCTCGCCTTCTTGGTCTCGCAAAGGCTCGGCCAGTCGAACCTGTGGGACCAGCCCGCAGGCGCACACGAACATGCCCTGATGGACCGGGATGGAGCATTGGCCCTGCATGATGCCGGCGTAACGCTGGGCAGCCATTCGCGGAGCCATGCGGACCTGAAGGGCCTGCCGGACGCCGAACTGGAAGCGGAAGTGGCCGGCCCGCGCGATGACTTTGCGCGCGATGGCCTGCCCGTGCCCTCGCATTTCGCCTATCCGTTCGGGGAGAAGGACACAGCGGCGATCAGCGCCGTCGCCAACGCCGGTTATGCCGCAGGCTGGGCGCTTGCCGATCGGCGGGTCGATCCGTCTTCCGATACCGTCGCATTGCCACGGGTCATGATGCATTCCTCGGACACGCCCTGGCGTTTCCGGTTCAAGACCCGTTTCCCGACGGCTGCAACGATCCTTCGCCACTGGCCCTTCGTCCGCCGAAAGTGACTGTGCGGCGTATCGCAGCCAGTCCTTTCCTGACCGGCCGGGCCCATTCGCGGAACCGCAATCGCCGTCTCTCGCGGCGGATCGCAGCTAGGGCCTCGCCCTGCCATTCCCGGCCCAGCGACCGAACATAGCGCTCGGCCCAGTCGAGAAACGCTGCACGCTTCCGGCCATAGGTGCCTGCCGCTTCTACCCGGGCACAGCAACTGCCGGGATGCTGGCGGTAATCCTGCCAGACTTCGCTGGAGAACCAGACGGGCGCATAAGCATAGACCTTCAGGAAAAAAGCCTGGTCCTCGTAGAAGCCGGGGAAGCTTTCCTCGAATCCGCCGATGTCTTCGAACAGGCTGCGCCTGACTATCGCGCCGACCGGCGCGCCGCCTGCCCGGCCCAACGGATAGACCTGCATCAGGGCGTCCGGCACAGGGGTGACGCAGTCCCGGGACTGGCCGCTATATTCGATCCGGTCCTCTTCGCCGCGCCAGCTGTTCCAGATCCGGAACGCTCCCACGGCAGCGCCGATGCCGGGATTTGCGTCCATGATGGCGAGCTGGCGGGAAAGCTTGTCCGGCGGCCAGCGGTCGTCCCCGTCGATGAAGGTCACGAAGCGGCCCGAACCGGCAGCCACGCCTGCGTTTCGCGAAGCACTCATGCCGAGATTTGCGCCGCCCTCATGCGCGATAAACCGAATGCGGCTGTCTGAGGCGGCAAAGGCCTGCGCAATCGCATCGCTGCCGTCGCGCGACCCGTCATCGACGAGGACGAGCTCCCAGTCCTCGAAATCCTGCGCGATGACGCTTTCGATCGCTTCGGACAGGAACTCCCGCTCGTCGAGGAAGATCGACACCACGGTCACCAGTGGCGATTTTTCGTGCGCCGTCATTGCGCGGGCGCATCCCCGCTTCGCTCGCGGTTCTTGCGACGCCCCTTGTCGAGAAGGGACAACCAGACAAACCGCGGCAGCATGACCAGATACCGCCGCCACAGGCGCTTCGGCTCTGCAAGCAGGCGATACAGCCATTCCAGCATCATGACCCGGACGATGCGCGGCGCGCGCTGCTTGCGCCCCGTGTGGAAATCGAAGGCCGCGCCGATGCCGATCAGGGTCTGCGGCAGGCCGGTATGGTTTCGCCACATCCACACATCCTGCCGCGGCGAGGACAAGCCGACCCAGACCACGTCCGCGCCCGATGCCAGGATGCGTTGCCTTGTGAACTCTGCCTCGCGCGGGGCGGGCTCGCCCATGGGAGGGGTTTCCACGCCGACGATGCTGATGCCGGGATAGCGCGTGCGCATGACCTGCGCGAGATCCTGCGCAACGCCCTCTTCGCCGCCATAGACGTAATGCTTCAACCCGCTCCGGGGCGAGCGCGCGCAGACCGCTTCGAACAGGTCGTAGCCTGATGTCTGCTCCACGGGCAGGCCCCGCCGCTTGCCCAGTTCGGCAAGGGGCCTTCCGTCGGGCGTCACAACGCTGGCATCGCGGTGCAGGGGCGCGATGTCCGGATCGTCGCGGATCGCCATCAGGCTGGCCACGTCCCGCAGGCAGACGAAGCGGCCAATCTCGTCATGCGACCAGCGCTCTATCGCCTCTGCGGTAAGGGTCGGCGTCGTGACGGTAACCGGCACGCCGAGCACGTCGTAGGAGTCGAAGCCGTGGGCGGGGTCGGTCATGCCTGATACCCCAGGGCCCGGAAATCCGCGGCATAGCGGCGCGTCACCCGCTGAAGAGTGGCAGGATCCGTCGTCGTCCCCTCGCCGCGATGGCCGGAACGGTTTGCATGGGTGAGGACCGGTAGCCCCGTTTTCTCGCGTATCGTCGCCCAGTCCCGGTCGAGGCATTCCATACGTCCGATGAAATGGTGTGGTGCAGCCTCCACCGCGCGCACCAAGCGCGCCTGGCTGGCGAAATGGCGGTCGGAAATCCGGTCCGGTATGCGGCAGACGGCCTCGGCAAAACGTTCGAATGGCAGGTCGCCCCGGCGGATGTCGACCCCGCCCCATGCCGCGAAAATGCCGCGATGAAAGCGCCGGTGCAGGATCGACCGGCCCCCGGCCGCGGCGCTGCCGGCCACCTTGTCGCGGTAGCAGCTTTGCAACCGGTCCAGCGGGTGCCGCACGAAGGTGAAGACGAGATAGCCCTGCGCATGATCCGGCAGGCCGTGCATCGCCTTTGCCCGCAGCCGCTCGTGAAAGATTTCCTGCCCCCCGGCCTGCTCGAAACTATCGGGATAGAGTGCGGCCTTGATCGCAGTGCAGGCGACCTTCGCATTCTCGACATAGACCGCACGGTGGGCATCGCTCACGTAATATTCCAGCGGATCGATCCGTCCGTGGCGCGCAAGCTGGGCGAGATAGTCGAGCATGATCACGCCGCCTCCAGCACAAGATGGCCGAACCGCTCGCGATTTTCCGCGACGAAGGGCAGCGCATCGATTGCGTCCAGAGGGCGCCGTTCCAAGATGTCGCCGGGGAAGAGAGAGCGCCCCTCGCCGATGGCCTGCGCCAGCCGGTCCAGCGTGATCTCTCCCGTTGCCGGATCGACCAGGGCCGGGTCGTGTTCCTCGGTCCGGTGGGCATAGGATGCCAGCTTCGCCCGGGCCGCCTGCGCATCGCCAAGCCAGGAATGGTGATAACCGCGATAGCCATCCAGCAGAGGAATCTCGTCCGCCAGCCGGTTCCATTCGCCCAGCCGGCGGAGCCGGTCCGAGGTGCGGCGCATTGTCTTGAACCGGGCGCCGGTCATGATGAAGACGCGGTAGGCGTAATCGGGCGGCGAGCCGGGCCATGCCTCGTGAAACAGGGTCGATAGCAGGTTGAGGTAGAAGAACGTGTGCCGCAGCCTGATCGAGACGATCCCGTGCCGCCGTGCTGCATCGACGATTTCATCAGCGTGACGGGAATCGATGATCTCGTCGATATCGGCAAGGATGACGATATCGTCGTCTTGCGGATCGAGAAGCTCATGCACGAAATTGCGCTGCATGGTCTCGTTCTTGCGGGCCATGTCGCGGCGGCGAAAGAAGGGCGCGTGGCGGCTGAAGCCCCAGGCATGTTCCGGGTGGAACCTTGCCCCGTCGAACAGGTGAGGTTTGAGGAAAGTGCCTGACGAAAGGGTCGATGCAGGTTTCACGCGGCCACGAAAACTGTGGGTCGCCTCGCACACATGGAGTTCGTCGATCCAACGCGCCGCCTCGCCCTGCTTGATAGCAAGGGCATCGTGTTCGTCGTGGAACAGATTGAACTCTAGTATTCGCACCTTTTCACCTGCCCCCGAACCGATACCGGAAGCACTTGCCGAGGTTGACGGACCCTGACCCATGTCGTCGGCGGCAAGTTGCCGACCTCGCCCGACGTCACGGCATTCAGCCTATACATGAGGTTTTGTCTTACAGGAATCTACTTAACCCGTCATGTCCGGATACGAATTTCTCCGGTTTCAGCCATCCGGGTCCAGTTCGTCTTCCTGCGCCAGTCGGTAGACCAGCCAGCCCAGCATCAGTCCGGTACCGAAGACGAAACCGACGCTGGCGAGGGCTACGTTCACCATCATCGATATGGCCAGCACGCAGACCATCCAGCAATCGAAGGCGCTGGCTTCGCGCGCGGGACCGATAATCTTCAGGCTCAGAACCATGATGTAGCCGAGCACCAGCAGGCCGCCCGCCACACCCATCCTGTAGAACGCGTCGACATAGGCATTGTGCGCCGCCACGTGGATATATCCGGTCCGCTCCAACCCCGATACGACGTGTTCCTCGATCCCCACATGATAGACAGGGCGGATGGTCTCGGTCCCGAACCCGACGCCTGCGCCTCCGCTCGCGATCAGGCGGTCCCACGCGTCCTGCCAGAACAGCAGGCGGACGCCGGTATTGTAGTCCCACCACCAGATATCGCGCACAAAGGGCTGGGCCCCGATCGCGACAACGAACAGGCCGAAGACCACGAATGCCGCAATGCCCTTCGCGAATTGCGGCAGGACCAGCAGCGGGATCAGCACCGCCAGCGCCAGCACCGACTGCATGGAATTGGCAGTCGCGGCCAGCAGGACCGCGATGACGAACCGGACCGGCCACGAACGGTCCTCGTCCAGCACAAATCGGCGAACCAGGATGATGGCCGCGATCGCGTCCGGATTGATCAATTGCGAGATTCCGTATCCGGCCCCGTCTGTGATCCGCATGTCGAACAGCACCAGCGACAGCATGCTGGCCACGGCAAGAAGCAGGACGATCGTCTCCAGCCCGCGCCATCCCGGGGCACCGCGCGCGATCTGCGACCAGATATGCGCGCAGGCCGGAACCAGCAGGAACAGGAACACCGTGTAGAAACCCTGCTGGGCAATTGCGTCCCGCTCGAACAGCAAGGTCAGGCCGCTATGCATCATCCCCGCCCATGACAAGGCCATCAGCACCGTGCCCAGGCCCGCCAGGACCAGCAGGCTCGCCTGAAAGTATCGCCGCGCATAAATCAGCGCGAGCGCGGCCGTCGCAGCGGCAGGCGGCACGATACCGGCCGGTCCCAGATCGCGCAGCCAGGGCGACAGGCAGGCATAGACGAGGATGAAAACGGCCAGAATCAGCGACCCGGCATCGGCCTGCTCCACCGGCGCAGGCGCGAGCATATCATCGCCGGACAGGCCGTAGGCCCTGGCGTTCGCCATGCTCATGGTGAACTCCTCTCGCCGCGGCCGCCGGTTGCAGTGCTCCTTGCCATGAGGGCGTCCTCGTAGATTTGCTCCAGCTGCACAAGATTGGCCGAAGCGGAATGCTTCTTCTCGAAGGCGGCGCGGGCATTTTCGGCGAGCTGCCCCAGCGCCGCTTCGTCCTGCTCCAGCTCGCGCACGGCAGCGACGAGGGCAGGCCCGTCACCGGGCGGTACGAGGCGCGCAGTGCGGCCCCCTTCGCCGATCTCCCCAAGGCTCCCGATGTCGCTGGCGATGACCGGCAGGCCGCGAGCGAAAGCCTCCACGATCGTGAGGGGAAACCCTTCATACCACAGCGAGGGCATGACGAGCAGCTTCGCCCCGGCCATGTACCGCGCCACGCCCGCCGCATCGGTGTGACCGGCGAAGAAGACGTTGGCGGGCGCGCGCTCTTCCAGATCCCGGCGCAGTGGACCGTCCCCGACCAGCGTGAGCCGCAGGTCCGGAACCCCGCGCCATGCATCGACGAGCTGCCGCACGCCCTTCTCCGCCGACAGCCTACCGACATAAAGCACGCCGGTTCGGGGGCCGGCCCCTGCACGAGAAGCCTCGGGAGCGGCAAGGAAATTGCCCTTCACTGCCGTTTTTTCCGGGGGCAGGCCGGCCTGGACCAGCTTGTCCTTCGCGAAGCTCGACAGGGTAATGAAGCGGTCCACGCTGCCCAGCCATTGCGGCGATCCGATGGTTGCCTGCTGCATCCGCGTGCTGGCGATCGAACCGGCGACGGAGCCGCGATAGCAGCGATGGATGACGCCCCAATGAGAACCGGAATGCAGGCATTTCTCGCACACGGCGCCTTCTCGCATGAAGGTCGCCGCGGCACAGGACAGGCGGTAATTGTGCAGCGTCTGGACCACCGCCACCCCGCGTGCAGTCGCGGCGAGATGAATGGCGGGGGACAGGCGCGGGAAGAAATTGTGGACGTGCAGCAGGCCTGCCCCTGTCTCGTCCAGCACTGTGTCCAGCCAGCGCACAGCATCGGGATTGCTTGTCACCTGCCGGAACGCGCGCCATTGCGCGGGCAATCCGGTTATCGCGTCATTGCTCCATTCGCGCAGGGTTGCCGCGTGCCCGGCCCCGGCCAGCAGGTCGCGTTCTGCCGCGACCACGTTCTCCTCGCCGCCTGTAAGCTGGTAGCGATTGTGCAGGATCAGGATGGGGGGAAGCGCGCTCATCGGTAATGCCGCCGCGCAGGCCGTCCGGTCATCCGGCGATAGGCATTGGCGACGAACAGCAGGGCGCGCTCTCCCAACAGGGCATGGATGCGCTCGGCCCATGCGGAACGGCGTTGCAGGGATCGCAGCCACGGCGGGCGTGCAGGTTCTATTGCCAGCTCGCGCCGCGCTGCCTCGACCTCGCGGTAGCAGGTCACGCGGGAGCGAACGCCGCTCGACAACCCGCCTGCCGCCATGCGCGCGACCGTCACCGGTGCATGATAGAACCGGGTTTCCGGGTCGCGCAGGCTGCGAAGCATGAAATGCGCATCGCCCGCTATCGCGTAGCGGACCGAGAACGGGCCAAAGCGGTCGAACAGGTCGCGGTGATGCAGCAGGCCGGTATGCGACAGAGCGAAATCGGCCGCCGGGTCCTGCCTGTCGCCCGGCAGGGAATTCTGGCCGAACCGCTCGATAACCTCGCACCCCGCCACGAATTCGGTCATGCCGAAGACATAGGACAGGTCCGGCGTGCGCTGCGGCAGGGTCTCGCAATGGCGGGCAAGCGCGGACAGCGTATCGATCGAGGCGAGCCGGTCGTCTGCGCCCAAGAACATGATCCACCGCCCGCGCGCATGGGGGAGCAAGCTGTTCCAGGCGTCGTAAGGCCCCTCGTCCCGGCGCGATACGCTATAGGCAATCTGGCCCGCAAACTCTGCAAGGATGCGCCCCGTCCCGTCCTGCGATGCGCCGTCCGCGACCAGGATTTCCCAGCCCTCCATGTCCTGCGCCGCGATGCTTGCGAGGCACGCGGCCAGCGTATCGGCGGCGTTGTAGGTCGCGATCAGGATCGAGAAGGTCGGAAGCGCGGCGTCTGTCACGGAAACCGCTCCCCCTGCCCGGAGTGCGCCTGCCGCAGAACGACAAGCTGGACGATCTTCGCCGCCAGGGCAGCCGCGCCGGGCATGGCGGCCGTCGCGACCGGACCGCCCAGCCAGCCTGCCAGCAGCGTTGCCCCTATTCCGGCGACCCCGATGGGCAGGACGATATTGCGAAGGGCCCGCTCCCGCCCCAGCAGCGTCAATTGCATCCCCGCAGGGCCCAGCGCCAGCGCGGCGCAGAATCCGGCCGCAGCCCATGGCAGCGCCGGCGCGCCTGCCAGGAACTCCGGCCCGGCGAAGCGCAGGATAAACGGCCCGGCGAGGACAATCGCAAGGAAGGCGGCGATCCCCGAAAGGCCCATCACCATGCGCAGGCTGGCTAGCGTTCGCGAGAACTTTGCGATGTCACCCCCGGCCTGTGCCCGGGCAAGGCGAGGCAGGTAGACGGACGGAAGGGCTGCAGTGACGATCGAGACCAGAGCCGCGATCCGCAGGACGAGGTTCAGCACGCCGACATCCGCATTGCCGAGGACGAGGGGCACGAAGGCGATCGCACCGACAGAGCTCAGGAATTGGCCGATCTCGATCTGCGCGAAGGTCCGCCGCCGGGCCGACCATTGCTGCGGTAGCGGTCCTGCGGCGACGCCGCGATCATGCGGTCTCAAGCGCTTCAACAGGTATGCGGAGCCGGCACAAGCTGCCAGTAGCATAGCGCCTGTGTAGATGGTCGCAATTCCGGGAAAACGCGCCTCGGCCGCCCAGCCGAGGATCGTCAGCGCTGCCAGCGCCAGTCCTGGAACAAGCACGAATTCGACCAATGTCGCCGCCAGCGGATAGCCGAGAGCCTTTGCGCCCTCGCTCGCGCTGCGCAGCACGATCAGCAGAAGGCCCGTCGCCAGCGCGAAGCGAATGTCGAGTGCGAGCGTGGATCTCAGCGCAGCGCTGGAGAATATGGAGGCAAACAGGGCGAGTACCAGCGCGAGGACGGCAAAGGTGCGGATATTGCCGATCAGCAGGCGTAGGAGCACGTGGCCGACCGGCAAGCCGTTCCGCGCGCCAAGCAGGGGCGGCACTTCATGCAGGACAAGCTGCGGCGCCCCCCACAAGGCGATGATTGCAAGCGCCGTCCCCCAGCTGAGCGAGGCGTAGAATATGCCGGCATCGCCTGCGCCCAGCATCGCGGACAGCAGTGTCGCAAGCGCAAAGGAAAGCGCGGCACCACCCATCCGGGAGCCGGTGACGAGTGCCGTGGCGAACAGGTCGCCTGAAAATGGTTTCGCCGCGGACATTGCCGGGTTGATCGCCTTTCCTGCGGGAGCGGCCAACCATCGCAGCACCGCCGCACAGGCTCAACCCTTCGGCAAGGCGACGCGCTCCTTTTTTCGCTGCGCCTCCAGTTCTGCAACCAACCTATATGGCACAAATAGCTTTCCTACAGCACCACCCATGCGTAGCTGGATTGCTCCCTGATTCGGAGAGCACCCATGTCCGCACCCCAGATTTCAACCCCCGCCGGTTTTGCCCCCGCTTTCGCGGTGGGGTTCGCCGGTCCGGCGGGCGACCTTTCGCAAGTCAGCCGCTCCAGCCCCCTGCCGGTCGGTATCGCCGCCCCTGTCAGCAATGCGGCCTCGGTCGAAGGAGAGGCCATCGCCTCGCTGCTCGCCGGACCTTTCAGGCCGGACGGACAGGCACCAGTCGTCGTCACCCTGGACGGCGACTGGTCGGGTGAGGCGCGGCTCCAGCGCTCCACCGATGACGGCGTTACCCTGCACGATTTGCGCGTCGCCGGTCTCGACTGGGGCGTGTTCACCGCCAATGGTTCGGAGCAGGTCTGGTCGGAAAGCGAGGCGGGCGCGACCTTCTGGCTCGACATCTCGATCGCGAGCGGCACCTGCAGCTACCGGGTGTCGCAGTGAGCGCGCCCGACTTCGTAGCCCGCGCGATTGCCGCACGCGCCATCGCTGCGTCCGACACCCTGAACGGGCCGGACGGAGCCGCGCAGGTGGGCTACACGGCGGATGCCGCGCAATCGATCCTGCGTCCGGTCGCGGACCGGCTGGCGTCGATGGGCCTGACCCCGGAGGATTTCGGTGCGCTGGGCGACGGCTCGCACACCGATGGCGCCCCGCTGGCAGCCTTCGCGGACGCGGTCGCGGCCATGGGTGAAGGCATCGTGCGCCTCGGCAACCGGACCTACGCCGTGGGTCACGATGCGCCCGGCGATCCCTTCTCCTGGTCGGGCAGCGGCGGCGGCATGATCGGCCGCGGCATGGACCGGACCGCCATCGCCAACGTCAATCCGGCGGGTGGGCGGGCGTTCGAATTCGGGGGCAGTTGCCGCGACCTCTATTTCGCCGACATGACGTTTCACGGCGGTTTCGGCTCCGGCGCTGCGAACGACCTGGAGCGGATTGTCTTCAACAGGTGCCGGTTCACCACGCGGCCCGATGCCTTCGCCAACGCCCTGAAACTGGTGACCGACAACATGGCGGGCGGGGTGCAGGCGATCTATTTCATCGACTGCGAATTCATCGGTGCGGGCCGGATGAATTTCGAGCTGCAGAACCACGCGAATGACGGTGTTTGCCGATATTCGGGCATCCATTTCGTCCGCCCGCGCGTGATCGGCGCCGGGCGTCACAGCCCGGCGGTCGGCATGGGGCTGAGCTTTTCCGGCAAGGGCGACCACGTGACGCTGGATGCACCCTATTTCGACGGCAATGCCGGACCCCAGCTCGAAAATGCCGGCTGCGACCGGCTGGTCGTCCGCGATGCCGCAATCCGTGCCGCCACCGCCCCGGTCGATATTCCGGCGATCTCGTTCTCCGGTCGCAGCATGGCGCATAACGCCAACAGCCAGTGTGTCATCGACGGCTTGCGGCTGGTTCGCGCGGCAGGCGATCCGCCGGGCCTGCCCGTCCTGCGAAGCGAAATGTCCTTCACGGCGAGCGAACGCCTCACCTTGCGGAACCTGTGCGTGGCCACGGCGAGCGAGGACGGATCGAATGGCCGCTCGGTCCTGTCATTCTCCGGCACGGGCAACGACGATGACGGCCTTCTCAATCGCTGCGGCCCGGTCACGATCGAGAATTGCGATCTCGCCTCCGACGCCTTCAACAAACCGGTCATCGCGATGAATACGATGAGGGGCCAGAACCGGATCAACGGCAATGTGCTCACCAACACCAATCCCGGGCGCGCCGGTCCGCTCGTCGCTGCCTATGCGACGACCGGGGCGCAAAGCTATTCGGTGCAGGTCTCGGGCAACCGGATGGAGGCCGCCGTCCCGCATGGCGATGCGCCCTTCGCGTTTCGCAACAACGCCGCCCGGATAAACGTGTCGGACGACAATCCCGGAATGCCGACGCGTGTCACGGCCACCACCACCGTCCCCGCCGGGTCGCTGTCGGGCCCCCTCGTCCCGCATGGCCTGCCGAACAGGGGGCTGAAGGTCCGTGCGCAACCGCTGGGAAGGACTTCCGGTGGCGGCGTACCCTATGGCTCGCTCCATATCTCGGCGACGCAGATGCGCGCCAATCTGGACCAGGCGGCGAGCGCCGATGTCGAGGTGGAGCTAGAAATTACGTCGGAGCCTTGACGCAGGCGTTATGGCGTTGGCGGGCAGGCCGGGAAGGACAGGCCGGCCGCTGCCACCGCCGCCCCGAAACCTGCCGCTTCCTCGCACCGGATCGCGCCTGCCGAGACCGCCTGCGTCACCAGCGCGGCGCGGTTCTGCAGGGCGCCCGCCCCGATGCCCTCCAATCCGCCGAGCACGGCACTGCGCCAGCGCGGGCGTTCCTGCAGACGCTCCAGCAGGGCCGCATCGCCGCCGGGCATGGCCAGCACGCGGTCGATGCCGAGCTGGACGGACCGCTCTGCCGGGAGGAGGCGCAGCAGCGCATCGAGATGGAGCGCAGCGCGGGATGCTTCCCCTTGCGCAGCGGATTGTTCGAACCAGTAGGCCTGCGTCACGGGGTCGCTCCACCCCATTGCGGCACCGGAGGAAAAGGCCCTGAAGGCGCGGTCGCCCTCCCCCTTTGCCAAGGCGGTGGAAGCCACGAGCGACAGGGCGGCGGGATCGGCCGGCGCGGCTCGCAGCGCTGCTGCCGACAGCATGCTCGCACTGTCCAGGTCGCCGCGTTCCAGCGCCGCGCCCGCCTTTTCGCGAAGACTGGCGGAGGCCAGAAATCCCGGCACGAGCGCAGATGCTGCCCGGTTGCCGCCCGACAGCCTGTCTGCCGCACTGCCGACCGAAAGCGTGACAAAACCTGCAAGCGCTAGAAAGGCTGCGAGAACGCGGCCGGTTCGGCGCGTTCGGGCCATGGGTCAGGCTGCCCCTTCGGCGGCGCTTTCGTACCGGTAGTAATCGCGCCCGTAATAGGCGGAATAGCGGTTCCCGGCGAGGTTCGGGTCGAATTTCGTCATGACCGCGCCCAGGATCGCCGGATGCACGAAGCGCAGGCGGCGCAGCGCCGATTTCAGCTGGCCGCTCCGCACCCGTCCGGCCTCGACCACGAACAGGACGGCGCCCGTCTGCGCGACCACGGCGGGGGCATCGGCCAGTCCCAGCACCGGCGGTGTATCCAGCACCACCACGTCGTGCGTCGCTTTCAGTTCGGCGATCATGTCCCGCAGGCGCTGGGTGGACAGCAGGTCCGCCGCGCTCGCGGGGGTCGGCCCCGCCGTTACGATGGAAAGCCCCTCGACCGGTCCGGCCTGAAGGAAATCCGCCGCCGCGCGCTCGCTCGTCAGGTAATCCGATGTCCCGCTGCCATTGGCAATGCCCAGCCGCCGATGGACGGAGGGGCGCCGCAGGTCGGCATCGACGAGCACCGTGCGTTTGCCCATGCGCGCCAGGCCTTCTGCCAGCGCAAGGGACGTTGTCGTCTTGCCCTCGGTTTCCTCGGCACTGGTGACGGAGAACGCGTCCGGCAGTCCCGCGGGCGTTGCGTAGAGCATCGACCCGCGCAGCGCCATGTAGGCCTCTGCCACCGCGGAATGCGGATCGGCCAGCTCGCTTTCGGGATTGCCGCCCTGCGCCTTGGGAACGACGCCCAGCAGCGGAAGGCCCAGCTTGCCCTCCACATCCTCGGGGACGCGGATCGCATCGTCCATCTGGTCGCGCAGGAAGACGGCCAACGCGGCGGCCACCAACCCCGCGATCAGGCCGACCAGCAGGTTGACCAGCATGTTGGGCGAGGATGGGCGGCGCGGCGGGTCGGCCTCGTCGATGACCGTCACATTGCTGGCGGAAAGCCCAGCCGAGGCGTTGAGTTCGCTATAGCGTTGCAGCAGCTCGTCATAGATCTGGCGATTGGTATCGGCCTCGCGCGCCAGTGTATTGTAGCGCACCGAGCGATCCTGTTCCGCCAGCGTCTGCCCCCGCAATTCGCCGACCTGTCCCGCCAGTGCCTGCTCCGCCTGCCGCGCGGCGACGAATTCCGCGCGCACGGAATTGCGGACATTGCTGGCCGCGCTGCCCAGTTGGCGTTCGGTGATGGCGAGTTCGCTCTGCAGCCGCTCGACCGTGGGATGGCCGTCGAGATAGCGCTGACGTGCGGCCTGCAGTTCTGTTTCGAGCTGCGCCTTCTGCGTCATCAGCGATTGCACGGTGCTGTTCGCCAGCACGCGCTGCGATGACAGGAGCGGCGTTGCGCGTTCGGCATTCCAGCGTCCCTCCGCCGCGATCCTCTCTGCCCGGGCGGCATTGGCGGCTTCGTTCACCTGGATCAGGCTGGACGCGGTGATGCTGGTGCCCGCGCTGCTCCCGTCCTGTTCGCCATTGCCGCGTGCGCGAATCAGGCCGGCGGAACGGGCAAAGGCATTGAGTTCCCGCTCCGACGCCTCGAGCCGCTCGCGCGCCTCGTCCAGCTGGCCCGACACGAATTCCCGCGCATAGGACGAACTTTCGAACCGGCCCTGCAGGCTGCCCCGGATATAGGCGGCGGCAAAGGCATTGGCGATACGGGCCGACAGCGCCGCATCCGGGCTGGTGAAGGCAATTCGGACCACGCGGCTGTTTTCCGGCGGCACGACGTCGAGATTGTCGCGCAGCAGGTCGACCACCGCTTCGCCGCGCGCATCTTCGGCAAGCGTGCCTGCGGGCGGCGCGGCATCCATCGCGGCAAGGAACGCATCGTCCTCAAGCAATTCGAGCGAGGTCGCCACGTCCTGCGCCAGCGCGCGGCTGCGCAGGACATCGAGCTGGGTATTGAGGAAGCGGTCGGTATCCCACGGATTGTCGTCGACAGGCTGCGTGTCCAGCCCCTCGCCAAGGACGGCCTGCGCGCGCTCGTCGATCTCCAGCGAGGTTGCCGCGGTGTAACGCGGGGTCTGGAGCAATGTCGCCACCAGTGCGAGGACCAGGCCCAGGACCACCAGCCCCAGCGCCAGCCAGAGATTGCGCCGGACCGCGACGACGCTCTGCCGGAACAGGCGGCCCACCGAGGTATCGCCGAACGGCGAGGACAGGCTGGAATTGGCCGCCGGGTTCGCTGTCTTCGCCATTGCGCCTAGAACCTTGTGAAGATGCCGAGGATCGGGGCCGCCCGCAGGAAGTCGCGGTATCGGCCCTGTACTGCGGAATAGCCGACGACCACGACGTCGCCGGGACGCATGGCCGGATCGGGCATCCGCCCTTCGCGTATGGCCTCCACGTCGAAGACGCCGCCCATGCGTTCGCCACCGACGTCGCGGAAGATCACCACCTGGTCCAGCCGCGCGACTTCGGTCGGGCTGCGGGCAAGCGCGAGGGAGGACAGCAGGGTCAGGCCGTCGCGGTATTCGTACATACCGGGCAGTTCGACCTCGCCTTCCACGCTGACCATGTCGCGCACGCTTTCGTCGAGATAGACGGCGACGCGCGGATCGCGCAGATATTGCGCGGCGTAGGATCGCTCGATCAGGCGGGCCAGTTCGCCCGTCGTCAGGCCACCGGCACGGATTTCCCCGAGCAGGGGGAGGTTGATGTTGCCCGCTGCATCCAGCGCGATGCCGTCGCGCGACAATTCCGGTTCCTGGAACACCGCGACGCTGACGACGTCGCCCCCGCGCAGCCCGTAGCGCGCGGCTGCCATTTCCGTTTCGGCCGGATCGACCGCAATGGTGGCATAGGCGTCGGTCCCGGCGGGGACGACCGGTTCGATCCCGGACTGGCATCCTGCAAGCAAGGCCGCAGAAATTACCGCAGGCGCAGCCTTGCCGGGGTGATGGAAAATGCGTTTCATGTCGCACCCGATTGTGAACGAAAGAGCGCCGGGTTCAAGGCGGGATTGGACGGTTTCGCCAGTATTCCGGCTCCGAGCGCAAAAACCGATGCCAGCGCCATGGTGCGAAGCGGGTAATCGACCAGCGAATGAAGCGCCGGAACCGCGATGATCGCCGCGGCACACAGGATCGCTGCGCGCGAGCCGCCACCTGCGTGCCATCGCCTCCACCCTGCCCGCGCCAGCACGACAGCGGCGAGCAGCAGCAGGACGAGGCCCGCAGCGCCGCCTTCGATGGCCAGTTCGAGGTAATCGGTATGCGCCCGGTTCACGGCGGCGACGCCCACCGTCTCCAGGCTTTGCGACGGGCCGAAGGCCTCGCGGAAGGCGCCGACACCCGAACCCGCCGGCCAGAACTGCCCTGCTGCATGCAGCGCATCGGGCCAGATCTGCGCCCGCAGGTCGTCCGATGCCGAGAAGCGCATTGCGACGGTGCGCAGCCCCCCTTGCATCCACCCGGCGACCGCAATGCCGACAACGGCGATTGCAAGGAAGCCACCTGTCACGAGGCGCGTCCGGGCCGCACCCCCAGCCCGCGTGAGGAATAGTGCCACCACGACGAGAAGTCCGCCTGCCAGAAGGACGATACCCGTGCGCGAGCCGGTCATCAGGAGCGCCGCCAGCAGCAGCAAGCCCGCCGGGAACATCATGGCCGCCCGGCTTTGCATCGCTCCGCTGCCAGAACGCGGTCTGCGGAACGCTTCGTTTCCCAGAACTACCAGAATCGCGAGCGCGATCAGGAAGAGGTCCGCCGCGGCGTTGCGGTTGGCGAAGAACCCCGTGACCCAGCCGCGATGGCTCTCTGTATAGAGATACCCGGACTGCCCATCGCTCGCGACCTGAAGGCCCCCGACCACGGCTGACAGCAGGGCCATGGCGACAATGGCCCACAGTGCGCGGCGGATGGCCGTCTCCGGCGACAGGGCCGCAACAAGCATGAGGCCCACCGGGGCGATGATCGCCAGCAGGCTCGCCAGCGTCTTTGCCGGAACGATCGAGAAAGCGCGCCAGTCTTCGCCGCCCCCGACAAGGGCGAGGTTCTCCGCGATGGGCCCCCTCCCCGGCAAGCTCTGCCAGAGCGCAGGTGGCAGGGGCACAAGATGTGCGAGGGGCAAGGCGGCGGCGATGGCTGCCA
Organism: Altererythrobacter sp. MTPC7; assembly: GCF_042851395.1. Taxonomy (NCBI): domain Bacteria; kingdom Pseudomonadati; phylum Pseudomonadota; class Alphaproteobacteria; order Sphingomonadales; family Erythrobacteraceae; genus Altererythrobacter; species Altererythrobacter sp. MTPC7. The sequence continues at coordinate 73,085 of NZ_BTGS01000005.1, read as the reverse complement.
GTATCCACACCGCGCTGCCCGCCGACCGGTAACGGAACGCGCCCGCCGCGAATGCCGCGGCCAGAATGCAGGCGGCGCCCAGTTGCAGCGCCAGTTCGGAAACGGGCGAAGGGCTTCCGCCCCCGCCGAGAAGAAGCGCAAGAACGACAAAAGCTGCCAGCGCCCATTGCTGGAGAGCGCCAGCGGCTCCGGATCGAATGGAAGTGCCCTCGCCGGTCATCGAAACCTGTCCGCTGCCGGCTGGCGCTTGGGTCAGCCCGGGCTGATGCCGGGCACGTCGCCATTATCGTCGCTGCCGCCGAACAGGGCGAACGCGCCGACGAGGGCGGCAAGACCGCCAAGAACGGGGGCCAGCCATCCGGCCCCGCCCCCTGCAGCGGCAGGCGTGACCGGCGGCGCGGGCGGTGTTGCCGGCGGGGCAGGTGGTACGGGCTGCGCGGCAGGCGGCGGCGGTCCCTTGAGCGGGAAGATACAACCCTGCGTCGGCACGCCCTGCACTGCGACCTCCGCAGCGGCGCGCGATGCGGCGCATCGCGCAACAGCCGATTTCTGCAGGAGCGGCAGGAATGCGCCGGCGCGCGTTTCGGCCATTGCAGGCGTGGATGCTGATGCGAGCGCGATGCAGCACGCAGCGCCGATCGCTTTGCGGTTGGTCGTCATTGCTGCCTCGCGCTTTGCCATGCCGGACATATCACATCATTTGCATGAAAATACAATGACGCCCCGGCTGCCGGGGTTCCCCGCCGTCTCAGAACGCCTTCTGGTGGACCAGCACTCTCGCTGTTGCCAGCACGATGCCGATATCGGTCAGCAGGCTCCACTTGCTGATATATTCGAGATCCGCCTGCAGCCGGTCCTGCAGGTCGCGCTCCTGCTCCGTCGCGCCACGGAATCCGCGAACCTGCGCAAGCCCGGTCAGGCCGGGTTTCAGGGAATGGCGCCGCCAGTAGTCCGGGTTCACTTCCCAGAACAGCTTGCTTCCCGCCTGCGATCCCAGCGCGTGAGGTCTTGGCCCGACGATCGACATCTCGCCCCTCAGGACGTTGAAGATCTGCGGCAGCTCGTCGATGCTCGTGCTGCGGATGAACCGGCCGACACGGGTCACGCGGTCGTCCTCCCTGGAGGTGGAGCGGACCCCGTCGGCGTCCAGCTTCGCCACTTTCATGGAACGGAACTTCCACATGTCGAAGAAGCGATTGCCCTTGCCCAGCCTGCGCTGGAAGAAGAAAACGGGACCGCCATCCTCCAGCTTGATCGCCAGCGCGGTCATCACGAGCAGCGGAAACAGGGCGAGCGCCATCAGAACGGACAGCGCAATATCGAACCCCCGTTTCAGAATGCGGTCGCGTAGCCCCAGCGGACCGGCAGACACCATCAATGACAGGATACCTTCGTCGTTCGCAAGGCGCAGGGGGCGAAGCTCGTTCAACCGTTCGGTAACGATGTGGCCGTTTATTCCGGCAGACCGCAACGCCGACGTCCAGGCGCTGCGCCGTTCTATAGGGCAACTCACCAGCACGCGGTCCATGTTCGCTATCGCGAGGCCGAGCCGGTTCAATGCGCGCGGATCGGCGGGGTCCGCGCCGATACCCCATTCTCTGGCATCGATATGGATCGCCTTCCTCAGCGGCATTTCCGGCCCGCCGTCATGGATTGCGAGAACATTCGTGATTGAGGTTCCCCAGGGCTTCCAGATGCCCACGACGACGAACCGCGAGATACCGAACAAACACGCGGCCACCACGATGACCGCTATGAAATCGCGTTGCGTGAAGCCGATCACGTTCGTGTAGAGGCTCATGAACAGCAGAAGAGCCGCCGCGATCGCCAGCGAAGCAAGCGCACGCGAGGCTGCATAAAGCCATTCCTCCATCGCCCGCATCGAATAAACCCGATTGTAGAGCGCGACTGTCAGGAATAGGGGCAAGGTCAGTTCCCCCTGCATCATGGCCGCCGGGGCAGCAAATCGCCCCTTCGTCACGACACTGGAAACGGCGAAAGCCGCGATCAGGATAGCGACGTCGAGCAGTATGAAGGCGAGATATGCGCGCAGACGCCGCTTCTCGGGATCGTCTGCTAGCGGCCGGACCGGCACGCGCGATCTATCCGGATCCGGACTGCCGGGATACTGTCCCGCCACTGGCTTTTCGCCGGACTGCCTGCATTTCATCATTCGAAAACCGCCGGTCTGCTCCCGATGCGGCAGTTGGATTACGACCTGCCCCGACCACGCGCCCCTACGCGCGCGATATGCGTCAATTCGTGGCGTAGCAGTGTTCCCGCCTGCTGACTATTGGAAAGCATTTTGCGGTGAAGGGCAGTCAGGCGCGCGACGAGCCGGTCGAGATTGGCTCCCCGCCAGGTCGTCAGCTGCTCTTCTATGTCCCGCGCTTCCTTGAAGAAGATGCGCCGCGCCTGCTTCTCCGCCGCGACGAAGCCCGACACGTCGTTGTTGCGCCCCAGCCGCGCCGCAAGCTGCGAAAGTTGCGCGACGCGCCGCTCTATCGCGAGAAGAACGGTGACGGGGTTGGTTCCGGTCGCTTCCATCCGGGCGATTTCAGCCGGCAGCGCCCCGGGGCGGCCCGATAGCGCGACGTTGACGATCGGCATGAACCCGTCCTCTTCCGTCTTCGCGCCGATTTCGTCCCATACATCGCGGGTCACGGCGGCAGGCCGGTCCTGCGCGCTGTCGAGATAGACGGACAGTTTCTCGATCTCTGCCGCGGCAAGCCGCTGATCGAGGCCCGAGGCACGGGCGATGCGTTCGGCCATGTCGCCTTCCAGCCGCAGCCCGGCCCGGTCGGCCAGATCGCGCACGGTCCCGGTCATGGAGCGAAGGTCGGGCGGATAGAACATCGCGACCAGCGCATCGTCGCGGTTGGCGAGCAGCTTTGCCGTGCGCGACTTGTCGGTCGCGGATGTCGCGACGATCAGCACCGGGCAGGCGTCGCCTTCGCCCTCCAGGTGGATTTTCAGCGCATCGTGCGCTTCCTCGCCCGTGGCGCGGACATAGATGTGGCGGCTGTCGCCGAACAGCGAACTGGAGCGCGCCTCGTCCGACAGCAGGACCGGGTCGCGCTTGATGTCGGCACCGGCCAGTTCGATCCGCTCGCCGGGATCGGGGAGCAGGGAATGGATCTGTGCCGCCGCCGCGCTGGAACCCGCCTCGTCCGGTCCGCAGAAGAAGAAGGTCCGGCACTGCGCAGCGGCGCTGCGGGCCTTGCCGGGAAAGGCCGACTGGTTGACCTTCATGGCCGGGCCCTGGTCATGCCGGCCTCATTCGCCGCCCGCCTCCCCGGCAGCGCGGCCCATCAGGGCCAGGCGGGTCACGACGCGGTCGGCCACTTCCCCCGCCAGCCGCTCGAGCGCGGTCTGTTCGGCGGCGATGACGGCATATTCGCTCGACACCACGTCGATGCCGACATCGGACCCGGCCGTCGCGTCCAGCACGATGGTATCGGTCGCCGTATCCACGAGCTGGTAGCGCGCGCGAAGGGTGCGCCTCTCGCGCCCGATCGTATCGTCGCCCAGCAGGCCGAAGCCTTCCAGTTCGTCATCCAGCCGGACGTCGAGCCGGTAGCGCGCCACGCCGGTCCCGGCTTCGCCCGCGGACAGGCGATCGCGCAGTTCGTTCGCCACCAGCCACCCGGCGCGGCCCGGGATCGGTGCGACGTCGACACTGCCGAGGACTTGTCCGGCCGCACCCTGCGGTCCGCCTGCGTAAAGCGGTTGCAGGCTGCACGCGGGCAGCATGGAGAGTGCGACGAGGGCGGAAAGGAGCGGGGCGCTACGCATCAGGTGACGATATTCACCAGCCGGTCGGGAACGACAATGACCTTTCGGATCTCGGCCCCGTCGATCGAACGCTGCACGTTCTCGGACGCCAGCGCGAGCGCCTCCATCTCGTCCTTCGGCAGGCCCTTGGCAACGGTCAGCGTGTCGCGCAGCTTGCCCTTGTGCTGGACGGCGATGGTGACCTCGTCCTCGACCAGCATGGCTTCGTCGACCTCGGGCCATGCAGCCTCGGAAGCAAGCCCCTCGCCGCCGATCACCGTCCAGCCTTCTTCGGCCAGATGCGGCATCATCGGCGCGGTCAGCAGCAACAGGGCGCGGATCGCCTCGCTGCGCGTGGCGCTGGCATCGGCTTTCTCGATGGCGCTCGCCAGTTCGTAGATACGGGCAACCGCCTTGTTGAAGGACAGCGCCTCGATATCTTCGGCCACTGCGGCCACGGCCTGGTGCATCTTGCGCCCCAGCGCCTTGTCATTGCCGGTGGCGTCGGCGTCGTACTGGCCGAACAGCCGCCATGCGCGCTGGACGAAGCGCCAGCAGCCCTCGATCCCGCTTTCCGACCACGGCAGGTCGCGTTCGGGCGGACTGTCGCTCAGCATGAACCAGCGCACCGAATCCGCGCCATAGCGGGCGACGATCGTGTCCGGGTCGATGACGTTCTTCTTCGACTTGGACATCTTGATGACGCGGCCCGCGGTCACGGGCGCGCCGTCTTCCACGCGGATCCAGTCGCTGCCATCCTTGCGGACCTCGTCCGGCGACAGGTAGCTGCCATCGCCCAGCTGGTACGTCTCGTGCGTGACCATGCCTTGCGTGAACAGGCTGGAGAAAGGCTCCCGGAAGTCGATCAGCCCGATATGGGCCAGCGCGCGGGTCCAGAATCGGGCGTAGAGCAGGTGGAGGATCGCATGTTCGATCCCGCCGATATATTGCTCCACCGGAAGCCATTTCGCAGCCTCCTCGCGGTCGAACGGCTTGTCGTCGGGCTGGCTGGCGAAACGCAGGAAATACCAGCTGGAATCGACGAACGTGTCGAGCGTATCGGTCTCCCGCTCCGCCGCGCCGCCGCATTTGGGGCAAGTCGTCTGCTTCCAGGTGGGATGGCGGACCAGCGGGTTGCCGGGCGTCTCGAAATCCACGTCTTCAGGCAGTTCGACCGGCAGGCTTTCCTTCGCCACCGGCACGACGCCGCACGTGTCGCAGTGGACGAAGGGGATTGGGGTGCCCCAGTACCGCTGGCGCGATACGCCCCAGTCGCGCAGGCGCCAGACGGTCTTGCCTTCGCCCCAGCCGGCGTCTCGCGCGCGGGCAATGACGTCCGCCTTCGCAGTCTCCACGTCCATACCGTCGAGGAAGTCGGAATTGACGATCACCCCGTCGCCGGCCTCTGCCTCGTCGCCCATCGGCGCATCGGCCTGCGACGGGTCGGAGGCGACGACGCGGATGACCGGCAGGTCGTATTTGCGCGCGAACTCGATATCGCGCTGGTCATGGCCCGGCACGCCCATGACGGCCCCAGTGCCGTATTCCATCAGCACGAAATTGGCGATGAAGACAGGCAGCGGCTTGCCGGTGAAGGGATGCTTCGCCGTGATTCCGGTGTCGAAACCCAGCTTCTCGGCCGTTTCCAGGTCGGCAGCCGTGGTCCCGCCGCGCTTGCACAGCGCGATGAAGTCGGCCGCATCTTTGTTTGTCGCGGCCGCGGCCTGCGCGATGGGATGGTCGGGGGCGACAGCCACGAAGCTGGCCCCGAAAATCGTGTCGGGCCGCGTCGAATAGACCTCGCATTTCTCGCCGTTCGACAAGTCGAAGGCGAATTGCAGGCCTTGGCTTTTGCCGATCCAGTTTTCCTGCATCAGCCGGACCTTGTCGGGCCAGTTTTCCAGGCCATCCAGCCCGTCGAGCAGCTCGTCGGCGAAGTCGGTGATCTTGAGGAACCACTGGTCGAGCTTGCGCTTCTCGACCTCCGCGCCCGAACGCCAGCCCTTGCCGTCGATCACCTGTTCGTTGGCCAGCACTGTCTGGTCGACCGGGTCCCAGTTGACCGTCGCCTGCTTGCGATAGACCAGGCCCGCTTCATACAGGTCGATGAAAAGCGCCTGCTCGTGGCCGTAATACTCAGGCTCGCACGTGGCGAGTTCGCGGCTCCAGTCCAGCGCGAATCCCAGCCGTTTCAGCTGGGCGCGCATGTTGGCGATGTTGTCGCGCGTCCAGCCACCGGGATGCACGCCCTTTTCCATGGCAGCATTTTCCGCCGGCATCCCGAAGGCGTCCCATCCCATCGGGTGCAGGACCTCGTGCCCGGTCATCCGCTTGTAGCGGGCCAGCACGTCGCCCATCGTATAGTTGCGGACATGGCCGATATGGATGCGCCCGCTGGGATAGGGAAACATCTCCAGCACGAAGCTCTTGGGCTTGTCGCTGGCGGAATCGGCTTCGAAAATGCGCGCCTCGTCCCAGGCGGCTTGCCAGCGTGCGTCTGCCTGTCCCGGATCGAAGCGGGAAGGAGCGGCGTCGGTCATGGATTTGCTCCGGTAGGGGCGTTCGTGTGTCGGGGCAGCGGGGTGCGCGTGCAGCGAAGGGTCAGCCGACGGCCTGGCGGCGCAGTTCGCGGGCCTTGGTCAGGATGATGTCTTCCAGCTTCTGCACGGTGGCGGCCTGGACGGGCGCATCGACCCAAGTCCCGGCCTGGGCGACCTGCCGGCTGGCGGCGACCCGCAGGGCGTCGGCCCGCAGGTCCTGGTCGAGGATGGAAACCGTCAGCTTCACCCGCTCGCCCGCATTGCTGGGATTGGTGTACCAGTCGGTCACGATGACCCCGCCCGCGCTGTCGGCCTGCAGCAGCGGCGCGAAGCTCACGGTCTCGAGGCTGGCGCGCCAGAGATAGGAATTGACACCGATCGTGCTGATCTGCGCTGCGGCGAGGTCCGCCTCGGGACGGTCGTTACCGCCGGCACACGCTGCGAGACCCGCCAGCGAGGCGCCGATCACAGCGGCCTTGAGTGCGCGCGCAGCGCCCGTCTTTGCGGTAAGGTTGGCAATCGTCATGGCGGATATGGTGTCCCGGTCTTGTCGGTGAATCATCGATTAGGTGTCCTATAGCCCTGCCCTACAGTTTTGCCATCCCTCGCGGCAAGCCCGTCGCCCCGGCCTTGCGGAGGAGGGCCGCGCCGCGCGCGGGATGCGACAGCAGTGCAAGAGGAACCCATCCTGTGCCTGCCGCGTTTACGGCAACTGAATGGACGCGGCACGATGATTGCTCGCACAGGCCTGCGTGCTGTGGGCTTGGTGTCACACTTCGCGCCCAAGTTTCGTTCAGCTTGTGGAAAAACTGGCATTCATAGGAGTCGCACCGTAGTTTTCTTGTCAGCGGCGAGTCGGCCAAGTGCCCGGCAAGTCCGAAGAAACACAAGATTTCGTCCGGTTCCACCGGCGACAGGGGATCAGAGGATCATGATGCGCAGTGCATTTCGGCAGGCAATCCAGCGGGGCATCGCTCCGCTTGCCGTCGGTGCTGCCATCGTAGCGGTCCCGACGGCCGGCCTCGCGCTGGCGACGGTCGACCTGACACCTGCCGAACGCGTGGAACCTGCGCTGCCCTTCACCCCGGCAAGCGTCGATCCCGTCCTCGCAGAGCGGGTGGCAAACCGCTACGCCGCCGCGCGAAAGGCCATCCGGTTCACGCCGGCGGGCCGGGTCCAGGCCGAAGATCGCACGATCACCGTCGCCGTCCGTGTAGACGAGAGCGAAGCGCGCGCCATCTCGGTTCGCTCCGCCGTCGCGTCGGCGCAGGCCCAGCCGGGCCGCCGCACGGTCCAGGACATTGCACCGTCGCGTTTCGACCTTGGCATTTCGCGCGGCTATCAGAGCTTCGCCAAGCCTGCGACGAAGCTTTCGCCCGGCGTGGCCCGTGTCGAAATGCCCGACCTCGCCGAGTTCAAGCCGAAAGAAGGCAGCGCAGCCGACAGGCCGAGCCGGTTCCAGCCGCGCCTCTCGCTGGACAAGGACCAGCCCGTGGGCCGCGCCCCGCGCACGCTTGAATCGCAGGGCGAACAATCCGTCGAACTGGGCGGCAGCTTCCGCGTATCGCGCAATCTCGACCTGACGGCCGGCGTCCGCCTGTCGCAGGAACGCGATCGCCTCGCCCCGCTGACCGACGGGCTGGAAGACGACCAGTCGGTCTATGTCGGAACGCAGCTCCGGTTCTGACAGGCCGAGCCGTGGCGGCGCATGGGCTCCCCCATCTCCTTCAAAATACGTATGAACGATCCCGCCCCCCGTGGGATTTTCTTTGCCGCGAACCTCGCCTGACGTTACGTCAAGCGTGGGAGAGACCGAAGCAAGAGCGGCGAGGGATATCTGTATGGGAAAAGTTGCAATCGTCACCGGCGGCACGCGGGGCATCGGACGCGCTATCTGCGAGAGCCTGCGCGACGACGGGTTCACCGTGGTCGCCAATTACGGTGGCAATAACGAAGCCGCCCGGGCCTTCACCGACGAAACCGGGATCGCAGCCTACAAATGGGATGTCGGCGATCATCATGCCGCACAGGCAGGCTGCGAACGGGTGGCCGATGAAGTCGGCCCGGTCGACATCGTGGTCAACAATGCCGGCATTACACGCGACGGCACGCTGATGCGCATGAGCTATGACGACTGGGACGACGTCATGCGGATCAATCTCGGCGGCTGTTTCAACATGGCGAAAGCGTGCTTCCCCGGCATGAAGGAGCGCGGCTGGGGCCGGATCGTCAACATCGGATCGATCAACGGGCAGGCCGGCCAGTACGGACAGGTCAATTACGCCGCAGCCAAATCGGGCATTCACGGCTTTACCAAGGCGCTGGCGCAGGAAGGTGCGCGGTTCAACGTGACGGTGAACGCGATCGCGCCCGGCTACATCGACACCGACATGGTCGCCGCCGTGCCCGAGAACGTGCTGGAAAAGATCGTCGCCAAGATACCGGTGGGCCGCCTCGGCCAGGCGGAGGAAATCGCCCGCGGCGTCAGCTTCCTGTGCAGCGAGGACGCCGGTTTCGTCACCGGATCGACCATGAGCATCAATGGCGGACAGCACATGTATTGAACCGGTCGGCCTGCCGCATGCATACGGCATCGCAGCAGGCCGTGCAATTCGTGGTAGAGAAAGCGTCAGGTGAGGAAGTAGCCCACCACTTTCCACACGTCCCCTTCCTTCTCCAGCGTGACGTGCTCCGTAACCCCGTTGCGGTTGGCGAAATCGGTGCGGAAGCGGACCACTTGGTACCCGCCCGGCGGTGCGTTCAGGAACTGGACGCCGGCAAGCTTCCGTGCCGCAACGTCTCCGAGCGGAATACGCGCCATTTCGGAAGCATCCCGCCATGTCGCGACGGTGTTGGGTTCCTGGAACGCCTGACCTGCAGCGTCATAGCTTGCCTGCCAGTCCGACGCATCCACCAGTTCAAGCCAGTCACGAGCGGCTGTTTCGAGCACCGCGTCTGTCTCGCCCGCCTGGGACGACATAATTTCTTCGGAAGCGGGTTCATCGGCGAATGACCCGGCGGTAGCGAGGGCGATGGCGATGGCGAGAGTAATCATGACGAAGGCTCCTGCTGCCCGGATCAATGGCACCCGGGGCATGCGCTGGTCGGAATGACCGGCGTTCGATGGTTTCGCAGTCTGCGACTCAGCCTCATCCGGCACACCCCCCAAATCCTTGTCTGCAAAGTTTTCGGGGGCTGCCCGCTCATGTTCGCCCAGCAGCCTTGCCGCCTCCCGGCTGCTTGTTACTTCCAGCTTGCGCCGCGCGCAGCGCAGGCGATCGTTGATGGTATGGACCGACAGGCCGAGTTCGCGCGCCATCGACTTGGCGTCGTGGCCGCGAAGGATAAGCCGCAGCGTTTCCTTCTCCTTGCTGGTCAGGCTGTCGAGATCGGGTTGTGTCGCCATGCATTTGCAGGCGTATCAAGATTGAGCAAAGCCGCCCAGCCCAAAAATTACGTGGTGCGATTGGGTGTAGCGGCCCTAGGGTACCCGCATGGCTGCGCCCTATCATCCGCCTGTGAAACGTTCGGTCGAGATCGCCGGGCACAAGACTTCGGTCAGCTTGGAACCGCTGTTCTGGGATCTCGTTCGCGCAGCAGCGCAGCGGCAGGGCGTCCCGCTCAACGCGTTGATAGCGCGCATCGATGCGGAGCGTCTTGAAGCGGAGGCGCCGACCGGTCTTGCCGGGGCCATCCGCCTGTGGGTCACGGCCGACCTCGCGGGCCGGCCGTGACCGGTTTCGCTAATTCAACTCGGGGCGCGGCCCGCGTAGCTCAGTAGTTGGCGGGCGGATCGCTGGCCGGGAACGTCTCGTCCAGTTCCTCGTCCGTCTTGGTCCATTTCTTCTTCGGCTTGTCGCCCATCGCGCCGGGGCCGGCATCGCGGTGCTGACCTTCTGGCTGGCCGTCGGCGAAAGCGACGCCGTTTTCGTCGAACTCGGTGTTTTTCTTGCCGTTCTTGTCACTCTTGTCGGTCATAGCCTTGTATCCCAGATAGCCGAGCGCTCCGAGAATAGCGGTTCTGAGCAGTGCCATAGTGCATCTCCTGTGCGCCGTGATTGTCTATGGCTTTCCAACGGACAAGAGGCGGGAAGGGTCCGCAAAAAAGACGCGCGTCAGTCGTCCACCCGCTCAATATCCGCGCCGACCAGCTGCAGCTTCTCTTCCAACCGCTCGTAGCCGCGGTCGAGATGGTAGATGCGCCGGACCTGCGTTTCCCCCTCGGCGGCCAGGGCGGCAATGATCAGGCTCATCGAGGCACGAAGATCGGTCGCCATGACCTCTGCGCCGGTCAGGCCTACCGGGCCCTTCACGATGGCCGTGCGCCCTTCGGTCTCTATATCCGCGCCCATGCGGGCCAGTTCGGGCACGTGCATGTAGCGGTTCTCGAAAATCGTTTCCTTCAGCACGCTGGTGCCTTCCGCCTTGCAGAGCAGGCTCATCAGCTGCGCCTGCATGTCGGTGGCAAGGCCCGGGAACGGCGCGGTGGAAAGGTTCGTCGCCTTCAGCGGTCCGTTCGCCGCGATGCGGATGCCGTTCTTTTCCTCCGTCACCTCCACGCCGATATTGCGCAGCGCGTGATTGGTCGACTGCATGTCCCTGGCATCGGCGCCGTCCAGGAAGACCTCGCCGCCGGTAATCGCCGCAGCGCAGGCATAGGAGCCCGCCTCGATCCGGTCCGGCATCACCTTGTAGGTGGCACCGTTCAGTTTCCTTACACCGTGAATGGTCAGGTCCGACGTGCCGATGCCCTCGATCTCGGCACCCATCGCGACCAGCAGGTTGCACAGGTCGACGATCTCCGGCTCGCGCGCTGCGTTGAAGAAACGGCTGGTGCCGTTTGCCAGCACTGCGGCCATGACGGCGTTCTCCGTCGCGCCAACGGACACGACGGGGAAATCGAACTCCCCGCCCGGCAGCCCGCCATCGGGAGCGGTCGCCTTCACATACCCTTGCGCCAGCTCGATCTCGCCGCCGATCGCTTCCAGGGCCTTCAGGTGGAGGTCGATCGGGCGATTACCGATCGCGCAGCCGCCGGGCAGCGATACCTTCGCCTCGCCCATGCGGGCCAGCATCGGGCCGAGCACCAGGATCGATGCGCGCATTTTCCTGACGAGGTCGTAGGGCGCGACCGTGCTGGTGATGTGGTTCGCCTCGAACGTGACGACGCGCCCGAAATCCTCGGGACGCTTGCCCCTGATGCCGGTCGCGATGCCGAACTGCGTCATCAGGTGCTGGAACCCGTCGATATCCGCCAGCCGCGGCAGGTTGCGCAGCGTCAGCGGCTCTTCCGTCAGCAGGGCGCAGGGTATCAGCGTCAGCGCCGCATTCTTTGCGCCGGAAATGGGAATCTTGCCCGAGAGGCGATTGCCCCCGCGAATAATCAGTTTGTCCATGCAACAGCCCCTAGCCCGTTTCGTGCGCCGCGCAAATCGCGGAACCGCGCACCCTCGTCACACAATCGCAATGACAGCGCCGCAATTGCGTTCCGGACCCGCGCAGCCTAGCAAAAGACCATGACCCAGGACAAAACCACGCACAAACCCGTCAAGAAAGCCGTCTTCCCCGTGGCGGGGCTGGGCACGAGGTTCCTGCCAGCGACCAAGGCGATCCCGAAGGAAATGCTGCCCATCGTCGACCGTCCGCTGATCCAGTATGCGGTGGACGAGGCGCGCGAGGCCGGGATCGAGCAGATGATCTTCGTGACCGGGCGCGGCAAGACCGCAATCGTCGAGCATTTCGATGTCGCCTACGAACTGGAAGACACGATGGGCGAGCGGGGCAAGGATCTCGGCGTCCTGGAATCCAGCCGTTTCGTCCCGGGCGACATCATCACCGTGCGCCAGCAGGTGCCGATGGGCCTCGGCCATGCGATCTGGTGCGCGCGCGCCATCGTGGGCGACGAACCCTTCGCCATCTTCCTGCCGGACGAGCTGATGGTCGCGCACAAGGGCAGCACCGGCTGCATGAAACAGATGGTCGAGGCCTATGACCGCACGGGCGGCAATTTGATCAGCGTGCTGGAAGTGCCAGAGAACGAGGTTTCCAGCTACGGCGTGATCGATCCCGGCGCCGTGGACGGATCGCTGACACAGGTGAAGGGGCTGGTCGAGAAACCCGCCGTGGCCGATGCGCCGTCGAACAAGATCATCTCGGGCCGCTACATCCTGCAGCCGGAGGTCATGCGCGTGCTGGAAGACCAGGAGAAAGGCGCTGGCGGCGAAATCCAGCTGACCGACGCGATGGCGAAGATGATTGGCGACCAGCCGTTCCACGCCGTCACCTTCGAAGGGCGCCGCTTCGATTGCGGCAGCAAGACCGGCTTCGTCGAAGCGACCCTCGCCCTCGCCCTCGAGCGCGAGGACATGGGGTCCGACGTGCGCGCGGTCATGGAGCGCCTGCTGGGCTGACGCCCGATCTCGCGACTTTTCTGGTAGCGGGATCGAAGCCTGGCAGGGCTATTCGACGGGGTTTTTCCCGCCCTTGGGGCCTTTTTCGGATCGAACCGGCTTTGACCCGGCGCTGCCGACCGAACCGCTGGATTGTTTCGCCACCGACTTGCCTTCGTCAGCAAGCTGCTCTGCTGCTTCGGACGCCCGGTCCGACAAGTCGTCCAGAGCTTCCATAACTGCATCGGTGCCACCGTCCTTCGCCGCATCGCGGACCAGCCCGTTAAGGCTGGAGCCGTCGAGCCCGAGTTCCTTCATCAGCCCGTCCAGCACCGGCGCCTGCGCCCGGTACGCCAGCGCCGCGCTCACGGCATCGGTCGCAAGATTGCCACTGCCGTTGCCGTTCATGGCCGTGCCGGTCCCGCCGGGCTTGCCGCCACCATTCGTAAGTCCGTCGACCTGCACGATCTTGATCGAATCGATGGCTTCCATCGGCTTGGCGCTTTCGCGAATGACTTCCGGCAGCACCTTGAGGAGGGCCAGCTTGGTCTGCAGCGAGATCTGGTCCATCGACAGGATGTTCGCTGCCTCGTTGATCGCGCGCTGACCCGCAGCTTCGACCTCGAAGCGGACGCGTGCCGCCTCCGCCCGGAGCTTCTCGGCTTCCGCCTCGCCTTCTGCTTCGCGGCGCTGCGCTTCTGCACGGTTCGAAGCGGCTTCCTTTTCTGCTTCCGCCTCGACTTTCACACCGATGGCTTCACGTTCGGCCTGCTTCGACGCTTCGATCAGTTCGATACGCTTCATACGTTCGGCCACTTCGGTTTCACGGCTGGTCGCGACCTGTTCTTCGGCAGCGACGGCCTTCGCGCGAGCCTCGTCCGCATCGGCCTTGGCCTGACTTTCCTCACGCGATTTGTTCTGCACCGCGATCTGCTGTTCCTGGCGCGCGATTTCGAGAGCGCGCTGCTGGTCGATCCGCGCTTCCTCGACCAGGCGGTCGGCTTCGATCTGCTGCGCGTCGACTTTCTTCTTCGCCTCGATCCGGGCGGCGTCGGCTTCTCGGGTCCGTTCGGCCTGTTCGCGCGCGATTTCGGAGCTCTGTGCAGCTCGCCGCACCTCGACCTCGCGCTCCTGCTCCAGCCGCGCATATTCGGTGTCGCGGTTGATCTGGAAGGTTCGCTCCGCAGCTTCCAGGTTCTTGGTTTCCATCTGGACGCGCGTATCCTGCTCGATATCGTTACGCAGTTTCTTGCGCGCTTCGATCTGCTCGGTCAGCTTTGTAAGGCCTTCGGCATCGAAGGCGTTGTTCGCGTTGAAATGTTCGATGCTGGTCTGGTCGAGCCCGGTCAAGGAGACCGATTCGAGTTCGAGACCGTTCATCGACAGATCGTTCGACGAAACCTGCTGTACCTTTTGCACGAAATCGGCGCGCTGTTCGTGCAATTCGTTCATCGTCATGCCGGCCGCCACGCTGCGGAGCGCGTCGACGAATTTGCCTTCGACCAGATCCTTGAGCATTTCGGGTTGCATGGTCCGCTGGCCAAGCGTCTGCGCGGCCATCGCGATTGCTTCGCCATCGGGTTTGACGCGGACGTAGAATTCGGCCTTCACGTCGATCCGCAGTCGGTCGAGCGTGATCAGCGCTTCCCCGTCACGCCGCACAACGCTCAGCACCAGCGTGTTCATGTTCACCGGCATGGTTTCGTGAAAGACCGGCAGCACCAGCGCGCCGCCGTTCATGACGACCTTCTCCCCGCCGACACCGGTTCGCACGAAGGCAATCTCTTTCGAAGCACGGCGATAGAGCCGCGTAAGCGCAACCAGCACGATGATGACAAACAATACGACCGCGCCAACGGGTATCGCCATTTCGATGAGACTGTTCATTATTCCCCCTTCAAACCTCAATTGACCGGCGAAAGACGGCGGTCTGCCAGCGCAGTCGCGTAGAAAGTATTGCCGTCGCGGCGAACAAGCAGGATGTGATCGCCGGAGCGAAATTCGCTGCCCTGTTCATGCGGTTCGACCATCACGAAATGCGCCTGTCCGTGAATGTCACGAACTTTTGCGCGTGCGGGAAAGCCGCTTCGCGCGGTACCGTCGGTGATCTGCGCGCGCCGCCCGACAAGACTTGCCGTGCTGACTGCGCTTGTCTCGTCCTGCGGCAGGATCGCGCCGAGCGGCCGGGACAGGACGCCGGTCGCGGGCAAGGTCCCGCCCATGGCAATAAGGGCCGCAAGCCAACGGTTTAGGGGGCTGCCCGTCAGGTTTTCCGACAACAGCTGAAGGCTCACTCCAACGCCTGCAAACAAAATCAAGAACAAGGCAAACCAGATGGTGAGGGGCAACCGATTCATCCCGATCAGGCTGAACAGCCCGTCGACAAGGCCCGGCGATATGGCCGCATCCCCGTCGATGTCGCCGCCGGGATCGAAGTCCGCGTCGCCGCCGAACATATCGGCGAGCCCGACCACCTGCACTATGCCGAGAATCAGCATCAGCACCAATGCCGCGGCGAAGGGCATGTTGTGCGGTTCCAGTAACGTCATAGCCCCTTCCCCTTCAACCGCCCCCTGCGGTTTTGGCAATTCACCCGAGGCGAGCCATTGCGGCCCGTTCGTCGCCTCTGGCAAATCATACGACCAAGCGGCACTCCTATGCAAAACGACAAGTAAAGGTAAGGGGCTTAACGAGTGTTTGCGTAGTCTTCGCGCAGTTCCCGCTTGTAGAGCTTGCCATTGGCTTCGCGCGGAAGGTCGGGGCGGAACTCGAAGATTTTCGGCATCTTGATCCGGGCGATCTGCGGCGCGAGATAGGCCCGCAATTCCGCCTCCAGCGCGCCCTTGTCGCAGCCGGGATCGACCGGCTGGACCACGGCGACCACCTTTTCGCCCATATCGTCGCACGGGGCACCGATGACGCCGGCATCCATCACACTGTCATGCGCTATCAAGAGGTTCTCGATCTCCTGCGGGTAGATGTTGACCCCGCCGGATATGATCATGTGGCTTTTGCGGTCGGTCAGGAACAGCCAGCCCTCCTCGTTCACATGACCGATATCGCCCAGCGTCATCCAGCCCTTCGGATGCATCGCCTCGGCGGTCTTTTCCGCGTCGTTGTGATAGGTCGGGATCTTGTCGTTCTCGAAATAGAGGACGCCGTCCTGGCCGGGTGGCAACTCCTCCCCATCGGGACCGCAGACATGCAATATGCCGTGGAGAGCGCGACCCACCGTGCCAGGGTTCTGCAGCCAGTCCTCGCTCTTCACCAGCGTCATGCCGATGCCTTCGGACCCGGCGTAATATTCGACCAGGATAGGACCCCACCAGTCGATCATCGCCTGCTTGATCGGGACCGGGACCGGGGCTGCGGCATGGATGGCGCGCTGGTGCGAAGACAGGTCGTATTTCTGCCGGACGCTTTCCTCCAGGCGAAGGAAGCGCACGAAATGCGTTGGCACCCACTGGCTGTCCGTGACCTTGAATTTCTCGATCAGCGCCAGCGCGTTTTCGGGATCGAACTTCTCCATGATCACGATGGTCCCGCCAAGGCGGTGGACCGTGGTGCACCAGCCCATCGGCGCTGCGTGATAGAGCGGCGCGGGGCTCAGATAGACCATGCTGCCGTCGGCCGGCATGCCCACGCCCATGACGGCGAGGCCGACCAGCGGGTTGACCGCCTGCACGTCCGGATCGTCCGGCGGCGCGGGCATGATGCCCTTGGGCCTGCCGGTCGTGCCCGAACTGTACAGCATGACAACGCCTGCCGACTGATCGTCTATCGGCGTGGCGGGCTGCTGCGCCAATGCGTCCTGCAGGTCCTCTGCGTCCCCGCTGCCCAGCACCAGCACCTCGCAATCGGGACAGGCCTCGCGGATGGCGGGCAGGCGGTCGGCGAAGGCGGGGGTCGTCAGCAGCAGCTTCGCGCCCGCATCCTGCATGATGTACGAAATCTCTGGCGCGGCGAGCCGCGTGGAAATCGGCACCGTCATGGTGCCCGCGCGCTGCGATCCCCAGACCAGTTGCAGGAACAGCGCATTGTTTTCCATCAGGAGCGCGAAGCTGTGACCGGCCTCCAGCCCCCGGCTCCTGAGCAGATGGGCGAAGCGGTTCGCGGCGGCGTCCATCTCTCCATAGGTGACGGTCTCACCGCTGCCCCCCATGATGATGGCGGGGTGGTCTGGGCGTGCCTGCGCATGTGTTATCGGGTGCATGTTCTCTCTCCTGCCAACCAGTTCTAATTGGCAACCCATATCGGGCAAGAGAAAACGCGGGCGGCGGCTCGGCAGAAGGGTGTCGTACAATGACCAGCATCAAAAAAGGCGACGAACCGGCACATGGCCCGTTCGCCGCCCATTCAAGGGTTTCCTGGTGGCAGGTACCCTCATCCGCTTCCAGCGGAACTGTAATTGGTGATGCTGCTATCCTGCCCGAGGCAGAAATTCAGGCCCGAAAGGCGGTCGAACCTGCGCCGAGCGCAGGCGTTGGCCGCGAGTTATTGGCCGCCCTGGCCGCCCTTGCCGGTTGCGAGAGCGAAAGCCTGCTGTGCTTCGCTTTCCACCATGTAGGGCATGGGGTTCACGGCCTTGCCATCGATCCGCACTTCGTAATGCAGGTGCGGGCCGGTGGAGCGGCCGGTCGAACCGACATAGCCGATCAGCTGGCCCTTCGTCACACGCTCGCCAGCGGAGACTTCGATGCCCGACAGGTGGGCAAAGCGCGTTTCCATCGAGCCGCCATGGTCGATCTTGATGAACTTGCCATAGCTGGAGAACCAGTTGGCGCGTTCCACCAGGCCGTCTGCCGTGGCGTAGACCGGCGTGCCGGTCGGCGCGGCAAGGTCAATGCCGTTATGCTTCCGGCGCCCACCCACGACGGGGTGGGTGCGCATTCCGTAGCTGCTGGTCAGCCGCGAATTGTCGAGCGGCATGCGCGAGGGAACCGAAACGGAAACGACCGGAGGCGGAGCCGTCGGCGAACCCGCATCGCGGGATTTCCACTGCGCGAAAAGGTTGGCGAATTGCTGGTCGCCCTGCCCCAGGGGGGAGGCGACAACGTCCGCGGCTTCGTCGATTTCGACAGCAGCGGCGCTGGAAGAATTCGCCATCGCCGGTGCGGAAATGCCGAGACCCAGAGCCCCGCACACGGCAAAAACTTTAGAAACGATCTTGCGATCCATCATAAAACGACCCGTCCATTTTCCAGCCCCCGCAGCGTTCTTCGCCGTCTTATCGGGCCCCCGATCCTGCCCCGGGAACCTTCCCGGCGCTTGTTGATTATGAGTTATGTCGGGAAAGATTTACGACGCAATAGCGGCATAGAAGTCCCGCGACAGACCGGCTGCGAGACGCGCCGAGTCGTTGAACGGTGCCTGAATCCGGCCCGCGAAGTTTACCCTTACCAATTCCTGCCACAAAAGATTCGGCGCAATTCCGCGGCTTTCGGCCTGCCGGGCGAAATGCTTCGTCCCGAATCCGACATGGGCGATTTCGTCGTCAAGAATGCGCGACAGGATGCGCGCACCGTTGTCGTCGCCCTGCGCGCGAACGCGTTCCAGCGTGGCAGGCGTCACGTCGAGGCCCCGCGCCTCCAGCACCATAGGCACCACGGCGAGCCGCGCTTCCACATCGTGCGCCGTGTCCTGCGCCGCCTGCCACAGCCCGTCATGCACCGGCAGCGCGCCGTAACACGAACCGAGCGACCGCAGCTTTCTCTGCAGCAGCGCGAAATGCATCGCCTCGTCCGCCGCGACGCTAAGAAAATCGTCGGCAAACTCGCGGCCGGCCTCTTCCCCGAACCGCCCGACGATATCGAGCGCGAGGTCGATGGCGACGAATTCGATATGGGCAAGCGCGTGCCACAGGGCGAGCCGCGCCTTGCCACCGCCCTTTCCGCGCCGGGGCATCTGCGAGGGCGCACGAAAATCGAGATCCGCCGGCCAGGCGGGCCTGTCGGGCATGGCAACGTCGAAACGCCATTCGAGCGCGCCGCGCCGCCAGCGCCGCACGAGATCGCGGGTGGCAAAGCACTTCGCACGCGGGTCCGCCGTCAGCAGGGCGGCACGGATGGCGGCTGCGATCGTGGTCATCGGCTGGGGCGTGCCAGTTCGCGGGCTCAGAGCGCCTGCGCGGCGGCCAGCACTTCGGATGCGTGGTCCTTCACCTTCACCTTGGGCCAGATCTTCGCGATCGTCCCGTCGCGGTCGACCAGCACGGTGGTGCGCACCATGCCCATGAAGGTTTTCCCGTACATCTTCTTCTCGCACCAGATGCCCAGCGCATCGGAAAGGCCGTCTTCCTCAGCGTCCGTGGCAAGGTTCACCGTCAGATCGTGCTTGGCGATGAAATTCTGGTGTTTCTTGGCCGAATCCTTGCTCACCCCCAGCAACGCCGTGCCCGCTTTCAGGAATTCGTCCTTCAGGGCGGAAAAATCCTTTGCCTCGGTCGTGCATCCCGGCGTGTTGTCGCGCGGATAGAAGAACAGGACCAGCTTCTCCCCTTCATATTGCGAAGGGCGGATGGTGCCGCCCTCCGGCGTTTCCATCGCGATGTCGGGAATCTTGTCGCCAGCGTCTGCCATCAGTCTATCTCCAGTGTCGTGCCGAGGAATCGGGACCAGCCCTCGGCGACGCAATGGCGTGCCCGGTCCAGCGATTGCAAGAGGTCCGATGGGCTGGCGGCATTGCATGCGCCGGCCAGCGCCTCGGCCCGCGCATCGTCGGGCATGGCTGCATCGGGCGCGAGCAGCCGCATGGCGACGATGGCCCGGCCAAGAATATCGTGCGCCTCCATCAGGCCGTCGGGCAGCAGGCCCGCCTGCGTCAATTCCCTGATCGCCGTCCATAATTGCGGCGAAAGACCGGCACCGTGGCGCAATTGCTGGTGGTGGATCAGGAATTCGAGGTCGACCAGCCCCCCGCGCAGCAGCTTCGCATCGAGAGGACCGCGCGCAGGCTTGGCCGCAGCCATGTCCGCCCGCATCTTCAGCACGGCATCGCGCAATTCGCCGGGATCGCGCGGCATGGTGAGCGCAGCGGCCAGTTCCGCTTCCACGGCCTCGCGTGCGGCGGGCGACCCGGCAACGACCCGCGCCCGGGTCAGGGCCATGTGTTCCCACGTCCACGCGTCTTTCTGCTGGTAGCGGGAGAAGCTGTCGAGGCTGACGGCGAGCGGCCCCTGCACGCCCTGTGGCCTCAGCCGTGTGTCCACCTCGTAAAGAGCGCCGGTTGCCGTGGGCACGCCGAGCGCGGCGGCGACCCTCTGGGCCAGCCGGTTGTAATAGAGCGTCGCGCCCAGCGGCTTTTCGCCGTCGCTTTCGACCTGGAAATCACCGGTGAACAGGAACACAAGGTCGAGGTCAGAGGCATGGGTCAGCGCGCAGCCACCCAGCCGGCCAAGGCCCAGCACTACCAGTTCACTGTCAGGAATGCGCCCGTGGCGAATAGCGAATTCCTCGCTCGCCATCGCAACCGCGCGGCGCACGGCAGCTTCGGCCACGCGGGACAGGCCGGCAGCGATTTCCAGCGGATCATGTGCGGACTCGATCAGCTGGACGCCCATGGCAAAACGCTGTTCGGACGTGACGGTCTGCAGCCTGTCCAGCGCCCGCTCGTAATCGGTCCCGGCAGGCGGCGTCATGGCCGCTTCCACCGACGCGGCATCGCCCGGTAGGTCGAACGCGGTGCGATCGATCAGCGCATCGAGCAGGGAGGAAGAGCGCGCCAGCCGGTCCGCCAGGGGCGGGGCCAGCGACAGGATGCGCAGCATCTGTTCCAGCAGGCCGGGCCGCGCCTCCAGCAGGCGGAACAGGTTGATGGCGCTGGGCAGGGTGGCGAGCAGTTTCTCCCACCGCAGCAGGGCCTCGTCCGGTTCGGGCGTCGCGGCAATGGCTTCGAGGAAGGACGGCAACAGGGACCGGAATGCCTTTTCCGCAGCACTGCTGCGCAAGGTGCGGTACCGCCCGTCGAGCCAGCCCTCGACCCGGTCCTCCATGCGTTTCCGCTCTGCAGGCTCCAGCGTGTCGACCTGCCGGACGGCGTCTCTTGCGCCGGGCGGCGGGGCGTCGGCCGCGCCGCCCCCGACCCGGTCGAGTAGCGTGTCGAACAGGGCGCCGACCCGCGCGGTATGGGCTGTCAGGTCCGCAACCAGCGCATCCGCGCCATCCAGCCCGTCGAGCTTCGCAATGCCTGCCAGCGCCTCTCCGTGCGGCAGGGAGTGGGTCTGGCGGTCCTCGACCATTTGCAGGCGATGCTCCACCGTGCGAAGCCTGCGATAGGCCTCTGCAAGCGCATGCGCGTCGTCTGCCGGAACGAGCTCCTCCGCCACCAGCGCATCCAGCGCGTCGAACAATCCGCGTACGCGCAAGGCCGGCCTGCGCCCCCCATGGATCAGCTGGTGCGTCTGGACAAAGAACTCGATTTCCCGGATGCCGCCGCGGCCCTGCTTCAAATTGTAGCCCGGCCCAGGTTCGCGCGGGCCGTCATGCTTGGCCCGGATGCGGCGGGTGAGCGCGCCGATCTCTGCGATGGCACCGAAATCGAGGCTCCGACGCCAGATGAAGGGGTCGATCGCGGCCAGGAACGCCTCGCCCGCCGCAATGTCGCCCGATGCTGCACGTGCGCGCAGGAAGGCGGCCCTCTCCCACGGAAGGGCGCTGCTTTCGTAATGGGTCAGCGCGGCATTTTCCGGAATGGCGAGCGGGCTGACCTCGGATGCGGGCCTCAGGCGCAAATCGACGCGAAACACGTATCCCTCAGCCGTATTGGCCGACAGCAATTGCACGATCTCGCGCGCATAACGCTGCGCCGCTTCCCCCGGCTCTTCGCGGCGGCGGCGGGGAAGGGTTTCGGGGCGGTAAAGCAGGATCGGGTCGATGTCGGAGCTGTAGTTCAGCTCGCGCGCGCCGTGCTTGCCCAGCGCCAGCGCATAAAAGCCTGCCCTGCCCGGATCCTCCGCATCGTCCACCCGGCGCTTGATCGCCGCAACGATTGCGCGCGACAAGGCGTCGTCGGCAAAGGCGGACAGTTCGCCTGTCACGGTTTCGAGGTCGAAAGCCCCGGCAAGGTCCCCGATGGCCAGCACCAGCGCCAGGCCCAGCCTTTCGCGGCGCAGGGCAACGCCTGTCTCCTGCCCTTCCCCGCTTTGCCTTGCCCGGGCCAGCGCGCCAGTGCCTTCGCCAGCGGCCAGCATCTCGGCAAGATCCGGCCGTCTGTCGAGCGCGCGCGCGAGGAAGGGGGCGTGGGCCCGCGCCCGGTCCAGTGCTGCATCCCAGTCGGCCATGGACCTGCCCTGCCTTCGCACCGCGCGCCTTGCAATGGCGCGATGTGCCGGAACGCTTGCCCAAAGGGATTGCCTTTGCGAAAAGCGGCGGCATTGGAACGCCTTCGAGAGACGGGATACCCTGATATGAAACGCCTTTGCCTTGCCGCCGCTGCGGCCTTTGCCCTTGCAGGCTGCGACCAGTTGCCGGACGACATGTCGACGGTCAGCGATGCGCTCGACATCCCGGAAATTGCCGATGGCGATATCTCGCAGGAAACGATGGTCAACGTCACGCGCGAGCTATCGTCCGACGAATTCGAAGGCCGGATGCCGGGCACGCCCGGGGGCGAGAAAACGGTCGCCCTGCTGATCGAGGAATTCCGGAAAGCCGGCCTTGAGCCGGGCAATAACGGCGAATGGGTGCAGGACGTCCCGCTGGTCGAGATCACCGGCAAGGACTTCGCCCCCCTCACCATCACCGATCCCGACGGCGATGCGGCGAGCGACATGACGCTGCAATTTTCCACCGACTGGGTCGGCGTGTCCTACAAGGAAAACGTCGAAACGAACCTGGAAGACAGCGAGATCGTCTTCGTTGGCTACGGCATCGATGCGGCGGAGCGCGACTGGAACGATTACGAGGGCGTCGACATGACGGGCAAGACCGCCCTTATCCTCGTCAACGACCCCGATTTCAGCAGCGACAGCCTGGAAGGCACGTTCGGCGGCAAGGCGATGACCTATTACGGGCGCTGGACCTACAAATACGAGGAAGCCGGCCGCAAGGGTGCTGCCGCCGCCCTGATCGTGCACGATACGGAGCCTGCTTCCTATGGCTGGAATGTCGTCGAAAGCAGCTGGTCCGGCCCGCAGGCCTATGCCCAGCGTGGACCGAACGCGCCGCAGATGACCGACATGAACGGCTGGGTGCAGAAGGATGTCGCCCGCCGCATTGTCGAGGCTGCCGGACAGGACTTCGATGCGCTGGTGGAAGCGGCGAAGAAGCCGGACTTCACGCCTGTGCCGCTCGGCCTGTCGGTCTCGACCTCGTTTCGCAACGACATCCGCACCTATTCCTCGCAGAACGTGATCGGCATCCTGCCGGGCACGGAGCGGCCGGATGAATACGTGATCCACACCGCGCACTGGGATCACCTGGGCCGCTGCACGCCTGCACCCGATGGCGACGACATCTGCAACGGCGCGGTCGACAATGCGACCGGCACCGCGGCGCTCGTCGCCCTGGCGGAGGCACAGGCGAAAGCGGGCGCGACAGCACGCAGCCTTGTCTTCCTGGCCGTGACGGCAGAGGAACAGGGGCTGCTGGGCGCGGACTATTACGCGGCTAACCCGGTCTTCCCGCTCGCCCAGACGGTCGGCGGGATCAACATGGACGCATTCCAGGTTGCTGGCCCGGCGAAGGATGTGACCGTGGTCGGCCCGGGCAAGTCGCAGCTCGACGCCTTCCTCGAAGCGGCGCTCGAGGCCGATGGCCGTGTCGCCACCCCCAACCCCAAGCCGGAAGCCGGCTATTACTACCGGTCCGACCACTTTGCCTTCGCCAAGCGCGGGGTACCGATGCTCTATATCGATGGCGGGGAAGACCTCGTGGAAGGCGGACGCGAGGCGGGCGCTGCCGTGGCGAAGGACTATACCGAGAACCGCTATCACGGGCCGAAGGACGAGTTCAACGAGGACTGGGACTGGTCCGGCGTGATGGGCGATCTGAACCTGTTCTACCGCCTCGGCCGGATGATGGGCATGAGCACCAGTTGGCCGAACTGGAACGATGGCGACGAATTCCGCGCCACCCGCGACGCCGATTGCGAGCGGAGCGAGACTGGCTGCTGACCGGCGACGGGGGAAGGCGGAGCATGTCGGCAGGACGTGCCGTGACCATGCCGCCCGAATGGGCGCCGCAGGACTGGCTGTGGATCGGCTTTCCCCACGACGGTGAGGAATGGCCCGGCATCCTGCCGCGCGCTCAGGAGCAGATTGCCGCCTTCGCCAACGCCGTCGCGGATAGCGGGCAGGAGGTTCGCCTGCTGGTCCGGGACGACGCCAACCGGCAACGGGCCCGCGCATTGGTATCGGACAAGGTCGTGCTGGAAAGCCGCGCCTATGGCGACATCTGGCTGCGCGATACCGGCCCGCTCGTCCGCGCCGACGGTTCTGCCCTGCGCTGCCGCTTCAACGGGTGGGGCGGGAAATACCTGATGGCGGGCGACCAGACGATCGGAGCGCGGCTCGCCCGCGATGCCGGATTGCCGGTGGTGACGGGCGACTGGGTCTTGGAAGGGGGCGCCATCGACACGGACGGATCGGGCACGGTGCTCACGACCGAACAATGCCTGCTCCATCCCAATCGCAATCCGGACCTGTCGCGCAGCGACATCGAGACAAGGCTCGCCCGCGATCTCGGTTTCGGCCGCGTGGTGTGGCTGGGCGACGGGCTGGTGAACGACCACACGGACGGCCATGTCGACAATCTTGCGCGTTTCGTCGGTACGGGCCGCGTCGTTTTGCCGCAAGCGACCGGACCCGGCGATCCCAATTCAGCCATCTACGACGATGCCGCCGCCCGGCTCGAGGCGGCAGGACTGGACCTCGTTCGCATTCCCTCGCCCGGCAGGATCGAGCGCGACGGACGGATCGAGCCGGCAAGCTACGCCAATTTCGCGATAACCACGCATCTGGTCGTGGTTCCGACATTCGGCTCGGCACATGACGAAGACGGGGTTGCGGCCATCGCGGCGCTTTTCCCGGACCGCCGGACGATCGGCCTGCCCGCCGACGCTGTCCTGGCAGGCGGCGGCGGTTTCCATTGCGCCAGCCAGCAGATGCCGACCCTGTCCGCGGGGGTTGATTAAGGACCTGTTAGCTTCCGGCGACCACAATCACCGCCATGGCAAAGGCACTCATCCTGAAGGCACGGCCCGTCGCGCCCGCTTTGCACGAAGCAGCGCGCATGGCCATCGTCTATGGCTGTGCCTGTGCGCTGATCCTGGCAGGCACCATCTGAGGTCCTGTCGGCAGCGCAGTCTGCCTGCCTAGCCCAACAGCTTGACCAGGGCCGCAGCAGCGGCGGCGAACAGGGCGAACGCGACGAAGCTGCGCCATACCGGGTCGCTGACCTTGCCGAACGCCTTTGCGCCCAGCCAGTTGCCGACCAGGACCGCAGGGAACAGCAGCAGCGCCAGGATCGCCAGCCGCCATTGCAGCACACCGATGGCAAGACCCGCGCCCAGCCCGGCGAGTGCGGCGATGGTGAAGATCAGCAGCATGGATGCCTTGGCTATATGGCGCGGAATGTGCCGCCCCACGTAATAAGGCACGACGGGCGGCCCCGGCATCCCGGCGAAACCGGTCAGCAGCCCGCTCGTCACGCCGACCGCGCCTGTCGCCAGCGGGCCGGGCACGTCGGCCGCGCGGGTCGGCAGCAGGATGGCGAAGAAGGCCGAGAGGGCCACCAGCGCGATCAGGAAACGAGCGAGATCGGGTGGCGTCGCGGCCAGCAGGACCAGCCCCGGCGCAGTTGTCAGCACCACGATGCCGCCGATGACCAGCGCGCTTTTTTCCGCATCGCGCAGGATTTTCCGGATTTCTGACAGGCCGATAAACAGGGCGACGAAATTTGTCGCCAGCACCGCCTCGACCGGCGTCAAGGCCAGCGCCAGCACCGGCACCAGGAGGATGGCGAGGCCGAAGCCCGCCAGTCCGCGCACGAATGCGGCGACGAACGCCGTCGCCAGGGCTGCGGCGACCTGCACCGCGGTATAGCCTGCCAAGAGTTCCACCTGTCCCGCGCCCTAGTCGCGCCCAGTTGCCCTGAGGTCCGGCGGGGTCGCGGCGTCTTTAAGCATGGCAATGGCGTCGTCCAGGCTCATCACACGCTGTTCCTTTTCGCCCAGCGTGCGGATGGCGACGGTGCCTTCCTCCGCCTCGCGCTTGCCGACTACCAGCAGGTGCGGAACCTTGGCGAGGCTGTGTTCGCGGACCTTGTAGTTGATCTTCTCGTTGCGGATGTCGCTCTCGACCCGGATGCCCGCAGCTTTGAGCTTCTCCGCCACCTCGGCCGCATAGCCGTCGGCGTCGGAGGTGATCGTCGCCACCACGCTCTGCACGGGGGCCAGCCATGATGGCAGGCGGCCGGCGAAATGTTCTATCAGGATGCCGATGAAGCGTTCGTAGCTGCCGAAGATCGCGCGGTGCAGCATGACCGGGCGGTGTTTCTCGCCGTCTTCGCCGATATAGGTCGCATCAAGGCGGTCGGGCAGGACGCGGTCGCCTTGGATCGTGCCGACCTGCCACGTGCGGCCGATCGCATCGGTCAGGTGCCATTCCAGCTTGGGCGCATAGAACGCGCCTTCGCCCGGCAATTCTTCCCAGCCGTATTCGTCATTGTCCATGCTCGCTTCGGCCACGGCGTCGCGCAGTTCTTGCTCCGCCTTGTCCCAGTCGGCTTCGCTGCCGAAGCGCTTTTCCGGGCGCAGGGCCAGCTTCACGTGATAGCTGAAGCCGAAATCGCGATAGACGCTGTCGGCCAGCGCGCAGAACTTGCGCACCTCCTCCACCACCTGGTCTTCCGTGCAGAAAATATGCGCGTCGTCCTGGGTGAACTGGCGCACACGCATCAGGCCGTGAAGCGCGCCATGCGGTTCGTTGCGGTGGCAGCAGCCCATCTCGCCCAGCCGGATCGGCAGGTCGCGGTAGGACGTGATGCCCTGCTTGAACACCAGCACGTGGGCCGGACAGTTCATCGGCTTGATCGCCATCCAGTCGGCATCCTCGGCCACTTTCGGCGAGGCGCCTTCCCCGCCATTGTCGTCGCCCAAGCCGTCCACTTCCGGCACGATGTCGGGGACGGCGAACATGTTCTCGGCATATTTGCCCCAGTGGCCGGATTGCTCCCACTGGCGCACATCCATCAGCTGCGGCGTCTTGATCTCGCGGTAATCGGCGGCGTCCATCTTGCGGCGCATATACGCTTCCAGCTCGCGCCAGATGCGATAGCCCTTGGGGTGCCAGAACACGCTGCCGTGGGCCTCTTCCTGCAGGTGGAAGAGATCCATTTCGCGGCCCAGCTTGCGGTGGTCCCGCTTGGCGGCTTCCTCCAGCCGCGTGAGATGGGCGTTCAGCTGCTTCTTGTTCAGCCAGCCCGTGCCGTAGATGCGCGTCAGCTGCGCATTGTTCTGGTCGCCGCGCCAGTATGCGCCTGCAACCCGCATCAGCTTGAACGCCTGCGGATCGAGCCTGCCCGTGCTGGGCAAATGCGGGCCGCGACACATGTCCAGCCAGGTGTCATCGCTGTCGGCGGGGCCGGAATGATAGACGGTCAATTCCTCGTCCTCGGACAGTTCCTTTGCCCATTCCGCCTTGAAGGTTTCGCCTTCCGCTTCCCACTTGTCGATCAGCCGCTGGCGGGACCACACCTCGCGGATCAGCGGCTTGTCCGCCTTGATGATGCGGCGCATTTCCTCCTCGATCGCGGGCAGGTCGTCCATGCTGAACGGATCGCGCGTGTCCGGCGCCTTCACGTCGTAATAGAACCCGTCATCCGTCGCGGGACCGAAGGTGATCTGCGTGCCGGGGAACAGCGACTGGACGGCCTCCGCCAGGACGTGCGCGAAGTCGTGCCGGGCCAGTTCCAGCGCCTCTTCCTCGTCCTTCGCGGTGATAAGCGCCAGCTCTGCATCGCCGTCGAAGGCCCGGTTGAGATCGCGGATCTCGCCATCGACCCGGGCGGCAAGGGCAGCCTTGGCCAGGCCCGGTCCGATTGCCGCAGCAACGTCGGCGGGCGTGCTGCCCGGCTCCATCTCGCGCACCGAACCGTCGGGCAGGCTGATTTTCAAAAGCTGTGTCATCGTGTTCCGTCCGTCATTTGCCGCGCCCATGCCAGAGACCCGCGCGGCCATAAAGCGTGGCGTGCAATTTCTACGATTTCGGGAAAACGCCGCATCGCCCGAAACCGGGCGCGGGTAATCTGCTCAGTACGAGCGCGCCCACACCTCGAACAGACCCCGGAATGCCGGGGTCGCGGTAGTCGATGTGGTCAAGCGATTGGCCATGCCCGTTCAATAAGCCCGTCCGCTCCTTGCTGCAAGGGCGGCCCGCATCCAGCGCACGATGGCCCGGGACCTGGACAACGCTGCACCAGGATGCGCGGTCACCGCGCGCGCCGCGTAGCGCAGGCGCGCCGGGTCTTGCCGCAATTCCATCAGCGCGAGCCAGGCCATTGCGCGCCTTCGCCGGTCCGGCTCCTTCGGGATTTCCCGTTCCAGCAGGCGGTCATGCGCTGCTGCGATGGCCGTCGAATGGCGCGCAGTCATGCTGCCGGGGTGCAGGCGATAATCCAGCAGGCTTTCCCGGACCGGGCAGAAGCGGAAACGGTGCCGGGCGCGGAGCCAGAAATCGTAGTCCTCGACCCCCTCCAGCGCCTCGTCATACCCGCCCAGCGCCTGCCATACCCCGGCCCGTGCCAGGAATGCGGGGCCAACGATATTCGCCTGCATGAGAACGCCGGGCGGGCGCGCCGCGTGATGGCCGGTGACAACGCCGTCCGCGTCGATCTCGCGGTAGGCGGCATAAGCGACGGAACAGCCCGGATTGTCGCCGAGTGCCCGGACGAGCGTCTCGATCATTGCGGGATGCAGGCGATTGTCGTGACTGGCCCATCCGTGGAGCGCGCCGCGAGCATCGGCGAAACCGCGATTAAGGCTGGCAGGAAGGCCGCGCTTCGCCCCGTTCGTGAGTATCCGGATGCGGGCATCGCAAGCAGCGGCCTGCGCCAGCAGCGAGGCGGTGGCATCGCTCGATGCGTCATCGATGCAGACCAGCTCGAAATCGGGGAACGTCTGGCCGAGGATCGAATCCAGCGCCTCTTGCAAATAACGCTCTCCGTTCCGGACGGGCAGGACCAGCGTGACGCGCGGCGGCGGCGTTTCGGTCAAGCGTCCTCCAGCAGGTGTTCGCCGGGACGGGTCTGGAGGCGTTTCGTCGCCGCCAGCGCCGTCGATTTCTGCGCTATGCTGCCGAGGAACCGGTATTCCGCCACGGCGCGCTGCGGCGTCAGTTCGATCGCCATGTAGCCGCGCTGCGAAGTGTCGGCCCATTTCAGCTGCGCGTTATGCGCCGTCACCGCGCCTTCCAGCACCTGCGGCGGGACATTTGCCAGATACCCTTCGAAGCCGGGCGAAGTGACGGACTGGCCGGCGAATTCCACGCCTGCACGCTCTCCGCCATGATCCAGCTCGAAGGCCCAGGCATTGTGGCTGTCGCCTGCCAGGACCAGCAGGTTGGCGCCCGCCTCCAGCGCCGATGCCAGCAGCCGTTCGCGCGCCGCCGGATAACCGTCCCACGCATCCATGTTCATCGGCAGGCCCGCCCGGCTGGCCAGTGCCGCTGCCATCACGCGCTGGCGAATGAAGTCGGGCATGTCTTCCGTGACACCGCCCGCGAGTGCCGGCGGCGTCGACAGGCTACCCATGACGACCTGCTGGGCCAGCACCTGCCACGTCTTGCCCGATCGCGCCGACCGCGCGAGGCCGCTTGCCAGCCATTCCTCCTGCCCCGTGCCCAGCATCGTGCGGGCGGGATCGCGGTAGGCGCCGTCGCGGAACGCCGACAGGCGCGCCACCATGTCGTCGGGCGAAGTCCCGCCAGCCATGATCTCGCGCAGGGAAGGCGGCCGCGACCGGGCCGTCAGCCGGGTTTCCAGCCGGAACAGAGTGGCAAGGTCGCCGACCTCGTAGGCTTCATAGGGATTGTCCGACACGGGCAGCCATTCGCGGTAGGCGCGCATCGCAGCGGCCTTGCGAACCGCCCAGTCGCCCTCTGTGTCCGGCTGGTGGTTCTCCGCCCCGTCGGCGTAGCTGTCGTTTGCGCTCTCGTGATCGTCCCAGCCCATGATCATCGGATAAAGCTGCGTCATCCGGCGAAGGTCGGGATCGGCGCGGTAACTGGCGTGGCGCAGGCGGTAATCGGCCAGCGCGACGGTTTCGCCCACGGGCGCGAACCGCCGCCGGGTCATCGGATCGTCGGGGTAACGCCCGGCTTCGTATTCGTAGAAATAGTCGCCCGTATGGACCAGCAGGTCGAAATCGTTCGCCTCTGCCGCATGGGCATAGGCGTTGAACCAGCCGAAACCGATATTGGAGCACGAGAACACCGCCATGCGGAAGCGGGCCGTCGGGCCGGCGGGCAGCGTGCGCGTGCGGCCTTTTTCGCTGACGGTGCCGTCCGGCGCCACGAAGCGGTAGTAATACCACGTATCCGGCTCCAGCCCGTCGATCACGACCTTCGCGCAGAAATCGTTTTCGGGCCGCGCGGTCGCGGTATCGCCCCTGGTATGCGAGAAGAAATCCAGCGTCCTGCTGACCTCGACCGCCAGCGCCGTGTCCTGCGCCGCGACATAGCGCGTCCACAGCAGCACGCGGTCGGGCCCCGGCTCCCCGCTTGCGACGCCGTGGGTGAAACCGCGCGCCGATTGTGCGGCCAGCGAAGGCGCGGACGGCAACCCCGCCGACAGGATACCGCCCACCGCGCCGCCTTTCAGCAGGGACCGGCGATCGAGGCCGGATGCGGACGGCAGGGACGGGCGTGACGGGGGTTCGCTGGGCACCATGGCGGTCTCTCCTTCGCGCCCTTTATGCGCGCATTGCATGACTGCGATATGACCCGCGCAATGGCAAGGCTTCGCTACATTATGGAAAGGGTGGTTGACAACCGGTCGAGCCGATGTCAAATACCCTTTCCATAGTTGAAAGGGAACTTGACCATGAACGGATATCTCACCTCCATCGCCTGCGCCTTTGTAATGATCCTCGTCGCGCTCGGAATACGTCAGGGCGGGGTCGATGCCGACACGGGCACCTGGCTGATGCTGACCCTGCCCGCCATTGCCGTTTCCCTGTCGGCACGCAAACAATGCAACCTGCCGTTCGCCAAGGGACGCTGCTGAACCATGGCCGATTGCTCCAGCCCCGCGACGAAACGCTATGTTCGCCGCCTCGCCGTGCTCATGACGTTGTACCTCGCGGTGCTGTTCGGCGCGAAGACGACGTTCAACGCGGTCCAGCCCGAAGGCCTCCTCGCCTTTGCCCTCGCCATTGCTCCGGCGCTTCCCATCATCGGCGTGTTCTGGGCCGTAATGCGCCTGCTGGTGGAGGAGACCGACGAATACATACGGGTGCTGTTCGTGCGCCAGTGCCTGTTTGCGACGGGATTTTGCCTGACCATCGTCACGATCTGGCAGTGGCTGCAGAATTTCGACCTGGTGCCGGCTGGCAATGGCGGCTTCGGCGCGGCGTTCTTCTGGTTCGCGGGGCTGGGGCTCGGGGCCGTTTTCAACCGGGTGACCGTGGGCGACTGGGGTAATCTCTGGTGAAAAACAGACTGAAGGTGCTGCGGGCCGAACGCAGCTGGAGCCAGCAGGAACTGGCCAACCGGCTGGGTGTCAGCCGGCAGAGCGTCAATGCCATCGAAACGGGGCGCTACGACCCCTCGCTGCCCCTTGCCTTCACCATTGCAGGCGTTTTCGAGCTGGCGATCGAGGAGATCTTCGAGCCCGGCGAATAACGCGCCCCCGCTTGACGCAGCCCGCCCGGTCGCTGCACCAAGGGACCGGAACGGGATAAATCGGGGGCAATTACTTTCATGACAGACCACAGCGGCGCGGGGTCGCCGGGCATGGGCGCGCCGCCCACGGCGAGCGGTGACACCAGCGCGTTCCGGTTCGAGGGAACGTGGCAGGAATTCGCCCCGATCGCCTTCACCAACCTGTTGCTGACGATCGTCACGCTGGGCATCTACCGTTTCTGGGCGACCACGCGCGAGCGGCAATATCTCTGGTCGCGCAGCCGGTTCGTCGACGAGACGCTGGAATGGAACGGCACGGGGCTGGAACTGTTCATCGGTTTCCTGCTGGTCCTGGTCCTGTTGGTCGCGCCGTTCTTCCTGCTGTCGCAGCTGGCACAGGCGATGGTCCTGCGCGGGCAGGAACAGCTCGGCTCCCTCATCACCCTCGTCTCTTTCGTGGTATTTTTCTATCTCGCCGGGGTCGCCCGGTTCCGGGCGCTGCGATACCGGCTTTCGCGCACCCGCTGGCGGGGCATTCGCGGCGGCAGCGACGATCGCGGCTTCCGGTTCGGCCTGTCCTATATGTGGAAGACGATTTTCGGCTATCTTCCGCTCGGCCTGCTGATCCCCTGGTCGATGACCAGCCTGTGGAACGAGCGCTGGAGCAAGATGAGCTTCGGACCCTACGGTTTCGAGGCCAATGCGGACCCGGTGCCGGTCTTCAAGCGGTTCCTGCTGTTCTACCTCATGCCGTTCGTCTTCATCATTGCGGGCGGAGCGATGGCCGCCGCCTTCATGGGCATGGGAAGCGAGGCGTTCGACAGTCCCGAACTGGCGCCCGGTTTCATAATCGCGATATTCGTCGGTATTCTCGGCATATACCTGGCGCTGGGGCTCATCGCGGTGGCGTTCTATGCCGCGTTCTACCGCGAGGCCGTAGGCGCCACGCGCTGGGGTGATGTGCAGTTCGAATTCAATGCGTCCACCATGGACTGGTTCAAGCTGATCCTGGGCGACGTGGCGCTGGTCGCCCTGACGCTGGGCGTGGGGTATATCTTCCTGTCCTATCGGCACTGGAAATTCTTCATCGTGCACATGGATGCACGCGGCGAAATCCTGCTGGACGAACTGACCCAGTCGCAGACCGCGACGGCAGGCCACGGCGAGGGCCTGCTCGACGCCTTCGACGTAGGGGCCATCTAAGCGGTGGAGGGACAGGCGGTCTCGGCAAGCTGGTATGACGGTCTGTCCGCCGTGCGAAGGGACGGTACGGCGTGGCTGGACGAGACAGGATCGCTGGTCCTGCGGGACCGGGCCGGCAATTCCGAAACCGTTCCCCCAGGCGACCTGGTCTATGGCGAGAGCCTGCAGGCGGAAACCGTCTACAGGCGCGAAAGTGTGCCCGATTTCCGGCTGCGCCTTCCCCGCGACCTGCCCCCGGCCCTCGCATCCGCCCTGCCCGCGCCGACGCGCTATGGCCGGTGGATCGACCGGATCGGGCTGGGCAAGGCGGCGCTCGCCTTTGCCGCGGCCAGCGCGGGCTGCGTCGCCCTGTTCATGACCGCGCCCGAATGGCTGGGCCCGATGGTCCCGCCCGCCTGGGAACGGCAGATCGGCAACGCGATGGTGGGCGATCTGGGGGGCAAGATCTGCCACACGCCGGAAGGCGATGCCGCACTGGCAAAGCTGCTGGACGCGGTCGATCCCGAAACCGAGAAGGTGCGGGCAGGCATCGCGAACATGGGCATGGTCAATGCAGTCGCGCTGCCCGGCGGGCAGGTGCTGCTGTTCGACGGGCTGGTCCAGCAGGCCGAAACGCCGGAAGAGCTGGCTGGCGTGCTGGGACACGAGGTCGGCCATGTCCGCGAACGGCACGTCATGACCTCCATCCTGCGACAGTTCGGCCTGTCGATCCTGCTGGCGGGCTCCAATTCCGGGGTCGGCAATACGGCCTTCGGGGTCGCCAGCCTCGGCTATTCGCGCGAGGCGGAACGGGAAGCGGACGAGTATGCCCGTGCCCGCATGGCGCAGAGCAACATCTCGCCGCTCGGTGCGGCTGCCTTCTTCGAACGGCTGGGCGGTGGCGGCGACGAAGAAGACCGCGACGGGGATACGACCGGCGATGCTGGCGACAATGACGAGCCGGGCCTGATCGGCTGGATCGCCAGCCACCCCGCCCCCGGCGAGCGGGCGAAAGCATATCGCGACAGTGCCCGCGAGGATGCGGAGTATCGCCCGGTGCTGACGCAGGCAGAATTCGCCGCGCTCAAGACCATGTGCGACCAGGACGAGGACGTGGAGGAATTCGAGTTCTTCTGACGCAGCCGCCGCCGCTGGCCTTGCGAAGCATGCCGGTCGCCCCGACATGGCATCCGCCATGACCGACATTAGATATCACGACCTGCCCGATGGACGCCGCATCGCCTTTCGCCTGGCGGAGCCATCCCCGGACAATGCGCGCCCGACGCTGGTCTTCCTCCCCGGCTACATGTCGGACATGGCCGGCGGCAAGGCGACTGCGCTTTTCGATCACTGCGCCGGCACTGGACGCGGCTGCCTGCTGATGGACTATTCCGGATGCGGCCAGAGCAGCGGCGACTTCGCAGACGGCACGCTCGGCCGCTGGCGGGACGAGGTGCTCGCGCTGATCGACGCCCATGTTGCAGGCCCGGTCCTGGTGGTGGGGTCGTCGATGGGCGGCTGGTTGATGCTGATGGTCGGTATGGCGCTGGGACAGCGACTGGCAGGGCTGGTCGGCATCGCATCTGCGCCCGATTTCACCGACTGGGACCGCAGCGGGGAAGACAAGGAAACCCTCGGCCGCGGCGAGACCGTCTTCGATCCCAACCCTTACGGCCCGGAACCCACGCCGATGCACCCCGGCTTCTTCGCGGACGGGCAGGACAACCTCCTGCTGGGATCGCCCATCCCCGTCACCTGCCCCGTGCGCCTGCTGCACGGGCAGGCCGATGCCGATGTCCCGTGGGAGACAAGCCTGCGTCTTGCAGATGCGCTCGAAAGCCGGGACGTTGTGGTGACGCTGGTCAAGGGCGGCGACCACAGGCTCAGCCGCGAGGAAGACATCGCCCGCCTTATCGCCATCGTGGAGGATGCCGCATGACCAGACTTTCCGTTCTCGATCTCGTTCCCGTCCGCGAAGGGCAGGGCCCGGCAGAAGCGATGCAGGCGACGACCGATCTCGCCCGCGCGGCAGAAGAGGCAGGCTGCCACCGGTTCTGGGTGGCGGAACATCACGCCATGCCCGGCATTGCAGGCGGCGCGACGTCCGTCGTGCTGGCGCATATCGGCAATGCGACGAACGCCATCCGCATCGGGTCGGGCGGCATCATGCTGCCCAACCATACCCCGTTCCAGATTGCCGAGCAGTTCGGAACGCTCGATGCGCTGTTCCCCGGACGGATCGATCTCGGCCTGGGCCGCGCGCCCGGCGCCGGACCCGAATTGCAGCGCGCGCTGCGCAAGGATTTGCGTGCCGCGTCGGAATATTTCCCGCAGGACGTGGCGGAACTGCGTGCCCTGTTCACGGGCGAGCCGGAAATGCCGGTCAAGGCTACGCCGGGTTACGGCGCCGATGTCGAGATATGGATGCTGGGGTCCAGCCTGTTCGGCGCGCAGCTCGCCGCGCGGCTGGGCCTTCCCTATGCCTTTGCCAGCCATTTCGCGCCCGACCATCTGGACGCCGCGCTGGAGCTCTATCGCCGCGATTTCCAGCCGAGTGCGCAGTGCCCCGAGCCCCATGTCATGGCCGCGATGACGATCTTCTGTGCCGAAGACGAGGCAGAGGCGCACCTGATCGCGACCAGCCAGGCACAGGCCTTCGTCAACCTCAGAACCGGCAATCCGGGCAAGCTGCAACCGCCGGTCGAGGGATACCGCGACACGCTGCCCGCGCCCGCAAAGGCAATGCTGGCCCATCTCGACCAGGCATCCGCCATCGGCACCCCGTCGCAGGTCGCCTCCGCCATCGCCGCTTTCGTGCAGCGCACCGGCGCTGACGAAATCGTCGCGTCGGGCGCGACCTTCGATCCCGAGGCCAGGGCCCGCTCGGTCCGCCTGACCGCCGAAGCGATCGGCTAGACCGGGCGAGCCCCGGCGCGTGCCGGCAGGTGCTAGCCTGTGCGACCCCGGGGGGGGTGCATCCGGGCCGCCCGGCACTGGGGACCGGTGGCAGCGTGTCCCCGCGCCGTGCCCGCCGGTGATCCGCCGAGGGAAGCGCAGGGACAACCAGATACGCAGCCACTGATCCTGTTGTAGAAAGCAGCGCCGGTTTGCGGGCGCGCAGTGCTCGAAAACTTCATTTCATCGTCCGCAGGCGGCGACTGAAAGCGCGGCACCTTCCGCTACGTTTCGCAAAACTTGCCGCCCTTCACGCAACATTCTATCCGGCCATGCGTCGGGACCGCACCGGGACCCGCGCAAGGGAGCAGGCCACCCCATGGGGTCCAAGAACAACGCAGAAAAATCCGCACCTTCCAAACAGGCAGCCGCCTTGCAGAAGGAGCTTGCCAAGCGGCTCAAGGCCTCCCTCCTTCCCAGCGATACACCGTTTACCGGGGCCGAATTGCAGGCCGCCGCGCGCTTCCTGTTCGACGCCGCATCGCTGCGGAAAGCGGGCGAGACCGGCCTGTCCCTGGTTTCGGAAACGGGCGACCGGCGCTTCCTGCGGATCGCGATCGTCAATGCCGACATGCCCTTTCTCGTCGATTCGGTGGCGGCGACCCTCGCCGCGCACGGGCTGGTTATCGACCACCTGATCCACCCGGTCATCGCGGTCGAACGAGATAGCGAAGGGTGCATGACCGCCCTGCCGGCGAAACCCGGCGATGCCTGCCGCGAATCGATGATTTATCTCGAGACCGACCGGGTCGATGCGAAGAAGCGCCGCGAGATCGAGGAAGCGTTGCTGACCACGCTGGGCGATGTGCGCGCATCGGTTCGCGACTGGCCGCGCCTGCAGGAAGAAATGGCGGCCGACGCCGCCGCGATTGCCGAACGGGCGAGCGACGAGGAAGGCGCTGCCCTGCTGCAATGGCTGAACGACGGGATGCTGACCCAGCTCGGCCATGTCACGCGCCACCGCGATGGCAGCCATTCGGACCTGCTGGGCATTTGCCGCCGCAGTGCGAAGCAGATTCTGGCAGAAGAATCCTACGAACGCGCCTTCGACTGGTTCGACCGGCAGGGCGATGACGCGCGCGAACCCCTGGTCATCAAGGCCAACCGGGTCTCGAACGTCCATCGCCGCATCCCGCTCGACCTGTTCATCGTCCCCCGCCGTGATGCGAGCGGCAAGGTCGAGGCCCTGTCGATCCATGCCGGCGTATGGACCAGCGCCGCGCTGGCCGCGCCGCCTGCCGCCGTGCCCCGCCTGCGCTCGCAGCTTGCCGAGCTGATGGACACGCTGGGCTTCGATCCCCTCGGCCACGCGGGCAAGGCGCTGGTCCATGCGCTGACCCGCCTGCCCCACGATCTGCTGGTCGGGTTCGAGGCGGAGGATTTGCGCCGGATCACCACCACCATGATCAGCCTGGTCGACCGCCCGCGGGCCAAGATCGCGCTGGTCGAGGCGCCGCTGGCCCGCCACGTGTTTGCCTTCGCCTGGCTGCCCCGCGATTCCATGTCCACCGCCGTGCGCCACCAGATCACCGGGATGCTGGAGGAAATGACCGGCGCAAGGCTGCTCGACTGGAGCCTGGAGATCGAGGGCGGCACGCTGGCCATGCTCCGCTTCGTGCTCGACAACCGCCAGCAGCGCCGACAGGTCGACGAGACCGCGGTCGAGGAACGCCTGCAATCCATGCTGCGCGGCTGGGGCGAGGCGGTCGAGACGGAACTGGCCGACATTGTCTCCCCGCAGCGCGCGGCGGCACTGGCCATGCGTTACGGCAGCGGTTTCTCCGCGTCCTACCGCGCCCGCTATGGCGCGCGCGAAGCGGCGCTCGACATCGACAATCTGCGCCAGCTGGGCACGCACGAGGAAGAGGATGCAGGCGGCCCCCAGCGCAGCGCCCGGCTCTATCACCTCGACGGCGACCCCCAGGACCGGATGCGGCTGAAGGTTTACCAGCATCACGGCAGCCTGCCGCTGTCCGATGCCGTGCCGGAGCTGGAGAATTTCGGTTTTCGCGTGCTGGAGGAAATCCCTAATCCGGTCGACAATGGCGACCTCGGCACGGTGCACGACTTCCTGCTCGAAACCCTGCCCGGGATCGAAAGCCGGTCGGTGCTGGACCGCGCCGCCACCATCGAGAGCGCGATTGCCGCCGTGCTCAACGATGTGGGCGAGGACGACGCCTTCAACCGGCTGGTCGTCGGTGCCGGGATGGACGCCCAGGAAGCCGAATGGCTGCGCGCGATCTACCGCTATTTGCGGCAGACCGGGATGGGCTTCACCATCTACACCGTGGTCGATGCGCTGGCCCGCGCCCCGCAGGTCACGGCCGCGCTGATCGCGCTGTTCCGGGCGAAGCACGATCCCGCTTTCGAAGGCGACCGCGACAAGGCGATCAAGGAGGCACGCAGCGCCATCAAGTCCGGCCTCGCCAGGGTTGCGGCAATCAATGACGACCGCCTGCTGCGGCTCTATCACGGCGTGATCGAGGCCATGCTGCGGACCAATGCCTTCGCCCCCGATACCGAGGCGCTGGCCTTCAAGATGGATTCGGCCAAGGTCCCCGGCCTGCCCCTGCCGCTGCCCTGGCGGGAGATCTTCGTCTATTCCCGCCGGGTCGAAGGCATCCACCTGCGGGCCGGACCGGTCGCCCGCGGCGGCCTGCGCTGGTCCGACCGGCGCGACGATTTCCGGACCGAGATCCTGGGCCTGATGAAGGCGCAGCGGGTCAAGAACGCGGTCATCGTGCCCAGCGGCGCGAAAGGCGGGTTCTATCCCAAGCAACTGCCCGAT
This sequence comes from Altererythrobacter sp. MTPC7, assembly GCF_042851395.1. Classification (NCBI taxonomy): domain Bacteria; kingdom Pseudomonadati; phylum Pseudomonadota; class Alphaproteobacteria; order Sphingomonadales; family Erythrobacteraceae; genus Altererythrobacter; species Altererythrobacter sp. MTPC7. Next base: position 34,622 of record NZ_BTGS01000005.1, on the reverse strand, counting down.
CCCGCAACCGACCGCGAAGGCTGGGCCGCAGAAGGGCAGGCAAGCTACGAGGTGTTCATCCGCACGCTGCTGTCGATCACCGACAATCTGGAAGGCGACAAGGTCGTGCATCCAGAGGGCGTGCATATCCGCGACGGGGCGGACCCCTATTTCGTGGTTGCCGCCGACAAGGGCACGGCGCGGTTCTCCGACGTCGCCAATGCGATCGCCATCGAACGCGGCTTCTGGCTGGGCGATGCCTTCGCCAGCGGCGGCTCCAACGGATACGATCACAAGGCGATGGGCATCACCGCGCGCGGCGCATGGGTTTCGGTCCAGCGCCATTTCCGCGAAATGGGCGTGGACGTGCAGTCCGACCCGGTCAGCGTGGTGGGCTGCGGCGACATGTCGGGCGATGTCTTCGGCAACGGGATGCTGCTGTCGAAATCCATCCGCCTGATCGCCGCTTTCGACCACCGGCACATCTTCATCGATCCCGAACCCGATGCGGCGAAAAGCTGGAAAGAACGCAAGCGGTTGTTCGACCTGCCACGGTCCAGCTGGGACGATTACGACCGCGACCTGATTTCCAAGGGCGGCGGCGTCTATCCGCGCACGGCCAAGACGATCAAGCTGTCCGCGGCCGCGCGCCGGGCGCTGGGCGTCGAAGCGGGCGAGATGGAGCCCGAGGCCCTGATTTCGGCCATTCTCAAAGCGCCGGCCGACCTGCTGTGGTTCGGCGGTATCGGGACCTATGTGAAGGGATCGGGCGAGAACAACATCCAGGTCGGCGATCCCGCCAACGATGCCTTGCGCGTCAATGGCGAGGATGTGCGTGCCCGCGTCATCGGCGAAGGGGCCAATCTGGGCATCACCCAGGCCGGACGCATCGAATTCGCGCTTGAAGGCGCAGGCGGTGCCGGGGGCCGGATCAATACCGACTTCATCGACAATTCGGCCGGCGTCGATTGCTCCGACAACGAGGTGAACATCAAGATCGCGCTGGAAGCGGCCCGGCGTTCGGGCAAGCTGTCCGAGAAGCGGCGCATCGAGCTCCTGGAATCCATGACCGACGATGTCGCGGATATCGTGCTGGAGGATAACAGGCTCCAGGCGCTCGCCCTATCGATCGCCTCGCATGGCGGGGCCGAATCCACCGGTTCGCTGGTCCGCCTGATGGAAACGCTGGAGGAACGCGGCGCGCTCGACCGCCAGACGGAAGGGCTGGCCGATACGGAGAGCCTCGTTCGCCGTTCGGGCGACGGCGCAGGCCTTACCCGCCCGGAACTGGCCGTCCTGCTGTCGAGCACGAAACTGGTGCTGCAGGATGCCATCGAGGAAAGCGGCCTGCCCGACGATCCCGCAATGGAAAAACCGTTGCTGGACTATTTCCCGGAAGCGATGCGGCGCAAGTTCTCCGCCCAGATCGAGGATCACCGCCTGCGGCGCGAAATCGCGGCCACCGGCCTTGCCAACCGCATCGTCAACCGCATGGGCATCATCCACCCCTTCGAACTGGCGGAGGAAGAAGGCGTGGGGCTCGCCGAAGTGGCCATCGCCTTCGTCGCGGTGGAGCGGCTGTTGGGCATGGACGAGATCTGGGATGCGCTGGACACGGGCGACATGCCCGAATCCATCCGGCTCCAGCTGTTCGACCGGGTCGCCACCGCCATGCGCATCCACATGGCCGACCTGCTGCGCGCCTGCCCCGGCACGCGCAGCCCGTCCGCGATCATCGACACTCTGCAGGACGAGGTCGCGGAACTTACCCGCGCGACCGCCAACCTGCTGGGCGCGGAAAACCGCCAGCGTTCCGCCCGGATGCGGGCCGAATTCGCGCAGGCCGGTGCGCCTGAGGTGTCGGCCCATGCCGCCGCCCACCTGTTCGACCTCGACGGCGCCATCGGCCTAGCCAAGCTGTCGGAAGACCTTGCCATCGATCCGCGCGCGCTGACCTCTGCCTTCACCGATCTGGGCGCCCGTCTCGGTCTCGACTGGGCGCAGGGCGTGGCCGCGCTCATGAATCCGTCGGACGTGTGGGAACGCCTGCTCGTCTCCGGCCTTGCCCGGGACTTCCAGCAGATGCGCTTCGATTTCCTGAAGCGGCTGTCGCGGCGCAAGGGGGCGAAGAACGATCCCGCCGGCGCCGTCGCCGACTGGGCAGAGGACAACGCCGCCGCCATCCGCCAGTTCGGCAGCATGATCGGCCGCGCGCAGGCACATACGCCGGTCGCTCCCGCCATGCTGGCGCAGATTGCCAGCCAGGCGCGCAACCTGCTGGCCCGCTGATAGCTTGACGGGCGCGGCCATGGGCGACATTCCCCCTGCCATGGAACGGGCAGAAGTCATCATCGTGGGTTCGGGGCATGGCGGCGCGCAGGCTGCCATCGCCCTGCGGCAGAAGGGTTTCGAAGGCAGCATCGCCATCGTCACCCGGGACCGGGAGCCTCCGTATGAACGCCCGCCCCTGTCGAAGGATTACCTCGCCGGGGACAAGCCGTTCGAGAAGCTGCTGCTGCGGCCGGAAAAATTCTGGGCCGACAAGCAGATCGACCTGCTCACCGGCCTGGGCGTCACCGCGATCGACCCGGCGGCCAAGACCATCGAATGCGGTGAAGACCGTTCCATAGGCTACGGACAGCTGATCTGGGCTGCCGGGGGCAATGCGCGGCGGCTGTCCTGCTCCGGTGCGGATTATCGCAATGTGCACACGATCAGGAACCGCGCCGACACCGACCGGCTGCGCGCCGATATCGATGCCGGGGCGAAACGCGCCGTCATCGTCGGGGCGGGCTATATCGGCCTGGAAGCGGCGGCCGTCATGCGGCAGCGCTGTCTGGATGTGACCGTGCTGGAAGCGCAGGACCGGGTGCTGGCCCGGGTCGCGGGGCCCGAACTGTCGGATTTCTACGCCGCGCAGCACCGGGCCCGCGGTGTCGACCTGCGGCTCGATACGCAGCTTGAAAGCATTCTGGGCGAAGGGGAGCGGGCCCATGCCGTCCGCCTGCCGGGGGGCGAGGAAATCGCGGCCGATCTCGTCGTTTTCGGTGTGGGCATCGTGCCCTCCATCGGTCCGCTGATCGCTGCCGGTGCCGCCGGCTCCAACGGGATCGATGTGGACGAGTTCTGCCGCACCAGCCTCGACGATATCTTCGCCATCGGCGACTGCGCGGCCCATGCCAACGATTTCGCCGCAGGGGCGGTCATCCGGCTGGAATCGGTCCAGAACGCGAACGACATGGCCAATGTCGCCGCAGCCACGATCTGCGGCGATCCGAGGCCCTATCATGCCGTGCCGTGGTTCTGGTCGAACCAGTATGACCTGCGCCTGCAGACGGTGGGTCTGTCGATCGATTACGATGCCTGCGTCATACGCGGCGATCCGGCTGAGGCCAGCTTCAGCGTGGTTTACTTGCGCGAAGGGCGGGTCATCGCGCTCGATTGCGTGAACCGGACGAAGGATTACGCGCAGGGGCGCAAGCTGGTCGAGGCGCGGCTGGAAGCGAGCGCGGACGATCTCGCCGATATCGAGCGTCCGCTGAAAGACCTGCTCTGACGCGCGCGGTCAGAGGCGGTCCAGCGCCCAGCGCGCCGCTTCCGCCACGACCGGATCGTCGTCGCCGGTCAATGCGCCGACCTGTTCGCGCAGGCCCGCATCGCCGCTGTTTCCCGCCGCGATCAGGCAATTTCGCACGAAGCGGCTGCGCCCGATCCGCTTGATCGGCGAACCGCTGAAAAGCTGCCGAAACCCCGCATCGTCCAGTTGCAGCAGGTCCGCGAGCCGCGGCGCGACCAGTTCCCCGCGTGGCAGAAAGGCGGCGTGGCGCGCAGCGGCATCGGCGAACTTGTTCCACGGGCATACTGCTAGGCAATCGTCGCAGCCATATATGCGGTTGCCGATCGCCTCGCGGAATTCGTGCGGGATCGGTCCTGCATGCTCGATCGTGAGATAGGAAATACACCGCCGCGCATCGAGCCTGTAAGCTTTCGGAAAGGCATCGGTGGGGCAGGCGACCTGGCAGGCATTGCACGACCCGCAGCGGTCGTCATGCGCCGCGTTCGGGGCGAAGGGCAGGGTCGAATAGATGGCGCCGAGGAACAGCCAGCTGCCATGCTCGCGGCTGACGAGATTGGTATGCTTCCCCTGCCAGCCGATCCCCGCCGCCTCGCCCAGCGGTTTCTCCATCACCGGCGCCGTGTCCACGAAGACCTTCAGCTCGCTTGCCGGCGCCTGTTCGACCAGCCACCGAGCCAGAGCCTTCAGCGCCTTCTTCACCGTATCGTGATAATCGCGGCCCTGCGCATAGACCGAAATGCGCGCGTGATCGGGCGCGTCCTCCAGCGCCATCGGGTCGTGGCCCGGCGTGTAGGCCATGCCCAGCGCGATAACACTCTGCGCCTCCGGCCATAGCGATTGCGGACCTTGACGGACATCGGCGCGGTCTTCCATCCAGCCCATGTCGCCGTGATGGCCCGCCTCGATCCAGTCGTGCAGCCGCCGCGCCCGCACCGGATCATCCGCCGCGCTGGTAAAGCCGACAGCGACGAAGCCTAGTTCGCGCGCCTTTCGCTCCAGCGCGGTCCGCAGATCCTGCAGGCTCTCATGGGTAAACGCACCCTTTACCATAGGCGGGGTTGTTCCCGTTCACGCCTTGGGGGTACTCGCACGCTCATGGATGCAGCGCTAAGCCAAGCCCCTTCCCGGAGCAATGACCCTGTCACGGATCAATCCGTGGTAACCGGTCCCGTCGCAGGCCCCCTCGCCATCGAGGCAAGGGGACTGGTAAAACGCTTCGACGGCGTGGCGGCCGTCAACGGAGTCGATATCGCTGTTCCGGAAGGCGCGATCTACGGCATTCTCGGCCCCAATGGCGCGGGCAAGACGACCACGCTGCGCATGCTGCTGGGCATTATCGACCCCGACGAGGGCGTGCGCCGTATCTTCGGCCATGAACGCCCGCACGATATCGGGCGCATGATCGGCTATCTGCCCGAAGAGCGCGGGCTGTATCCGTCGATGAAGACGGTGGACGCGATCGCCTTCATGGGCGCGCTGCGCGGCGTTCCGCAGGCGGAGGGCCGCCGGAGGGGGCGCGAACTGATGGAAGCGCACAGCCTCGGCCATGCGGTGGACAAGCAGATCCGCCAGCTGTCCAAGGGGATGGCGCAGACCGTCCAGCTTCTCGGCACGCTGGTCCACCGCCCGCGCCTCGTCGTGCTGGACGAACCGTTTTCCGGGCTCGACGCGATCAACCAGGGCAAGCTGGAGCGCATGATCCGCGCCCTGGCCGATGACGGCGTGACGGTCATTTTCTCCACCCATGTCATCCACCATGCGGAGCGCCTGTGCGAAGGCGTTGCCATCATCGCGGGCGGACAGGTGCCCTATGCCGGCAGTGTCGACGAGGCGCGCGACCGGATCCCGGCACAGGTGAAACTGGAAACGCGCGCCGGCGACGGGGCGTGGCGGCAAGCCCTGCCAATGGATGCGCGGCACGAGCACAAGCATGGGACGACCGGCGAAAACAGCCATTTCTGGTATTTCCCCCTCCCCGAAACCGGGGTCGAAACCTTGCTGCGCGCCCTGATCGAAGGCGAGGCGGGCATTCTTTCGCTCAGCATAGAACGCGCAGGACTGCACGATGCCTTCGTCGAAATCGCGGGCGAGGCAGCGGCACGCGCGATGGAAGCCGATACTGCCGAGGATAAATCGGCAGGAGCCGTATCATGACGCAGCAAGGAGCCACACCTGCAACCGCCAGACGCCTGTCGCTGTGGCAGGCCGCCTTCGTCGTGGCACGGCGCGATTTCCTTGCCATCCTGCTGAGCAAGGCCTTCGTCTTCTTCCTCATCGGTCCGCTTTTCTTCGTCGGCATCAGCATGGCGGCAGGCGCACTAGGGTCGCGCGCTGCCGAAAGCGTGACGCCGCCCGGCCTCGCTGTGGCGCTGGACAGTCCTGTAGAGCGCATGGCCCTTGCCCGCGCTCACAAGCGGCTCGACCCGCTCGTTTCCCTGCCCCCCGTCGCCACCATCGAGGACGGGCGCACACCGGATGCATTGCTGGCCGACCGTTCCGCCAATTACGCAGGAGTGCTGACCGGGACGCTGGCGCGCCCGCGCCTGACGGGAACGGAGGCGAATATCGAGGCCTGGAAGGGCGAGGTCGCCCTGCTCGCCGCAGAAGCTGTCGGCGCGGACGGCCTGTCCGCATCTGCGACAAACGGCGCGGTTCCCGAAGTCCTGCTGGCCCCGCGCGAAAGCAGCGTCGCGGCAGAGCGCCGGGGCAACAAGGCGACGGCGACCGCCGGCATCACGCTGCTGTTCCTGCTGTCGATGCTGCTCGCCGGGATGGTCCTGTCCAACCTGGTCGAGGAGAAGGGCAACAAGATCATCGAGATCCTTGCAGCCTCCATCCCGATGGATGCGGTCTTTCTGGGCAAGCTGTTTGCCATGCTGGCCGTCAGCTTCGTCGGGATATCGGTGTGGGGCGCGCTGGCGCTGGTCTTCGTAGGTGCGGGCGCAGGGGAAATGCCCTTCGTATCCTCGCCCGCGATCGGCTGGCCTGCCTTCGTCCTGCTGTTCCTCGTCTATTTCGCCCTCGCCTACCTGCTGGTGGGCAGCGTGTTCCTGACAGTGGGCGCGATGGCGCCGACCGTGCGCGACGTGCAGACATTGTCCATGCCGGCCACCATCCTGCAATTGCTGGTCTTCTTCATCGCCAGCTTCGCAGTGTCCGATGTCGGCGGGGCGGTAGAGACCATTGCGCTGATCTTCCCGCTCAGTTCGCCTTACGCGATGCTGTCGCGCGCGGCGCAGTTCGACACGCTATGGTGGCACGCGCTGGGCATTGCCTGGCAGCTTGTCTGGGTCGGCATTTTCGTGCGGGCCGGATCGACCCTGTTCCGCCGGAAGGTCATGCAGAGCGGCCCCGCGCGCGGTAGCAAGGGCTGGCTGCGCCGCCGCCTCTCCTGACGCTCCCCGCGCTTGCCGTAACGTCATCACGCGGTGATGAACTGTCTGCAATTTCAGTCGCGTTTTGCAACGCACTATTGACTCGCGTGTCAGTAGGCGCAGGATGCAATCCATGGAGGCCGCACAAGCGGCCCGGAGTGGAGAGAGATGATGGCAACCGCGGCACCCGAACGCACGCAATGGACCCGTAGCCCCAAGGCGCACGAGGCGCTGAAGCGGCATTTCGACGAGCATCCCGAGGCGAAACCCAGCCACCCGGAAAAATACGACACCAGCCGCAGCGACATCTATGTCGAGAACCGGTGGGAGCCGATTTTCAAGGAGATGCGGGCCGAGGGTCCCGTGCATTACATCAAGGAAAGCCCCTTCGGCCCCTATTGGAGCATCGTCGGACACAAGGCGATCCAGCATGTCGAGGCACTGCCCGAGCTGTTCTCCTCCAGCTGGGAACATGGCGGCATCACCATCCTGAACCGGCTCGACGACGACGAGTTGGAAGAGGGGCAGGAGCGATTCGAACTGCCGATGTTCATCGCTATGGACCGGCCCAAGCATACCGGACAGCGCCGCACCGTCGCCCCCGCCTTCACGCCGAAGGAAATGAAGCGGATGGAAGACGAGATCCGCCAGCGCACCGGCGAAACGCTCGATTCGCTGCCCCGCGGCAAGGTTTTCAACTGGGTCGACGAGGTCTCCATCCCTCTGACCACCGGAATGCTCGCGATCCTGTTCGATTTCCCGTGGGAAGACCGCGACCTGCTGACCTTCTGGTCCGACTGGTCCGGCGATACCGAACTGATCCTGGCGGGGCAGGAACTGGAAGAAACGCGGCGCAGTATCCAGACAGAGATGGCGACCTACTTCCAGCAGCTCTGGGCGAAGAAATCGCAGGAGGAGCCGAGTGCCGACCTCATCTCCATGATGATCCACTCGCCGGCCATGAACCAGATGAGCCCGCAGGAATTCATGGGTAATCTGGTCCTGCTGATCGTTGGCGGGAATGACACCACGCGCAATACGATGAGCGGTATTGTCCACGCGCTCGACAAGTTTCCGGACCAGCGCAAGCTGTTCGAGGAGAACCCGGACGTCATTCCCAATGCGGTGCAAGAATGCATCCGCTACCAGACGCCGCTGAAGCACATGCGCCGCACGGCCAGCGAGGATACCGAGCTGTTCGGCCACCAGATCAAAAAGGGCGACAAGGTCGTCCTGTGGTACAATTCGGCCAATCGGGACGAGGAAGTCTTCGGCGACAATGCGGAAAAGCTGCAGCTGGACCGCGAGAATGCACGCCGCCACCTCGCCTTCGGTTACGGCATCCACCGCTGTGTCGGCGCGAGGCTGGCCGAATTGCAGCTGCGTATCCTGATGGAAGAGATGCACGCCCGCCGGATGCGCGTCCATGTCGCGGGCGATGTCGAGCGCGTGCGGGCCAATTTCGTGGAAGGGTTCCGGGTGCTGGAGGTCGAACTCTCCGAGTTCTGACCGGTGCGGGCGCAGGCCGTGCGCCTGTAACTTCCCGCATCTTCAAGCGTATATTCAGGCAGGACCTGCCATGGATAGCCGCATGAAAACCGATAACTTGCCATCACGCCCCGCCAGCCGCCGTTCCATTCTGGGATGGATGTCGGCGGGGGTCTCCCTCGCCGTGCTGCCCTCCTGTGGGTCCAGCAAGGCCGAGGCGAAGTCGTTTCCCGTCAGCCTGTCGGAAGCGCAGTGGCGCAAGAAACTGACCAAGGCGGAATTCTACGTCCTGCGGCAGGAGGGGACCGAGCGAGCCTATACCTCCCCGCTCGACAAGGAGGGCCGGCGCGGTACCTTCGTGTGCGCGGGCTGCGGCAACCGTCTCTATTCGTCGAAGACGAAGTTCGACAGCGGAACCGGCTGGCCCAGCTTCTACGCGCCGATCGATTCCGGCGCGGTCGGAACCAGCCGCGACTTCAAGTTGGGCTATCCCCGCACCGAAGTGCACTGCGCCGATTGCGGCGGACACCTCGGCCATATCTTCAACGACGGACCGCGCCCCACGGGCAAGAGGCACTGCATCAACGGTATCGCGATGGACTTCATTCCCGCCTGATCGGGTCGCCATTCCATTCGCGGAAGAGCCGTCAGGTCAGCGGCATCCTCTGCAACCGCGCCGCCAGCCGGGCAAAATCGGCCAGCGCAAATGTTCACTCGAAGACGAGGCCGTGCAGCCGTTCCGATTGCCAGCGGATCTTGGCGTGGAGCGGGTCTGGCAGGCCCTTGCCCTGCAAGCGCACGAGCTGCGAACAGGACCATAGCGCGTCGCTTTCGACGCAGGCCCCCTGCTGCGAGATGTTGCGGATCGTGACCTGCGTCCCGCTATCGCCGCACAGGACCACGCCGGGCATTTCCAGCGCGATGCGGATGGGGCGCCGGGGAAAGGGGCCATGTTCATGGACCAGGGCATCAAGATCCTTCGCCTCGCTGAAGGAATAGCCGGCCTCGCTGCCCGTGTTCCAAGCCTCCTCGATCGGGAAGCGCTGCCCCTCCCACAATTCGATCGAACACGCTTTCCCGCGCGGTATGGCGTGGAAGGCGCGGATGCTGACGCCGGTCGCACTGACATCGCGCACGATGCACAGCAATTCCTTCCCGTCGATCGACAGCTTCGCATTGCGCAGCATCAGCGCCACCCGCGGCGCTTCGCGTTGTTCCACGGTCGATACCGGTCCCGGCGCGGTCTCCTGCCCGGTGAGAGCGTGCATACTATCCCCTGATCCTGTCATTGCAGGACAGACTCCTAAGGGCGTGCGCCCTGCCTGCGGCCTATCGAAGGCATAGGGGTTTGTGCGGAGGGTGGTACGGGTGGCGGGACTCGAACCCGCACGTCCAAAGGACAGGGGATTTTAAGTCCCCGGCGTCTACCATTCCGCCACACCCGCCCGGTATCGCGGCATGGGCCGCGCTGGCTGGCCCGCCGGTTAGCGCGAAAGGCCCCCCTCCCGCAATCCTGCCTTCGCTGGATGCCCCTGCCAGACACCATCGCTAGACAGGCGCGCCGCGCGGCCTATCTTGGCGCGATGCCTGTCTGTCGCTTTCCTTCCTATCGTCCCGGGGCCATCAACTGATGGCGGGGGAAATCGTCGAGACGATCGAGCCGGCCATCGCGCTGCTCGGCATGGGATTAGGTGCGGCCGTTGCCGCGAATGCGCTGCGACTGAACCCGATTGTCGGCTATCTCGTCCTTGGTGCCGGACTGGCCGCGCTCGGTTATGCCGACCGGTTCGAAGGCCCGGTGGTGGCCACGCTGGCCGAAGTCGGCGTGATGTTCCTCCTGTTCAATCTCGGCCTCCATTTCTCGGTCAGTCGCATCCGCGAGGAAGCGGCGAACATCTTCGGTTTCGGTTCTCTGCAGATGCTGGTCGCAGGCGGGGGCTATACCGCGATCCTGCTGCTGCTCGGCCTGCCGACGGCGGGCGCGGTGATCGGCGGCTTCGCCCTTGGCCTATCCTCTACCGCCGTGGTCATCGGGCTTGTCCGGCAGCGCGACCAGGAGGACTGCCCGGTCGGCCGCGCTGCCCAGTCGATCCTGATATTCCAGGACATTGCTGCGATCATGCTGCTGGTGGCCGTGGGCGCCTTGGGCGCGGGCGGGGCGCTGGGCCCGGCCCTTGGCCTTGCCGGTCTGAAGGCGATTGCCGCCTTCGTCCTCGCCGTGCTGTTCGCGCGGTTCCTGACGGAGCCCCTGTTCCGCACCGCCGCGCGCGTCCGCAGTTCGGAAGTCTATACCGCGATGGCGCTGTTCATCGCACTGGCCGCAGGATGGGCGGCAGGCATTGCAGGCCTGTCGCTGACGCTGGGCGCTTTCCTGGGCGGCGTGGCCGTGGCCGATTCGCGGTATCGCATCCTGGTGCAGACCGAAATCGAGGCGTTTCGCGGCCTGTTCCTGGGGTTCTTCTTTATTTCCGTCGGCCTCGGCATCGATCCGCAGGTGCTGGCGGACAACTGGCTGCTGATCATGGGCGTGGCACTGGGACTGATCGTCACCAAATGCGTGTTCAACGTCATTGCCGGTCTCGCCAATCGCTGGTCGGTGCCGGGCTCCATCCAGCTTGCTTTCCTGCTGGGACAGGGAAGCGAGTTCGCCCTGTTACTGCTGGCGATGCCGGGCCTGGCGGGCCTTCTGGGCGCGCAGGTCAGCGCGGTCCTGATCACCGCCATCGCCATCAGCCTGGCGCTGACCCCGATGGTGTCGCAGGCGGGGCGCGTACTGGCGGGCAAGCTGCGGCAGGGTCCGCCGGACCAGAAGCTGGCGGGCGACGATGCACCGGTGGTCCTGCTGAACCTGGGCGAGACGGGGCGCACCATTGCCGACCGGCTGGCGGAAGAGGACGTGGACTATCTCGCCATCGACGGGAACATGGAACGCTTCGAGAAGGCGCTGGCCGACGGCTATCCGGTGCATCACGCCATGCTGGCCGATCCGCGCAGCTGGGATGCGGTGTCGATGGCGAAGCGGCAGGTGCTGGTAATCACGGAAGTCGATCCCGACACGATGCGCGAACTCGGGCCGCTGGTCGATGACCGCCTGCCCGGCGTTACGCGCATTGCCGCGACCGAGACGCGGGACCGTCATGCAGAGATAGAGGGCACGGGCGCGGTTGCGCTCTCGACGAATACGCCAGGCGGGCACGACGACGTGATCCACCGCGTGCTGCGTGAACTTGGCCTGGAACCGGTCCGGAAGGAAGGCACGGCAGACGCGCGCGAAGTGGCCTAGCGTCGTATCTCGCGAATATGGAAGCAGGCCGAGCCGACATCCGGCCCGCCTGCCGCGTGCTCAATTGCCTTCGTTCAGGCCTTCGCGCATTTCCTTGCCCGGCTTGAAATAGGGCACGCGCTTGGCCGGGACATCGACCGATTCCCCGGTCCGCGGATTGCGGCCGACACGGGCCTCGCGCTCGCGGGTGGAGAATGCCCCGAAGCCGCGCAGTTCCACGCGGCCACCTTCGACCAGACGCTCGGTAATTTCGTCGAAGAAGATGTCGACCACCTGTTCGACTTCTTCGGCGCGCAGGTCGGGGTTGTCTTTTGCCAGTGCCTGCAAAAGCTCGGATCGGATCATGACTGTCTCCAGCACCTCGGGACGTGGGTTGAACAGGAAAGACCCCACATCTCCCCTGCCCCCGATACGCCCTTGCGAGCGATGAAAGCGCGACCAATCATTTGATATATGGCAGAAGCCGGTCCGGCGCGCAACGCCTTGGAATCAGGTCGATGTCGAATGCGGGTCATCCCCGCCCGGACGGAAGCCGCCGGTTCAGGCGATCGCTTCTTCGTCCAGGTCCAGCAAGGCGGCCGGATCGATGCCCAGCCGTTCCATCTGCGCGCGGAAAGGCGGCCATTCCTCGGCCAGGAACCGCTTTCGCTCTGCGTCTTTCAGCTTTTCCGCAGCGCCGCGCACGACATACATGCCGACACCGCGCTGCACCGCGACCAGGCCGTCGGTCTGGAACTGCTGGTACGCCTTTGCCACGGTCAGCGGGTTCGCCCCCTGCTCCGCCGCGAAGGAGCGGACGGAGGGCAACATCTCCCCTTCCCGGTAGCGCCCCTCGATGATGGAGGCGGCGATCATGTCGCGCAGTTTCAGGTAGACGGGCCGGGACGATGTGCTCATAGGTGCATCGCTGCCATAATACACCGTGTCACGTCAAGGAAAACCCCGCCATGCGCCCTTGGGCCGCAGCGGTCGAATGCGGTTTCAATTGCAATGTTTTCTTGAGCATCGCGGAATCGCCGCTAGGGTGCAGCGCTTTATACCTGCGCCCCGATGGGGACGGGCGCACACAGGGATCTATAAGAGAGGGACCCGCACCATCATGGCATCTCAAGCGCCAGTGCACGGCGATTCCGCCGGCACCATCCTGGGCCATCCGAAAGGCCTGTTCGTCCTGTTCTTCGCCGAGATGTGGGAGCGTTTTTCCTATTACGGCATGCGGGCGCTGCTGATTTTCTACCTGACGAAGCACTGGCTGTTTTCCGACGGGGAAGCGGGCATCATCTACGGCGCCTATACCGCACTGGTGTATATCGCGCCGGTGGTCGGCGGGTATCTCGCGGACAAGGCGCTGGGCCAGCGCAAGGCGGTGCTGTTCGGGGCCGTCCTGCTGACGCTGGGCCATTTCTTCATGGCGTTCGAAGGGGCCCCTGCCGCCGGCAATACGGACAACCCCATCATCTACGTCTTCTGGCTGGCATTGGCGCTCATCATCGTGGGTTCGGGCTTCCTGAAGGCGAACATCTCCGTGATGGTCGGCCAGCTCTACCCGCGCACCGACGTGCGCCGCGACGGGGCCTACACCATCTTCTACATGGGCATTAACCTCGGCGCGGCCATCGGTTCGCTGCTGTGCGGCTACATCGGCGAAACCTATGGCTGGGCCTACGGCTTCGGCCTTGCCGGCATCGGCATGCTGCTGGGCCTCGTGGTGTTCATCTGGGGCAAGCCGCTGCTGCTGGGCCGGGGCGAACCGCCCAAGGCGCTTGCGAAGGGCCGCGAGTTCTCGGTCTATGCCATCGGCATCGCCTTCGTCGCCCTGTGCTGGGTCGCCATCCAGTACCAGGACGCGGTCGGTGTGTTCCTCGGCACCTTCGGCGCGGCGCTGGTCTGCTACGTGCTGGCCATCGCCACCTTCCAGCTGCCCTATGGCAGCTATTCCAACGCGCCGACGCCGGCGTTCTATTCCTATGTCGGCAGCAGCCTGCTGCTGGTGGTGTCGATGTTCTTCGTGTCGTCCGGCAACGAGGCATGGCAGTGGCCCGCCTCGATCGGCTTCGGCGGCGTGCTGACCATCATGATCCTGCAGATGATCGCCAAGACCGACCATGACCGCGACCGGATCATGGCCGCGATGTTCCTGATCATCGTCTCGGTCATCTTCTGGGCGCTGTTCGAACAGGCGGGCTCCTCGCTCAACCTGTTCACCGATCGCCATGTCGATCGCGGCGGCGTTCCCGCCTCCACATTCCAGTCGATAAACGCGATCTACATCATCCTGCTGGCCCCGGTCTTCGCGACCACGTGGACCGTGCTGGGGCGCAAGGGGCTGGAACCCTCCACCCCGATGAAGTTCGGCCTCGGCGTGATCCAGGTCGGCCTCGGCTTCCTCGTCCTCGTCTGGGGCGCGCAGTCGGTGGGCGTGGATGTGCCCACGCCGGTGATCTTCATCTTCCTCATCTACCTGCTGCACACGACCGGCGAGCTGTGCCTGTCGCCGGTGGGCCTGTCGGCGATGAACCGCCTGGCCCCGGCACAGATCGCGTCGCTGATCATGGGCACGTGGTTCTTCGCATCGGCCACCGGCAACTTCGTGGCCGGCCAGATCGCTGCCGCGACCGGCGGTGAAGGCGTCGGCGAAGCAGCCGGCAAGCAGGTCGTGCTGGACGTCTATTCCACCGTCGGCTGGTATGCCGTCGGCGTGGGCGTCGCGGTGATGGTCGTGAGCCCGCTGATCAAGAAGCTGATGCACCTCGAAACGCTGGCCGACGACGATGTGGGTGACGATCTGGAAGGCCAGGCAGAGGGTCCGGGCGAACCGATGGGCGCAGGCGTCCACCCCTCCACCCGTCCCGGCAACTGAGCGCGAAAATGGGAATGACGATGAGAGCCAATGCACTTCTGACACTGGGGAGTGCGTTGGCACTCTCCGCCTGCGCGTCGACGGCAGGGGGATCGGACACGGCCAGCACGGGTACGGCGAACCCGGCGGCTGAGAACCCCTTCCCCTCGACCTACGAGCCCTATCCCGGCACGCCCACCGCGCTGGTGGGTGCGACCGTCTATGACGGCGCAGGCGGGGTGATCGAAGGCGGCGTGGTGCTGTTCCGCGACGGCAAGGTCGTGGCCGTGGCGCAAGAGCTCTCGACCGAAGGCTACACCGTAGTCGACGGCACCGGAAAATACGTGACGCCGGGCATCATCGACATCCATTCCCATCTCGGCGACTATCCAACACCCAGCGTCGATGCGCATAGCGACGGGAACGAGGCGACCAACCCGACCACCCCCGACGTCTGGGCCGAACATTCCGTCTGGCCACAGGACCCGGGTTTCTCCCGCGCGCTGGCCAATGGCGGGATTACCTCGCTGCAGATCCTGCCCGGCAGCGCGAACCTGATCGGCGGCCGCTCCGTCACGCTGAAAAACGTCTACAGCCGCACGGTGCAGGGCATGAAATTCCCCGGCGCGCCTTACGGCATGAAAATGGCCTGCGGCGAGAATCCGAAGCGGGTCTACGGCAATCGCGGGCGCAAGCCTTCCACCCGCATGGGCAATATCGCCGTCGCCCGCCAGACCTGGCTCGATGCCAAGGAATGGGCCGATGGCGACCGCAAGAAACGCAATCTGGAAAACGAGACGCTGGCCGGCGTGCTGGACGGCGACATCCTGGTTCACAACCATTGCTACCGCGCCGACGAAATGGCCATCGTCATGGATATGGCGAAGGAGATGGGATACCGCGTCTCCGCCTTCCACCACGCGGTGGAGGCCTACAAGATCGGCGACCTCCTGCGCGAGAACGAGGTATGCTCCGCCATCTGGGCCGACTGGTACGGCTTCAAGATGGAAAGCTATGACGGCATTCCCGAAAACGGCGCGCTGCTGCAGAACGCAGGCGCCTGCGTCGTCATCCATTCCGACGACGAAAACGGCATCCAGCGCCTCAATCAGGAAGCAGCGAAGGCGCAGGCCGCCGGTGCGCGCATGGGTATCGCCATTCCCGATGCCGAGGTCATTTCCTGGATCACGCTGAACGCGGCGAAGGCGATGGGCATCGACGGCATGACCGGCAGCCTGGAAACAGGCAAGATGGCCGACGTCGTGCTGTGGAACGGCGATCCGCTGAGCGTCTACTCCCGCCCGGACAAGGTCTGGGTCGATGGCGCGTTGATGTACGATGCCGCCGATCCCAAGCGCAAACCGGTGAGCGATTTCGAACTCGGCCAGCCGGGCGAAGGAGATGTGAAATGAAGCGCCTCCTGAAAACCGCCGCCGCGCTCGCCGTGTCCGCCGCCCTTACAGGGCCGCTCGCAGCGCAGGATTTCGCCATCACCAATGCCACTGTCGCGACCGGCGACGGCAGCGAGCCGATGGAAAACGCCACGGTCGTCGTTCGCGCAGGCCGCGTCGTCGCCGCCGGTGCTGGCGCGGCAGTGCCCGCGGGCATGCAGGCGGTAGACGGGACGGGAAGCTGGATAACGCCCGGCTTCTTCGTACCGCTGACCGATCTCGGGCTCTACGACGTCGACGGCGTCAGCGAGAGCAACGACATCGCGGCGAGCAATTCGCCCTTCTCCGCCGCGCTGGACGTGGCCACCGCGCTCAACCCGGCATCGCAGCACGTGGCAGTCAGCCGCGCAGGCGGCGTGACCCGGGCCAGCGTTTCGCCGCGCCCCTCTTCCTCCATCTTCGGCGGACAGGGCGCGGTCGTCGACCTCGGCGCGGATCCGGACATGCTCCGCCGCGCGCGGGCCTTCCAGATCGTGGCGCTGGGCGAATACGGCGCCCGGCTGGGCGGTGGCAGCCGCACCGGTTCGCACGCCCTGCTCCGCAACGCCCTGCGCGAGGCGCGGCAATACGGCACCGATGCCCGCATCCCGGGCAGTCCTTCGCGCCCGGCAGAGCAATCTTCCGGCGACGACATCCCGCTCGATCCCAGGCTGGTCGACAACCGGACCCAGCGCGGCGACGATACCTTGCTTACCCGTTTCGATGCCGCCGCCCTCGTGCCCGTGGTGCGCGGGGAACAGCCGCTCTACGTCGTGGTCGAACGCGCGTCGGACATCCGCCGGGCTATCGCCCTGACCGACGAATTTCCCGCGCTCGACCTCGTACTGGTCGGCGCGAGCGAGGGCTGGATGGTCGCACGCGAAATCGCGGCATCGGGCATTCCGGTCGTGGCCGACCCGCTCGACAACCTGCCCGCCAGTTTCGAGCAGCTGGCCGCTACGCAGAGCAATATCGGACGGATGGTGGATGCCGGGGTGAAGGTCGCCATCGGCGGCCTGTCGGGCGGCATCACGGGTCCGCGCACCGCCCCGCAATTCGCGGGCAACCTGGTGGCCCTGTCGCGTGTGCCGGGCGCCACCGGCCTGACCTGGGGGGAGGCGCTGGCATCCATCACGTCGATCCCGGCCGAAATCTCCGGCTTCGGCGGGCGTTACGGCGTCCTCGCACCGGGGGCAGCCGGCGACGTGGTAATGTGGGATGGCGATCCGCTGGAAGTCGGCTCGTCTCCGCAGCGCGTGTTCATCGACGGGGTGGAACAGCCCCTTGCCAACCACCAGTCACGCCTTCGCGAACGCTACCGCGACCTTGACGAAAGCGACCTGCCCAAGGCCTATGACTGGTAAGACGACGAAGGAACCGGCGATGAAGTCGACATTCTATGCCCTTGGTGCTGCGGCGCTTGCCGTAGGCGCGGTGACTTTCGCGCAGGAGCCCGAGCGTCCGCAGATGGACATGGCCTGGCACAGCGCGCAACAGCTTGCCCTGGCCGAACGGGCCGCCTCGGGCGACTGGCGTGCGCTCGACGGCGGATTGCTGTGGCGCAGGGTCGAAGGGGACGGCACGGGCGCGAAGCCCTCCGTCTCCGACACCGTGACCGTGCATTATGCCGGGACCTTCATCCACGGGGAAACCTTCGACAGCTCGTTCGATCGGGGCGAACCTGCGACCTTCCCGCTCGGCCGCCTGATCCCGGCCTGGCAGATGGCAATTCCGCAAATGGGCGTGGGCGATACGATCGAACTCGCCGCCCCCGCCACGCTGGCCTACGGACCGGTGGGCAAGGGGCCGATCCCGGGCGGCGCGACCTTGCTGTTCAAGGTCCAGCTGCTGGGCATCGAGGGTCAGGAGTAAGGGCCAGGTGGACCCGGCGCTCCTCTCGCTGGCCGCCGCCAACACCGCTTTTGTCGGCACCCATTTCGCACTGTCGCACCCCTTGCGCGCGCCGCTGGTTCGCGCGCTGGGCGCCGGTGGCTTCCAGATGGTCTACAACCTCGTCGCCGCGGCGACGCTGGCATGGATCTATTTCGCCTTCGTCGCAGTTGGCGGCGGCGCGCCCTTGTGGGGCGGTTTCGGTGACGGCGTCTGGATTGTCGCCAGCGTGTTGAGCCTTGCCGGGTCGGTCCTGTTCACCGGCTCGATCGTCCGGCCGAACCCGGCCTTGCCGACGCCGATGGCAGCGAAGCAGGCAAAAGGCACACCGCAGGGCGCGCTGCGCGTTACACGCCACCCTATGATGTGGGGCTTCGCGTTGATCGCGCTCGCTCACCTGATCGCGGCCCCCACACCGCGCACGCTGATTACCATGGGCGCGATGCTGTTCCTCGCGCTGGTCGGAGCGAAGCTGCAGGACGGGAAGAAGCGCGGACAAATGGGCGAGGCGTGGGAGCACTGGGAAGCACAGACCACCTACATGCCCCGCCTGTCGCATGTCGGCGCTATCGGGGCGGTCCCGTGGATCGGCGGCGCGCTGCTATGGCTGGCGCTCACCTACGCCCATATCCCGACGGGAGGGATGGCGGCGGGTCTCTGGCGATGGCTGACGTAGGGCGCGATCCAGGCCCAGCCAGAACCATTAACGGACCGCGACCGCCACCCTATCGCCAGGAATATTCGTGTAGGCGCCGCCGTCGCCGTCGGCAGTGAATTCGATCAGGATGTCAACGCGGTGATCGCAGCCGACCAGGGGCCAGACTTCCGCCCAGCTTCCCGAATAGCGTATTCCAAAGCTGTCTTCGGCTAGATCTTCGCCTCGCGCCTCAACGCGTGTCGCACCAAGAGTGAATTGCGTATCTTCGGAACAATCCACGCCCATGCGCTTCAAAGCGGATATGGCTGCAAGCTTCGCCAGGGGGAGGGTGTCGACGAAGAGGGAATCCCACGCAATCGAATTACCCCGATTTACCCGGATAGCGCGCATGCTGCCATCGCCCGTCTGCATGATCTGAAAACGAACAGGCTCGGAATCGCATGATGGCAAGCGTGTTTCCACGAACCACCCGTTTTTAAGTTGCCGCATAGCGACAGAGCGGAAAATGAATCGGTCCGCCGTCGCCGGTCTCACGTTTTCAATGACAATTTCCCCATCGGCACAGGCTGGGGACAGGGGATAAAGTTCCTCCAGAAGTTGCCGAACCACAGGCTCGATCTCCGCCGCCGATGGGGTAGGCGCAGCGTTGTCCCAAGCCTGCAAACGCTGCTTCACCAAGGGATGCTGGGCCTGCGCTCCACCAAAGGCCAGACAAAGCGCCCCGCCAGTGGCGACGGTCCAGGCAAGGGCTCTCCTGATGTTCACCATGCCTCAGTCCGATCCGGAATCAGGCCCGCGCCTCTTCGACACCTGCCGAATTATGCCGCAGCGCCTTCAGCACTGTGTCGACGATGTGGGGCGCGTTGAGGCCGGCCTCGTCATACTGCTTTACCGGGTCGTCGTGGTCGATGAACATGTCGGGCAGGCGCAGCGTGCGCACTTTCAGCCCCGCATCGGTCAGGCCCTCGTCAGAGGCATGGGTCAGTACGTGCGCGCCGAGGCCGCCGATGGCGCCTTCCTCGATCGTCACGACCACTTCGTGGCTCTTCATCAGACGCTCGATCAATGCCGTATCGAGCGGTTTGGCGAAGCGCATGTCGGCCACGGTCGTGCTCAGGCCCTTGGCCTCGAGCTGGTCGGCCGCCTTTTCCGCCTCTGCCAGTCGCGTGCCGAGCGACAGCAGGGCGACCTTGGTCCCTTCGCGCACTACGCGGCCCTTGCCGATTTCCAGCTTCTGCGGCGTTTCGGGCAGGTCCACGCCCACCCCATTGCCGCGCGGATAGCGGAAGGCGATGGGCCCGTCGTCATATTCGGCGGAGGTATAGGTCATGTGGACCAGTTCCGCCTCGTCCGCGGCGGCCATGACCACGAAATTCGGCAGGGTCGCCAGATAGGTAATGTCGAAGCTGCCCGCATGGGTCGCGCCGTCGGCCCCCACCAGCCCGGCGCGGTCGATGGCGAAGCGCACGGGCAGGTTCTGGATCGCCACGTCATGCACCACCTGGTCGTAGGCGCGCTGCAGGAAGGTCGAGTAGATCGCGGCGAACGGGCGCATGCCCTGTGCCGCCAGCCCCGCGGCGAAAGTCACGCCGTGCTGTTCGGCGATGCCCACATCGAAACTGCGATCGGGATGCGCCTTGGCGAACTTGTCGACGCCTGTACCGCTCGGCATGGCGGCGGTGATGGCGCAGATGCGGCTGTCCGTTTCGGCCAGCTTCGCCAGCGTTTCGCCGAACACGTTCTGGTAGGCGGGCGGCCCGGCCTTGGACTTCGCCTTCTCGCCGGTGACGACGTCGAATTTCGGCACGCCGTGATACTTGTCGGCGCTGTCTTCGGCGGGCTGGTAGCCCTTGCCCTTGGTCGTTACGACATGGATCAGGACCGGGCCCTGTTCGCTGTCGCGCACATTTTCCAGCACGGGCACGAGGTGATCGAGATTGTGCCCGTCGATCGGGCCGACATAGTAAAAGCCCAGTTCCTCGAACATGGTGCCGCCGGTGACCATGCCGCGAGCGTATTCCTCCGCCTTGTCGACCGCCTTGTGCACCCGGCGCGACAGCTTGCGCGTGATGCGCGAGGCGAGGCTGCGCAGGCCGAGATACTCGCTGGAGGATACCATTCGCGCGAGATAGGCCGACAGGCCGCCCACCGGCGGCGCGATGCTCATGTCATTGTCGTTCAGGATCACGACCAAGCGATTGCCCGCCTGTTCGGCATTGTTCATCGCTTCGTAGGCCATCCCGGCGCTCATCGCGCCGTCGCCGATCACCGCGATCGCCTTGCCCGGCGCGCCGTTCAGCTTGTTCGCCACGGCAAAGCCGAGCCCGGCGGAAATCGATGTGCTGGAATGCGCCGCGCCGAAGGGATCGTATTCGCTCTCGCTCCGCTTGGTGAAGCCGGAAAGTCCGCCGCCCTGCCGCAGGGTGCGGATGCGGTCGCGCCGCCCGGTCAGGATCTTGTGCGGATAGGCCTGATGGCCGACATCGAAGATCAGCTTGTCGTCGGGCGTGTTGAAAACATAATGGATCGCCGTGGTCAGCTCCACCACGCCCAGCCCGCTGCCCAGATGGCCGCCGGTGCTGCCGACGGCATCGATCATCTCGGCCCGCAATTCATCGGACAATTGCCGAAGCTGTTCCGGCTTCAGCTTGCGAAGGTCTTCGGGCGTGTCGACGGTGTCGAGCAGCGGCGTATCGGGGCGGGTCGTCATGGCCCAATCGCTTACACGCGGAAATGGGACCTGTCGATGAACGAGAGCAACCCTCGCCCCCGTATGCAGATCAGGGCTTCAGGCGCAGTCGCTGCACAGGCCGCGCAGTTCGACCACCGGGCGGACATCGGAGAACCCCTTGGCCTGCCCGGCCCGGCGCAGCGCACCGGTCAATTCGTCATTGTCGAAATGGCTGGCCGTGCCGCAATCGTCGCAGATCAGGAACACGCAGTCGTGGCGGCAACCGGGATGCGTATTGACGAGGAAGGCATTCGCGCTCTCGATCCGGTTGGCGAGGTTGCCGTTCACGAAGATGTCGAGGATGCGGTAAACGCTGTTGGGCGCGACGCGGCTTCCCCGCTTGCGCGAGAGGTTGTCGGCGATGTCGTAGGCGGAAACGGGCCGGTCGTGGCTGGCCAGTTCCTCGAACACTTCGGCGCGCATGCCGGTCCAGCGCTCGCCGCTCGATTCGAGCGACGCCTTCGCCGCATCCGACAAGGCTTCGCCCGCCAGTTCGCGGTGGCCCGGTGCGTGTGTTTCACTCATGTCCGGCAATGTAGCGACGGCAAAGCCGCTTCGCCAGACCCGCCTGCCGAACGCGCCGGAAGGGGGGCAGGGTCAATTGCGGCGGAAGCTGGCGCGGTAATGTTCGGGGAAGAACTGCGCCAGCGCGCGGACCTTCGGCTTGTCCCAGCGCAAGATGTATCCGTGGTTCGGATTTTTCGCGGCGAAGTCCTGATGATAGGTTTCCGCCGGGTAGAAGGTTTTTGCAGGCCGGATCGGGGTGACGATGGGCCTGGACCATTTCCCCGATCGCTTGATCTGCGAAAGATAGGTCAGCGCGACCGTGCGCTGCTCGCTGCTCAGCGGAACGATCTCGGCATTGTAATGCGGCCCGCGGTCCGGGCCCTGCCGGTCCTTCAGCGTCGGATCGGCCACGACCGAGAAGAAGATGCGCAGCAATTCGTCGTAGCGCACCACGCTGGGGTCATAGGTAACCTTCACCGCCTCAACGTGGTCGGTAATCCCGCTGGAGACGAGCTTGTAGCTGGCCGAGCGTTTCGTGCCGCCGTGATAGCCCGATACCGCGCTGGTCACGCCTTTGACATGGCTGAACACGGCCTCCACGCCCCAGAAGCAGCCACCGGCGAAAACCGCGGTCTTCAGGCCGGGCGCTTCCTTCGCCGCGCGGTCCGCCGCGGGTGCCTTCAGGTGGTTTTCCGCCGCCAGGGCCGGTCCCTGGCAACCGGACATGACCAGACCTGCTGCGGCCAGAAGGGGGAGGAGAGTTCGTTTCACGGGCGAGGAACCGTCAGCCGACCGTCGCTGCAACGGCCTGCGGAATGGCAGACAGGTCGCCCGGCGCGAAGGCCGCGCCGACAATGCCGAGGCCGATGAGGAATCCGATGCCGAAACTGGCGTAAAGGTCGCGTTTGAACTTGAACATGGGGGTGCTTTCGATGTTTTCAGACATGTGGTTACACCATGACCGTTTACAAGCCGCTGAACCGCCCGGTTGCGCGCCGTTCAGGCACGGGCGCGCAAACATCCGCCCGCCATATCGGGAGCGCGCTGCGCATGATTTTCACCCTGCCGAAAATTACAGGTAGCAGCCGGTTGATCGCAGCGTCGGTCTCTGCCCTCCTGCTGGCCGCTTGTACTGCCGAACCCGGTTCCGACCGGCCGGCGCCCGCTCCCTCCGGAGAAAACGCGGACATTCCCGCCGTTGCGAGCGAAGAAACGGTGACGGGTCCGGGATCGGCCTTCGCAGCTATCGAGGGGCAGTGGGCAGTACGCAGTGTGGGCAATACCCCGTTTTCGGGCAATCAGGGCATCGTCAATTTCCAGAGCGAAACCTTCTTCAGCCACGAGGCGGGCTGCGGGGGCGGACATCCGGCCTTCTACGAGGCAACGCCCGGCGGCGATCTCAGAACGTCGCGGAGGGAGGCGGTCATCATCGGCAAGTGCTCCGGTCCACAGGCCGCCTCGCTGGAAAGGCTGCTGGCAGAATTCATCGACCGGGCAAGCGGATGGTCGCTGGAAGAGGACGGTTCGCTGGTGCTGACCTCTGCCGACGGGACCCGCGCCGTGCTCGGCCGGCCACAGGGGCCGCGGCCCGAATTACAGGGCGAATGGCGTGTCCTGTCGATTGGCGGGGAGGCGTGGGACGGCGCGCGAGACGCCCGCGTCACGATTTCGCACGACTATATCGGTGGCGGGACGGGCTGCAACAGCGGGGGCTCGTCCTATCGCTCGCCCCGGCCCGGTAGCCTCGTGCTCGATTCGATGCCAACCACGCTGAGGCGATGCGAGGACGCGCTGATGCAGGCCGATGCCCGGCTGTTTGGTGCCCTTCGCACGGTCACGGGATACGAAGTCCGCGGCGACCGGCTAACCCTGACGGGATGGCAGCCGATCGAACTGGAGCGAATGCCCGGCTGATCCCTGCCGATCAGTGCCGGAAATGGCGCATCCCGGTGAAGACCATCGCAAGGCCGCGCTCGTCGGCGGCGGCAATCACCTCGTCGTCGCGGATCGAGCCGCCCGGCTGGATGATGGCGGTCGCCCCGGCTTCGGCTGCGGCCAGCAGGCCGTCGGCGAAGGGGAAGAAGGCATCGGACGCCACAGCGCTGCCCACGGTGCGCGGTTCCGGCCAGTCGTATTTCTCCGCCGCTTCCGCCGCCTTCATCGCGGCGATCCGGCTGGAATCGCGGCGGTTCATCTGGCCTGCGCCGATGCCCGCCGTCGCCCCGTCCTTCGCATAGACGATGGCGTTCGATTTCACGTGCCGCGCTACGGTCCAGGCGAACAGGCAATCCTTGAGTTCCTGTGCCGTCGGTTCGCGCCTGGTCACGACCTTCAGTTCGTCCTGCGTGATCGCGCCGTTGTCGCGCGTCTGGACCAGCAGGCCGCCGGTAATCGGCTTGACCAGCAAGCCGCCGCGGCGCGGTGCGGGCATATCGCCGGTCAGCAGCAGGCGCAGGTTCTTCTTCTTCGCAAAGGCTTCCCGCGCGGCATCGTCAGCCGATGGGGCGACGACGACTTCGGTAAAGATCTTCGAGATGGCTTCCGCGGTCGGCCCGTCGAGCGGCCGGTTGACCGCCACGATGCCGCCAAAGGCGGACACGCTGTCGCAGGCGAGCGCCGCTTCCCACGCTTCCAGCAGGGTCGGGGCCTGCGCGACGCCGCACGGATTGGCGTGCTTCACGATGACGACCGCAGGCTCTTCACCGGAAAATTCGCTGACCAGTTCCAGCGCGGCGTCGGCGTCGTTGTAATTGTTGTAGCTCAGCTCCTTGCCCTGCACCTGGCTGGCCTGCGCGATCCCCTTCGCATGTGGGCCGACCGGGGTGTAGAGCGCCGCTTTCTGGTGCGGGTTCTCGCCATAGCGCAGCTCCACCGGGTCGCGGCCATTCACCGCCAGCATCGACGGGAAGGTTTGGCCCTGGTCGGAAAAGGCGAACCACTGGCTGATCATGGAATCATAGGCAGCGGTGGCGGCAAAGGCCTTGGCCGCCATTCGCTTGCGGAAGTCGAGCGAGGTCGCGCCATTGCCGTCCGCCAGTTCGCTGGCGAGCGTATCGTAATCCGCCGGGTCGGTCACGATCGTGACATAGCGGTGATTCTTTGCAGCCGAACGAACCATGCTGGGTCCGCCGATATCGATGTTCTCGATGATCTCGTCCCGCTCCGCGCCCTTCGCCACGGTGGCTTCGAAGGGATAGAGATTGACGATCACGAGGTCGATGGCGCCGATTCCGTGGGTTTCCATCGCGGCGGCGTGGTCCGCATCGTCGCGCACGGCCAGCAATCCGCCATGCACTTTTGGATGGAGCGTCTTGACGCGGCCATCCATCATCTCCGGAAACTCGGTGATGTCCGAGATGTCGCGCACATCCATCCCGGCCTCGCGCAGCATCCGTGCGGTCCCGCCGGTGGAAATGAGCTCAACCCCGGCCTTCGCCAGCTTGCCTGCCAGATCGGCAAGACCGGTTTTGTCGGACACCGAAAGGAGGGCCCGGCGGATCGTTACATCACCCATGTATTCGTCTTTCCCGTCTTTGGTCAGCTCATCCGCTTGAACAACCAGGAGAAGCTCCCGCCGCTGCGCGATGTCAGTCCTTGCAATGTCAGCTGCTCGATAGGCTGGGGACGCCCCTGCCCGTCAACCCACATGCTTTCCTCGATACCCAGTTCACCGGCGGCATCGCCTGCCACGCGAAATTGCCACAGCCGCCCGTCGGGCAGGCCGAGACTGGCACCGCGCCGGTCGTCGCTCAGCCGCAGGTCGATGCCCTGGCCGATATGGAACCGAATGGCGAAGCCGATCTTGCCGCGCTTGCCCTTCTTGCCCACCGGAACCAGCACGTCTTCCCCGCGCAGCTCGCTGCCATCGTCCCGCAGGACGAGGATGCGGCGGTGGTGCAATCCGTAACGCGCGGCATAGCCGTCATGCGTGGCCTCGATACGGGTGGCTGCGCCCTGGTTGGTCTTCAGCTGCCGCCGGTCGACCTCGACCTCGTTCACGCCGCTACCCAGCTGCCCCTTTATATGCACAGCCGTCGAATTGACGTCGTCCAGCACCAGCGTCGAATGCGCGGCGGTGGCGCGCAGGCCCTGTTCGATCCGGTGCGGGACCATACCGCCGGCCAGCGCAGCGCCGCCGCAATTGACGATCAGGCGCTGGCCATTGTCCGACATCTCGAAAGCGAGCGTGCTGGCGCAGCCCGTGCGGGCATGACGCGGCAGAGGCGGAGGCGCGGCATCGAATTGCAGCACCGTCTTCGCACCGGTCGCGCGCTGGTATCCCCACTGGCGCACGTCCTTCAGCGGGCGGGTCCGCACGCCGCTGGCGCGCACCAGCGCCGCGACTTTCTCCGTCGGGGTGGCGCCCGATCCCTGCCAGTTGCCCAGACCCGCTTCGCCGTGGAGCAGGCCCAGAAGCGGCGGGACGAGCAGTTCCATCATCGTCGCGATGGCTTCGGGCGGGTCGCGGTCCGTCGCCTCGTAACAGGCGGTCAGCTCCACCAGCAGGGCCAGAGCATCCATCTGCGCCAGCGGGCTGCGGGACAGGACGCCGCCATCCTCTGCAATGCAGTCGCCCAGCGCCCGGGCCAGACCCGCTTCGCCGAACAGGCGACGGGCGCGGCCATCGGACAGCAGCAGCCCTGCAGCGACGATGGCGGTCCAGCCGGTGATAAGGCCGATGCCGTCCTGCGCCTTGCCGACATTGCGATCGAGCCAGCGCGCGGTTTCGGCCATCGAATCCAGCAGACGGTCGCGCAGCTTGACGTCGTCGAGGACCAGCGGGGCATGGACGAGCCATGCCAGCAGGCGATTGCCGACCTGCTCGACATCCCAGGCCGCGCCCTTGCCGGGGCGCGGATTGGCATCGAGCCAGCGTGCGGTGATGCGCGAGGCGACCGGGGCTGCCTGCTGCCGCGGACAGGCGCCGGCAAGGTCGCGCATCCATGCAAAGCCGTGGACGACACGCTGGAACGGCGGCGTCAGCCGGACGGAGGACGAGGCAAAGTCCATCTGCGCGATCGGCGCCTTGACGCCGTGCACGAGGAAATGGCCCGCCCGCAGGGCAACGCCGCTGGCCCGGTCGCCGCTCAGGGGGCCGTCGACGATCGCCGCGACGCGCGGACGCGCCGGGCGTTTGAGCGGGGACGTCAGCGTATGGCCCGGAATGCCCATGCGATAGGCGAAGCGCAGGAAGCGGTCGGCCGCCCCCAGCGTTGGCGCGGCAAGATCGCTCGGCACCAGGGCGCGCGAAGGCTCGAGGATGCGGGCATTCACTTCCCGCTCGACCGTGGACCCCTGTGCATCGACCACGAGATCGTCCGTGCGGTCGCCCGATCTGGCCGAACCGCCGCTCAGCGGGATGGCCAGCTGGCTGTCTGCCCCGGCTTCGGACGCCCCGGTTTCGACCGCACCGTTTTCGGCGTTCAAGTCCGTCTCCGCGCGGGCCTCACCCGCATGCAGGGAGTCCAGCCGGTCGGTCATCAGCCCTCGCCTTTCAGCGCGGCGATATTGGCCGCGTAGCAATCGGGCCCGCCCTTGAACGTGGCGGAACCCGCAACGAGGACATCGGCCCCCGCCGCGACGCATTGCCTCGCGGTTTCGGGATTGACCCCGCCATCCACTTCCAGGTGGATGTCGCGGCCGCTGGCATCGATCTTTTCCCGGATGGCGGAAATCTTTGCCAGCTGGCTGTCGATGAAGCTCTGCCCGCCGAAGCCGGGATTGACGCTCATCACCAGGACGAGGTCGATCATGTCCATCAGATTGTCCAGCACCTCCACCGGCGTGCCAGGATTGAGGGACACGCCCGCCTTCTTGCCCATGCCCTTGATCGCCTGCACGGTGCGGTGGACATGGGCCCCCGCCTCGGGATGGACGGTGATGATGTCCGCGCCCGCATCGGCGAATTCCTGCAGGTAGGGATCGACCGGCGAGATCATCAGGTGGACGTCGAACACCTTCTTCGAATGCGGGCGAAGGGCCTTCACCACCATCGGGCCGATCGTGATGTTCGGGACGTAATGTCCGTCCATCACGTCGACATGGATCCAGTCCGCACCCGCCTCGTCGACGGCGCGCACTTCTTCGCCCAGGCGCGCGAAATCGGCGGACAGGATGCTAGGGGAAATCAGCGGCTGTTTTGGCGGCATGGTATGTTCGGGCTCTGCTGCGATGGGTACTCCTAGCTGAGGCGCGAATCATGCATCAACGACGCGTCTTTCCTTATCCACATCGATACACCGCAAAAGGCGCACGGATCGCGCCAATTCACGCTGAATTCACAGCCAACCGGCTAAATAGCAGCGCAAGGATACGGGCAGGCCTGCTTGAAAAAGGCGCCCGAAAGGGAACTGATTTTATGAAGACAGCTTCGAAATACGCGCTTGCCGCCGTGATGGGCGTCGGCCTCGTCGCAGGCGGCATCTCCGCGCCGGCTTCGGCACAGTACCGGCAGAAAATCTCAAACGACATGGGCAAGTGCGCCGCCGGCGCCGGTCCTGCCGTGCGGGTGACGGTGCAGGGGATCAAGTCTTCGTCGGGCCGCGTGCGGGTGCAATCCTATCGCGGGACGGAAGCCGACTGGCTGGAATCGGGCCGCTGGATCTACCGGATGGAAGCGCCTGCGAAAGCCGGCACGATGACCTTCTGCATGCCCGTGCCCTCGGCCGGCACCTACGGGGTTGCCGTGCGCCACGACGTCAACGGCAACGGCAAGACCGATATCCGCGCCGACGGCGGTGCGATGTCGAACAACCCGTCGATCAATATCTTCAACCTCGGCAAGCCGAGCTATAAGAAGACCCGGTTCGATGTCGGTAACGGGGTCGAGAGCATCACTATCCAGATGCGGTATTTCTGACGGTCATCCGAACGCACACCCGGACTTCAAAGGTCGCGATTGGCGGCGCGCTTTGCCCGCAGCACGCGGATGAGCGCGCCGGGCGCGGCCAGTAGCGGGTGTTTTTCGGCAAAGGGCGTCACTTCCAGCGCCACGCCGGTGTGCCGCTCGACCTTCCATGCACCGTATTTCGCGGCCCCTTCGAAGGTCGTCGTCGCTTTCCCGAGCCGGACGATGTTGAGCGCCTTGCCGAGCCGTTGCCGCTTTGCCCACGAGCGCAGGATACGCTGGCGCTCGCCCGCCGCGAACCGAGGGGCGAGCGTGCCGCCGACCTGCTCGAAGGCGAGGCCGTCCGCAATCCATGCCGCCGGCAGCAGGCCGTCGAAATGGGCTGCGTTAACCGAGAGGATGGAATCCTCCCGCCCCGCTTTCTCGACCCGGAATTCCGCCGTATAGGTCGCCTTGAACAGCGCGCGCCAGAAATCGGCGGCCTGTCCGCTGCGCGGCCCCAGCGCCGCCGCCAGCCGCGCCGCAGTGCGGGCGGCATCGGCCAGCGCCAGGAGCACCGCGTCGCGCGCGGCGTCGTCGCGGGCCCAGACCAGCGCGCTGGGCTGGACGAAGCGCGCCCATATGGTGGTGTCGCGGCTGTCCCCGCGGGCAGCCTTCGCGAATTGCCCCATGCTCATCGTCGCCGCCTTGGCGCGCAGCATTTCCTCGCCCGCGGGGCGTTCGTGATAGCTGACGCGCGGCCAGATGCGTTCGCGCTGGGGCCCTTCGTGAAGCAGGTAGAAATCGAGCACCCCGTCGAGCGATTCCGTCCTGAGGTTGGAGCCGTAGAACAGCGCGGCGACCGCGCCCGTCTCCTGCGCCAGGGCCTTTGCGAACGCCGCCACTTCGGGCCGGACATCCCGCGCCACTGCCCCGGCGACGCGTTCTTTAAGGCTGCCCGTCATCGCCCGGCAGCCGTCACGGAACCACGAAGGTCAGTTCCGGACCCGGGGTCACGCAATAGCGCCCGGGATCGAAACGCTCCCCGTCAAGGATGAAGCCGTCGCCAAGGTCGAGGTCGATGCGGTCGGTGCTGGCCCGGTGCAGCCCCGCTTCCGCCATCCAGTCCGGCCGCCAGCCCTTCAGGATCGGGGGCAGCTGGAATGCGAAGCGGCGCAGGAACCGGTCGACGGCGAAGACGCGGATCGGGCCGGGCAGTTCGCTGAACGGGTCCAGCCCGGCGGGGAAACGCTGCAGGGTAGAGGCGAAAAGCGCGCTGCGGCGCGATGGCTCGCCATGGCGGCTGTGCGGCAGCGGTTCGAGGTCCGGCCCCAGCTTCACATCCATCGGCGCGCCCCGTTTCCACGGATTGCGGTCCGACCCGAACAGCATCTGAAGAAAACCCCAGGTCGCAGTCGCGCCCACGGCCAGCCCTTCGAATGCGCCCAGCCGGTGTGCGCCCTGCCCGCTGTCGATCGCCGCGACGAATGCGCCTGCGCCGAGAATGAAGCCGAGGCGAACAAGCGGATCGTCCGTCTCGCCCATCGGCTCCAGCACCAGGGGCCGGCGTTTCAGCTTGCGCCCGTCGCGGTGGGCCAGGATCGCTTCTTCCAGCGACCAGCTGCGCGGCATGTCGAGATCGATGGTCAGCGCATTGGTCTTGCCCCGGGGAAGGACGGCAAGGGCGGGCCAGTCGTCGCCGAACACCATGTTTCCGCCGGTCAGCGCGTCGCGCACCGTCCCGTCGCCGCCATTGATGACCAGCAGTTCCACCCCGCTGTCGACGAAGCGCTGCATCGCAGCCTTCAGATCGCGGCGGCGCTGCGGCTGCTCCACACGGATGACCGGGTAATCGAGTTCGCGCGGCTCGTTCCCGCGATTGCGGTGGCTGCGCGGATTATACAGCACGCCGGTCACGGGCAGTCCGGGCTCTGCACTGAGCCTCTTGTTCGTATCGGGTCGCGCTGGGTCGGCCATGGTTGCTGCCCGCATAAGCGCATTCGGCGCGTCCATGCCAGCCTTTGCATGGCCGATGTCACCGATGACCGTCCGCTGGCAGCCCTTGGACGTCGATTTGCAGCAACGCTTTACGCAGGCGGCGAAGGCAGACACTCTCGTACGCAAGACGAGATCCGGGCGATTCGCACCGGACCGCTGGAGAGAGACCGATGACCGAGGCAATCAACCACGACACGTTCGGAGACGCACTGGCCCATCACGCGCAGGCGCAGCCCGATGCCCCGGCCCTGCGGTTCGGCGAGCGG
Source organism: Altererythrobacter sp. MTPC7 (assembly GCF_042851395.1). Classification (NCBI taxonomy): domain Bacteria; kingdom Pseudomonadati; phylum Pseudomonadota; class Alphaproteobacteria; order Sphingomonadales; family Erythrobacteraceae; genus Altererythrobacter; species Altererythrobacter sp. MTPC7. The sequence continues at coordinate 3,776 of NZ_BTGS01000005.1, read as the reverse complement.
GTGACCACCTTCGCCGAGTATGACCGGCGGGCGACGCAGATCGCGAACGGCCTTGCCGCGCTGGGCCTGCGGAAGGGCGACCGGGTCGCGTATCTGGGCAAGAATTCGGACCAGGCGGTGGAACTGACTCTGGGGGCGGCCCGGGGCGGTTTCGTCATCGTGCCGGTCATCTGGCGCCTCGCCCCGGCAGAGGTCGCCTGGATCCTGGAAGACAGCACCGCCCCCGTCCTGTTCGTGGAAGACGAATTTTCCGGCGTGTCCTTCGCGGGCCGCAAGATCGCGATGGGCGAGGAATTCGCGCAGTGGCGGGACAGCCAGTCCGATGCCCCCGTCACGGCAGAGGTCACCCGCGACGATCCGGTGGTGCAGCTCTACACTTCGGGCACGACGGGGCGGCCCAAGGGCGTCGTCCTCAGCCACTGGAACGGCACCAATCTCAGGCCCGTGCTGCAGCGCGAAGGTATCTACTGGTACTGCGCGGAACCCGGCGACACGATGATCCTCGCCATGCCCTATGGCCATATCGCCGGGCTGGGATCGGCAATGAACGCCGCGCAGGCGGGGACAGAGCTGATCCTGCATGCCGAATTCGACCCGGCGCTGACCATCGCCGATATTCGCAGGCACAAGGTGAAATGGATATTCCTGGTCCCGGCGGCACTGCGGATCATGCTGGCCCATCCCGATGCGGAAAATGCCGACTTCTCCAGCGTGAAGGGGCTGACATACGGCGCGTCCCCCATCCCGCTCGACCTGCTGAAGGAAGGGGTCGATCGGCTGGGCTGCGAATTCGCCCAGCTCTACGGCATGACCGAAACCTGGGGGACGGTCGTCAGCCTGGCCCCGGAAGACCACCGGCCGGGGCGCGAAGACAAGATGCGCAGCGCAGGCAAGCCGCTGCCGGGCGTCGAAATCGCCATTTTCGACGAAGACCGTAGGCGCCTGCCCGCCGGCGAAATCGGCGAGGTCGCAATCCGCAGCGACTGCGTCATGATCGAATACTGGAACCGGCCGGAAGAGACCGCGAAGACGCTGACCGAGGACGGATGGCTGCTGACGGGCGATGCCGGCATACTGGACGAGGAAGGCTATCTCTTCATCCAGGACCGGATCAAGGACATGATCATCACCGGCGGGGAGAACGTCTATCCGGCCGAGGTCGAAAGCGCGCTCTACGGGCATGACGATATCGCCGATGTCGCCGTGATCGGCGTGCCGGACGAAAAATGGGGCGAGGCTGTGAAGGCCGTGGTGGTCGCAAAACCGGGATGCTCGCTCGAGCAGGACGGCGTGATTGCCTACGCCAAAGAGCGCATCGCGGGCTTCAAATGCCCCAAATCGGTCGATTTCATCGAGGCCCTGCCGCGCAATCCGTCGGGCAAGATCCTGCGCCGGGAACTGCGCGCGCCCTATTGGGAAGGGCAGGAAAGACAGGTCAGCTAGGCACGGGCAGGCGGCGAAAACCCGCGCCCCTCAGCTCGAAACACTGGCCCGTTCCACCAGGCGGACCGGTGCGCGGGCCGTCCCGCCCTCGCCCTCTTCAGGCTCCTCGCCGGACAGGCTGCGTTCGACCAGCAGGCGGGCGGCCTGCGCGAAATCCGGTTCTATCGTGGTGAGCGGCGGGTTGCTGTGCGCCCCGCCCTCCACTCCGTCGAAACCGATGACGCCGACAGCGCCGGGCACGTCGCACCCGGCCTCTGCCAGCGCGCCGAGACCGCCCAGCGCCTGCGCATCGCAGGCGAAGAACAGGGCATCCATCGGCTTGCCGGAGGCCATCATGGCCTGGATCGCGGCGCGCCCTTCCTCGGCCCGCGTGGCATTGCTGGGCGGCACGATACAGTCATGGGCAAGCCCCGCATCTTCCGCCGCCGCGACCATGCCGCGATACCGTTCGCCGAACTGGGGCTGGTCGCCCGTCGGCTGGCCGACGAAGGTTACGGCACGGTGCCCCGCGCGTGCCAGCCGCTCCACCGCGATGCGGGCAGCGCTTGCATTGTCGGACCGGATTTCCACTTCCTTGTCGAACGGCGAAGCCCAGCTCGACACGTTTGCCCGTTCCAGCAGCGGGGCATGGAAATCCCAGGCAGGCGTGTTCACCGTCGTCCCGATCAGGATGATGCCGTCGGCCTGCCCGCTCTCGATATAGTCGTGGTAGAACTGCGCGGGGTCGCACTGGAACGAGACGAGCGCATCGAGCCCGCGTGCCGAAGCTTCTGCGCAGACCGCGCCCAGCAGTTTGTAATGGAAGGGATTGATCGCGCCCGGCGCAGCGCCCGCCCGGCCGATCACGATTACGGCCAGCGTGCCCGTGCTGCCCCGGCGCAGGCGCGCTGCATGTTCGTTGACGCGGTACTGGAGCTTGCGCGCGGCCTCTATCACGCGGCTGCGCGTCGCTTCCGTAATGCTGTCGCATCCGGACAGCGCACGGCTGACGGTCGACTGGCTCACGCCAGCAGCCTCGGCGACATCGATCGAGGTGACCCGCCGCGCCTTCTTGACCTCCGCTCCCATCCCTCCCGGATAGAGCCGGCACCACGAACGGGCAAGCTCGCACGGCGCGCGGGTGAAGGAGGCCGCCGAAAAGTACAGAAAAGCTGGCGCAACCGACAGGATTCACACCTGTGACCTCTACCTTCGGAAGACAACGCCTAGTGCCGAAAATCGCAGAAAACAGACGTTTACGCGACCAGAATCTGCGGAATAATGAACGAATAAGCCACGAACAGCCCCCAATTGGGTGTATCCCCTTACCATACGAAACGGTTTGTGGCTGTATAATGGGCACTACAACAAAACCCCTCACTACCGCCCAATTCTTCCGCCAGTTTCCTGACGACGAGACTTGTCTCCAGGACCTCATTGATGTTCGCTTTGGCGAAGGCTTCGAGTGCCAAGTGTGAGCGCGCGTCTAAGGGGCTTCGCATCAAGGCAGAGCGCGCTTATTCGTGGTCAGCGGTGCGGCCACCATCGCACCCAACCGTGAGCACCCCGTTTGCAAAGACGCGCACACGGTTACAGCTTTGGTTTTATGCCATCCAACTGTTCACCACGTTGCGCCACGACGTATCGAACGAGGAATAGCGGCGTCAGCTAGGCGTCACCTACAAGACGGCTTGGCCCATGGCGAAGCTGATCCGCGAGTACATGGCGGACGTTGACGGCGACAAGCCCATTGGCGGTCCCTTTAAGACGGTTGAGATCGATGAAACGTTGGTTGGCGGATATCGCCGCAACGGTATGGGCGGCAAAGGCAGAACAGTCGTCTTCGGGATGCTCAATGAGAGCGGCGATGTTGTCACCGAAATGGTTCCAAGCCGTAAAAGCGGCACATTGCCACACCATATCGTCAAGAACGTGCGCCCCTACAGCCAAATCCACACTGATTCGTACGTTGTTTACGGCGGCTTGTCGACGTTGAATGGCTATTGGCAGAAGCAGATTGATCACTCGATTAACAAATATGTCTTGGCAAATGGTGCAACCGTCAATGGCAACGACAACTTCTGGCGGCATCTAAAATGCGCAATCTCCGGAGCGCACGTCAGCGTTAGCCCGAGATACCTCGGCTCCTATGCCAAAAAGTTCGAGTTCCGCTTCAATCGTCCCAATCGTCCGAAGACGATGTTTCCGGAGCTGATTTCGACTTTCCTGCCATCGCCTGCACAGTCCGAGTAAAGGCGTCTTAGTCGCCACTCTCGCCTTGATGATCCGTGATGAAATGGTCGAGTTACCTTGGCCGATGGCTTCACGCAGCGTTAGCACCTTGCACCTTTGTC